>NZ_OY780935.1:2024838-2361007 GCF_963675965.1 uncultured Celeribacter sp. | reverse complement strand
TCTATGACTACCGTGGCGAAACGCCGGTACCGACGCGCTGAGCGCAAGGCCACTTCACTCACAAGAAAGGGGCCTTGCGGGCCCCTTTCTTGGACTTGCGGACGGCTCCAGCAACACGGATCAGTCGGTGCGTCCCCCAAGCGCCAGCGTGTGCGTGCGCAACCAGTTCATGAAATCTCGCGGCTTGCTTTTCCAATCCTGCAGATCTTCGGGCGACAGCGGGTCCCCGATCACCGGTGCCTGAGGCTTGTCGAGCGAATGCGCGATCTCATGCAGCAACAGCCCCTGACGGAAGCTCGCCGCGATTTTGTCGGCAATCTGATACAGACGCGTGTTGCGGCCCGGGAAGAAGATCGGCAGCACGGTTGCGCCCGATTTCAACACCATTTTGGCCGTAAACGGGTTCCAGTCCTTTTCCTTCACCGGCCCCCACCAGCTTTCAGACGAGGCCACGGCACCCGCCGGAAACAGGATGATCACCCCACCCGCCTTGAGCGTTTCCATCGCCTCATTGCGCATCTTGATCGATTCCCGGTGGCTGTCGGGTTCATGCGGGAAGGGCACCGGCAGCATGAAGGGATCGATTTCACGGATGCCGGTCAAAAGCGAGCGCGTCAGAATCTTGTAATCGGTGCGCACCTGGCCGATCAGTTCGGCCATGACCAGTCCGTCCACCAGCCCGTGCGGATGATTGGCAACGACGACCAGCGGCCCGGAGGCCGGAATCTTGGCAACCTGTTCGGCGGGCGTCTGGACCTCGATCCCCATGACTTCGAGCGCCTGACGGAAGAACGGCTGCCCCATCGGGGTGCCCATGCGTTCAAACCGGCGGATACGGCGCAAAAGCGGCAACTTGCCAGTCACCCATTCGATCGAGCGGATGATCAGAACTTTGGAAGGATCGGAAAAGGTACCAGCGTAGGACAGCCGGCGCGCATCGTATTTCACGAATTCCGCGTCGCCCGGCTTAGGAGCGTGAAGCTCAGCTCCGTCTTCTTGCTGCGACACTTTACATATCCTCGCCAAATCGGTCCTTGATCAGGGCCTCCAACGCATCCGCAAGGGCAGCGGCGTCTGGCCCGCTCGTGGTCACGTCAATAGTGGTTCCTTTGGAAGCTGCCAACATCAAAAGCCCCATAATACTGTCCCCGGCGGTGCTCAGCCCATCCTTGGACACCTCGGCGCTGGCGTCAAAGTCTTCGACCGTTTCAACAAATTTTGCCGAAGCCCGTGCGTGCAGACCTTTGACGTTGATAATCTCATGCGTTCTCGTAACCGAAGCCATTCTCTTCCCTAAAGTCTTATTATCTTTAACGGCTCAACACGTCGAAACTGTCGATATATTTGCGCCCCGCATCCAATGCGTTTCCCACGGCATCGCTGACGGATTTGTGACGAGATTTCGCCAATTTGATCAGCATCGGCAGATTGGCCCCGTAAATGATCCGGCGATCATCGTTATGACAAGCCATCAGTGACAGATTCGACGGGCTGCCGCCGAACATATCGGTTACCAGCACCACGCCGTCGCCCGAATCCACATCGTCTGCTGCCGCGCAGATTTCTTTCTGTTTCGCGGATCGGTCGTGATCCGGTTCGATCGAAATCGCTTCGATACCTACTTGTTTGCCCACCACATGTTCCACCGCGGCCAGATATTCTTTGGCCAGACCGCCATGTGCGACGATGACAATTCCGATCACCCGAGTTTCCCCGATCAAATGCCGTTTTGACGGCGTTCCAATTCCCGATGTCTAATTGACACCTGCCAATCATGTTCCGCAAGGGCTTTGGAAAGAATTTCCGCGAGGGTGACGGATCTGTGTTGTCCTCCTGTGCAGCCAAAGGCGATCGACAGATGCTTTTTGCCCTCTTCTTCATAGGCCGGCAGCAGCAACAAGGTGAGTTCCAGCACTTTCTGGAAGAACGCCTCGAACCGCGGATCGCTGCGGACATAGGCCTGCACGCGCGGATCAGTGCCGTTCAACGCGCGCAGGGCCGGATTCCAATAGGGATTCGCCAGAAACCTTACGTCGAACACCATATCGACCCCGCGCGGCATGCCGCGTTTGTAGGAAAAGCTCTGCACCGAGAGCGCCATATCCGCCGCCTGCCCCTCGGCAAACCAGCGCTCGATTTCATCGCGCAGCTGGTGCGGGGTCATTTCGGAGGTGTCGATAACAATATCTGCCCGTGACCTCAAAGGCAGCAACAGATCCATTTCCCGTGCCACACCATCCTGCACCGGTTCTGCCGGAGACAGCGGGTGTCGCCGGCGGGTTTCGGAATAGCGCCGGATCAGCACCTCTGAGGAACAATCCAGATACAGCACTTCGGGTTCGTAATCCGGGGTGCGGGTCAGCCGGTCGATCACCTCTATCACCCCCGCCACCGAAAAATCACGATTGCGCACATCCAGTCCAAGGGCCAGCGGGCGGCTCAGCGCATGCCCATCCAGAAGCCGGGGCAGCAATGAGATCGGCAGGTTGTCGATGACCTCATAGCCGAGGTCTTCCAGCGCATTGATCGCAGTCGACCGCCCCGCCCCCGACGGCCCGGTCACCAGCACGACACGGCGGCGCAGCTGCGTAGACGGAACTGGTTCTGTGGTCATCACCCGACACGCCCTCCTTTGAGCCATTGGATCAGGGCGGGCGCGAACTGCGGCCCCTCCACCTGATACATCAGTGGAACAGTGACCCCCATCAAAGCGGTTTCACGGCACGGCGGCAAGCGCTCAGGCTCGGTTCGGGCCAGATCGACGATGCCTTTGATCTCGGCCTGTTGCAATGCGGTCGCGCTTAACAGTCCAAGACCACGTGCCTCGATCATGCCGAAAATCGTCTCCGGCGCCTCAGCCCAAAGCCGTCCCTCTGCATCGGCATGTACGATCGTCCGGTCGTCCGCGACCAGCCGGGCGCCCAAGGCCATAAGGCCCAGCGCAAGGCTGGATTTGCCACTGCCCGACGGACCACGGATCAGCAGGGCGCGCGACGCATCCAGTGCCACGCAACATGCATGCAGGTTTTCAGACTTCAAAGCCGACATGCCATTGCCCCCGCATGTGCCTACAGCGGCAGGCCGACGACAAACCGCGCCCCAAGCGGTTCAGAAGTGACATCGGCATCCGTCGGACGGATATTTTCCGCCCAGATCACCCCGCCATGTGCCTCAACGATCTGTTTCGAGATCGCCAGCCCCAGACCGGAATTGTTGCCGAACTGCCCTTCGGGCCGTTCCGAATAGAAACGTTTGAAAACCTTGGTCAGCGCCTCTTCGGGAATGCCGGGCCCGGTATCTTCGACCACGATCAGCACACGCTGGTCGCGCCGGCGCACCCAGACCCGGATCGCGTCGCCGTCTTCACAGAACGAAATCGCATTGGTGATAAGGTTCACAAAGACCTGTGCCAGTCGCGCCTCAAGACCTGAAATGATGATCGGACGGTCCGGCATGTCGGAAATGCAATCGACCCCTTTCTCCTGCGCTTCCTGCGACAGATAGTCGATCAGCGCGGAAAGCATCTTGAGCAGGTCGAACTCTTCTTCCTCTTCCTTGACCAGTTCACTGTCGAGACGGGAAGCATTGGAAATATCAGACACCAGACGGTCGAGCCGCCGCACATCATGTTCGATCACATCGAGCAGCTTGGCGCGGTGTTCTTCCTTCTTGATCATCCGCAGAGATCCGACGGCGGAACGCAGAGAGGCCAGAGGGTTTTTGATTTCATGCGCCACATCCGCAGCGAACTGTTCATTGGCGTCGATCCGATCATAGAGCGCCGACACCATCCCCCGTAGCGCGCCCGACAGGCGCCCGATCTCGTCCGGGCGTCCGGTTAGATCCGGGATGCGGATCCGTCCCGGGGCCATTTTGCGGCTATTCTTGTCTCGCCCGATTTCTGCGGCAGCCGCGAGATCGGAGAGCGGATTGGCGATGGTCGAGGCCAGAACAAGGCTCAGCCCGATGGACACGAGAATGGCGATCACGAAGACCTGCAGGATCTGTTCGCGTTCGACGCGCACCAGCGCGTCGATCTCGCCCTCCCCCGACACCAGACCGACGACCCCCAGGGTTTTCGCTCCCCCATCAAGGCGGGCGACAATCGGGGCGGCCACGGCAAAGACCGTTGCCCCCGACGCATCAGTGCCAGTCTGCACATGGATTTCATTTGAAATCGCCGCCGAAGCCAGTTCGGAAATATACTGGCCCGCGTCCTGCTGTGTTGCCGGTGGCTGGCTCGACATCGTGATCGCCGACCAGACCCGATTCAGAAAATCGGTGATGATCGTCGACCGCCCCTCCACCTGAAACCCGTCCAGATGTGCCGGATGTTGGCGCGGCATGCCTTCGGTCGAAGAAATCAGCGCCGCGTCGGCATCGAAAATATAGACGTTTTCGGCCAAAGGAATGTCAAACACGTTTTGCAGAGCCTGCGCGTCTTCGCTGCCGCTGCTACCGTTGATCAAACCGTCCTGCCCGGCAGTATGCGCCAGCATATCGGCAATCAGCGTCGCCTCGGTCACCATCGCCATTTCACGCTGCACCACCAGACTATCGCGGAAGGGATTCAGATAAAGAATCCCCGCCACCATGAGAATGATCGCGACCAGATTGAAGGTGATGATCTTCTGCGCCAGAGGCGAACGGTTCAGCGCGATGAAATGTCGTTTCTCACGCGACGCCCGCAGATCTTCATCGGAAATCCGCGGCGCGACCCAATCGTCCCCGAGTACGACATCTGCATCTTCCGAATGGCCTTTGGCCTTATGACGATCCATGCGGGAGGGTGGCTCCATTATTCCTCATTGTATCTGTAACCGATCCCGTAGAGGGTTTCGATTGCAGAGAAGTCGGAATCCACCGTCCGCATTTTCTTGCGCAGGCGCTTGATGTGGCTGTCGATGGTCCGGTCATCGACATAGACCTGATCGTCATAAGCCACATCCATCAGTTGATCGCGGGATTTGACAAATCCGGGGCGCTGGGCCAGAGCCTGCAGCAGCAGGAATTCAGTCACGGTCAGCGTGACGTCCTTGCCCTTCCAGGTGACAGCATGGCGCAGCGGATCCATTTCCAGTTCGCCCCGCACCATGACCTTGGTCTCTTCGCTGTCACCAGCCACCTCGACCCCGGCGCGGGCTTCCTGACGGCGCAGCAGCGCGCGGATGCGTTCAACCAGAAGACGTTGCGAAAAAGGCTTTTTGACATAATCGTCCGCGCCCATACGCAAGCCCAGCACCTCGTCGATTTCATCGTCTTTTGAAGTCAGAAAAATCACCGGCATATTGGTTTTCTGCCGTACGCGCTGCAGCAGATCCATCCCGTCCATCCGCGGCATCTTGATGTCAAAAACCGCCATATCTGGCAGGCGTTTGTTAAACGCATCTAAGGCGGATTGCCCGTCATTGTAGGTTTCCACCTCAAACCCCTCGGCCTCAAGCGTCATCGACACCGAGGTCAAAATGTTCCTGTCGTCATCCACGAGGGCGATGCGTGACATTTTTGAAATCCTTCAGCTGCTCATCCCAGTCAATTTTTCCCGGCATCATCAGGGTTTTTAAGGGTCAAATCAAGCGAAACCGCGAATCAGAGGTACAACCAGAGATCAGCAAGCGAATTCTTAACAGTTTGGAAATAATCAGACTCTAGGTCACTGGAATGAATGCAAGGTTTTTGCTTTGCTAATTTGGAATGCTTGTGTCCCGCTGTTTACGCTAACGACCTGATGGTTGCGCTAACTGTGCGCTTCGGTCCTGTTTACGGTGCGGGTTGGCGTGGTATAGCACTACCGTCGGACCAAGGGACTGTCTGACCGCGAATGGCCCTTTCGCGTTATTCTACTATCAGAGACGCCGTCAAGGACACGGCGGGGAGACTGCACCATGACAACCGGACGCGTGAACCCGGCTTTCACATTGGACGACCAAGGCATTACAGGGCTTGGCCAAGTCTATTACAATCTTCTCGAGCCGGCGCTCATTGAAGAAGCATTGAAACGTGGAGAGGGGACTCTCGGCAAAGGTGGGTCTTTGATCGTCACCACCGGGGAACACACCGGTCGTTCTCCTAAGGACAAATTTGTGGTTCGCACCCCGGGTGTCGAAGAGCACATCTGGTGGGAAAACAACCAGCCGATGGATCCGGCCAAATTCGATGTTCTGCAGGCCGACATGCTGGAACACATGAAAGGCAAGGATTACTTCGTCGAAGATCTCTACGGCGGCGCCGATCCGGAACACCGCCTTGACGTGCGCATGATCACCGAACTGGCTTGGCACGGCCTGTTCATCCGGACCATGCTGCGTCGCCCCGAGGTGAAAGAGTTGGATGATTTCCACGCTGACTTCACCATCATCAACTGCCCGACCTTCACCGCGGATCCTGAAAAGCACGGCTGCCGCTCCGGCACCGTGATCGCGCTGAACTTCGACAAGAAAATGATCCTGATCGGCGGCACCGCCTATGCCGGCGAAAACAAGAAGGGCGTCTTCACCCTTCTCAACTACATTCTGCCGGGCAAAGGCGTCATGGCGATGCACTGCTCCGCCAACCACGCTCCGGGCAACCCGGTCGACACCGCGATCTTCTTTGGTCTTTCGGGCACCGGCAAAACGACATTGTCCGCCGATGAATCGCGCGTTCTGATCGGCGATGACGAACATGGCTGGTCTGAGCGCGGCACCTTCAACTTCGAAGGCGGCTGCTACGCGAAAACGATCAACCTCTCGGCCGAAGCCGAACCGGAAATCTACGCGACCACGTCGAAATTCGGCACCGTCATCGAAAACATGACCTTTGATGAACACACCAAAGATCTGAACTTCGAAGACAACAGCCTGACCGACAACATGCGCTGCGCCTATCCGCTGCACTATATCTCCAATGCGTCTTCGACGTCGCTGGGCGGTCACCCGAAAAACATCATTCTGCTGACCTGCGACGCCTTTGGTGTTCTGCCGCCGATCTCGCGTCTGACACCGGCGCAGGCGATGTATCACTTCCTCTCCGGCTTCACCTCGAAAACGCCGGGCACCGAGGTCGGTGTGACCGAGCCGATTCCGACCTTCTCGACCTGTTTTGGTGCGCCCTTCATGCCACGCCGCCCGGAAGCCTACGGCAACCTTCTGCGCGAAAAGATCGCGAAACACGGCGCAACCTGCTGGCTGGTGAACACCGGCTGGACTGGCGGCGCGTTCGGCACCGGATCGCGCATGCCGATCAAAGCCACCCGCAACCTGCTGGCTGCGGCTCTGGATGGATCGCTGGCTGAGGTCGAATTCCGCAAGGACGAAAACTTCGGCTTCGAAGTTCCGATCTCTGTGCCGGGCGTCGCCGATGTTCTGCTCGACCCGCGTCGCACTTGGCATGACAAGGACGCCTTCGACGCGCAGGCCGAGAAACTTGTCAAAATGTTCGCTGAGAACTTTGAACAGTATCTGCCCTTCATCGACGAAGATGTGAAAGCGGCCGCTCTCGGCTAAGCCAACCGGCAAAGTCACGCCCCTTGAAATCGCCCCAGACGACGGTCCGGGGCGATTTTTTTCTGGAAGCAGCCAAGCGCGCCACGCAAAAGCGTCCTCTCTTCCCAACTGTCATCTGCCGGTCACGCAACTCTGCAATATCGCGGACATGCGATATTCATACAGCCTCATGTCCGCCCTGATCTCCGTCTTTCTGTGCCCTGGAGCGCTCAAAGCCGAGCCACCCGTGCTTGACCCCACGCAGGCGATCCGGGGACAACAGCTGTTTTTGGACACATGCGCCGCCTGTCACGGCGACGAAGCGCTTGGGGAAAGCGGACCGGACATTCAGGGCTCGACCCTGCATGACGTCGAAACCGCGATCCGCGGAATCGATCAGATGCCCGAAATCTGGCTGGACGAGGGAGAACCCGAAGCCATCGCCACGTTCCTGATGTCCCTCAATCCCAAGATTGCAGAGATCAAGCTACGTCACGAACAGATGATGGCCAATTAAAACAGCCCGCGCCGGATTAGGTTGAACCCCGCGATCAGCAATACAAGCAGCGTTGCGCGTTTGAACTTTTTCTGGTCCAGCCGATCCTGCACCTGATGCCCCAGCATCATCCCCGCAATCGCGGGCACCAGCAGGATCGCCGACAGCGGCAAGGTGTCCCTGTTCAGCACGCCGGACCGGATATGGGCCAGAAACAGCGTCATCGCCCCGGTCGCAAAAATCACTCCGGTGATTTTGATCTGCATCTTCTTCGGCGTGTCGACCGCCGTCAGATAGGCCACTGTCAGCGGCCCCCAGATTCCGGCGATCCCACCGATAAACCCGGACACGGCCCCCAACCCAAGATCATAAAACCCGCGATGATGCGGCGGGATGCGCAGCGCCGGGCCGATCAGCAGATAGGTCGCCAGCAAGACAATGATCACACCCAGTGACAGGAAAACAGCCGACTGCGGCAAGATGACAACCAGCTGTGCTGACAGCAGGATCATCACCAAAAGCGCCCCGATATAGAGTTTATAGGCCTTGGCAGCGGCCAGCGCATCGCCGGCCCCACCCCGCAGCGCCTGCCAGATATTCGAGACCAGCGTCGACAGGATCAGCCCCGCCAGCGCCAGTTCCGGCGCCAGAAAGGAGCCCAGTCCCGACAGGATGATCATCGGCATGGCAAAACCCGTCGCGCCTTTGACGAAGCCCGCGAGCAGGGCAACGGCAAGCGCAAACAGCAATTGAGCAGGGGTGAGGAGCGTCAGGAATATATCAAACATGCCCCCCTGATAGAACCAAGCAGGGGCCTGCGTATAGGGCTAGCGCGCAGCATTTATGTGGCCAGATACGAGAATTGCCTGTGGTTACAATGGAGAAATTTCGTTGCGACACTTTAGAACCTTTTAGGCATTTCATTCAGAATATTATTGCGCTGCACCTGCGAAAGACATAGACAAGATCCAGACATCAGGAGGAGAGAATCCCATGGCCCTCGATGAACAGGAGCTGACCATGACACATCCCATTTTGCCCGATCTTCTGGCGCTCACCGGTGCGGCCGTGGCCCCGGCAGAAGCCCTCTTGGATCGTGCCCGCGCGGCACTGCGGTCTGAATTTCTCGACGGCGACCGGATTTCCGGCAAAAAGCTCGAAGCCAATCAGACCGCCGCCCATGGGCTGGCCTGGCTCGCGACCTATGTGGAATCCCTGCGGCAGATGCAGAGATGGGCCGAAGCGCTGCAGGCGGACGGCAAATTCGGCGAAATGGAACAGCTCATCCATCAGATCGCCTTTGGCGAATACCTGAGCCAGATTTATGGTGGGATTCCGATGAATCAGGGCGAAATCTGCCGCCTGTCCGATCTGGGTCTGGGCATCGTGCAGCCGAGCCACAAAGTAGTCGTCAAACTGATGCTGCAGGGCAATTCAGTGCGCGCCCGCACCCGTTTGGTCCAGCTCATGCGCGACAACCAGGGCCATGCCACATTCGGCGCCTCCGGTCTGGATGACGATCTGGAAATGGTGCGCGAACAGTTCCGTCGCTTTGCCGACGAACGCGTCGTGCCCTACGCCCATGAATGGCATCTGCGGGATGAGCTGATACCGATGGAGATCATCGACGAGCTTGCCGAACTGGGCGTGTTCGGTCTGACCATCCCCGAGGAATTCGGCGGCTTCGGCTTCCCGAAAGCGGCCATGGTTGTCGTCTCGGAAGAACTGTCGCGCGGGTACATCGGCGTCGGCTCTCTGGGCACGCGCTCGGAAATCGCCGCCGAACTGATCCTGGGCGGCGGCACCGATGCGCAGAAAGAGCACTGGCTGCCGAAAATTTCTGCCGCCGAAGTGCTGCCAACAGCTGTGTTCACCGAACCCAACACCGGGTCGGACCTTGGCAGCCTGCGCACCCGCGCGGTGAAAGAGGGCGAAACCTACAGCGTCACCGGCAACAAGACATGGATCACCCATGCGGCGCGGGCCTCGGTCATGACGCTGCTGGCGCGCACCGATCCCGCGACCTCGGACTACAAAGGCCTGTCGATGTTCCTCGCTGAAAAAACGCCGGGCACGGATGACGATGCCTTCCCGACACCCGGCATGACCGGGGGCGAAATCGAAGTGCTCGGCTATCGCGGCATGAAGGAATATGAACTGGGCTTCGATGGCTTCGAAGTGCCTGCGGAAAACCTGCTGGGCGGTGTCGAAGGCCAGGGTTTCAAACAGCTCATGCAGACCTTTGAATCCGCGCGCATCCAGACCGCAGCACGCGCCATTGGCGTTGCACAAAATGCGCTTGAGGTCGGCATGCAATATGCCGAGGACCGCAAACAGTTCGACAAATCCCTGATCGAATTCCCGCGCGTGTCAGGCAAGCTGGCGATGATGGCTGTGGAAATCATGGTGGCGCGTCAGCTGACCTATTTCTCGGCCTGGGAAAAGGACCATGGACACCGCTGCGACCTTGAGGCCGGCATGGCCAAGCTTCTGGGCGCCCGCGTGGCCTGGGCCGCTGCCGACAATGCGCTGCAAATCCACGGCGGCAACGGCTTTGCTCTGGAATATCAGATCAGCCGCATCCTCTGTGACGCGCGTATTCTGAACATTTTCGAAGGCGCAGGCGAAATTCAGGCGCAGGTGATTGCCCGCCGTCTTCTGGCCTGAGCGCATTTCGCGCAAATGCGAAACCCTAGAAAGGCGGTGCGGATTGCGCCGCCTTTTTCGCAAGCCGGTCCAAAAGCCGCGCCCGCGCGGCCGGCAGGGGACGGTCAGACAGCTCTGCCGCGATCCGGGTCAGGAAATGCCCCGTCGTCCGCAGCCCCTGCCCCACTTCGCCGTAGTCCAGCGAAGACTGCCCCAAAAGACACTGCGGCAGCGGCAACAGGCGATCCGCCCAGTCACCTGCCCCTTGGCGGCTAACCGCGCGTCCGGTCTTGGGAGACACAAAGACCAGATCATCGGGCGAACCGGTCACCGCACAAGAGGACAGATCAAGCCCGAAACCCAGTTCTTCGAGCAAGGCCACTTCCCAATGGAGATAGGCCAGCGGCCACATCGGGTCCTGCCCCAGGCGGTCCAGCAGGCTGAGACTGTCCTGATACAGGTAGTCATGCGGTTCGCGTTCGGGCAACACAAAGGCCAGAAGGCTGGTCACCGACGTCAGTGCCGCCAGCGCCAGCGGATCGGACATCACCACAGCGCGACTTTTCAAAGGTTCGATCGTGAAACTGCCCAGATGATCTTCTAACCGGGCTTTCCAGGTCACGGCGATCTGGCCGCCGGGCTGCAAATGCGGCGCCATTTTGCGGGAAATGCCCCCGCGAACCACGCCTGCATGACGCCCATGCGACTGGGTAAAGACCTCGACGATCACCGAGGTCTCCCCATGTTTGCGTACGGCCAGAACCGCACCCTCATCGCGCCATTCGATCATGCGATCCCGTGGTGTTGGTCAAATCATTGGGCAAAGTCTTATCCCTTTGCCCCAAGACGTCAATCGGCGCCTCAGTCGCGCAATCCCGGCTCATCCAGCAGAGTACGCCCTAGGCGGTCTTCGACTTCGATCACCCAAAGATCCGGGTCGAACTGCCGTTGCTTCATCAGGGATGCATCCACGTTCGCTTCGTCGCCCTCCGCCAGAACGCCCCAGTCGCGACGGTCTTCCATCAGGTTGAATTCACGTTGAAAGGCCACGGCACGCCCGTCGAGCGTATTCAGTTTGACGATCACCGCCCCGGCGGTGCTGTCCCCGCGCCGCACAACAAAGGCCGGGATATCGGCCAGACGCAGCCGCGTCAGATAGGCCGAGACCCAAACATCTGCGGTGAGCCGCACCATCAGTTTCCGTCTTTGAAATCGAGACCCATCTCGCCGTAGCGTTCAGCCTCTTCCAGCCAGTTCGGGCGCACTTTGACCTGCAGGAACAGATGCACCTTGCGGCCCAGAAACTCGGACAGCTCTTCGCGCGCGGCCCGGGAAATGCGTTTGATCGTTTCGCCCCGGTGGCCCAGCAGAATGCCCTTATGGCCATCGCGGGCCACATAGACGATCTGGTCGACACGGGCGGAGCCATCCTTACGCTCCTCCCATTTCTCCGTCTCGACCGTCAGCTGATACGGCAGTTCCTGATGCAGGTTCAACGTCAGCTTTTCGCGGGTGATCTCCGCCGCGATCATGCGCATCGGCAGATCGGCAATCTGATCCTCGGGATAGAGCCACGGCCCCAGCGGCAATTGCGCCGCAAGCCATTTGCGCAGATCGTCGACCCCGCGCCCTTTTTCGGCCGAGATCATGAAGGTTTCGGCAAAGGCACGACGTTCGTTCATCACCTTTGTCAGCGCCAGCAGTTTTTCCACCGGCACCATGTCGATTTTATTGATCGCCAGAGCAATTTTCTGATTGGGGTTCGAATGTTCGTCCAGCGCGTTGAGAATGGCCTCGACACCTTCGGTCAGACCGCGATGCGCCTCGACCATCAGGACGACCACATCGGCATCCGCCGCACCGCCCCAGGCCGCCGTCACCATCGCGCGGTCCAGCCGACGCTTGGGCTTAAAGATCCCCGGCGTGTCCACAAACACGATCTGGCTGTCGCCTTCGATCGCTACGCCGCGAATGCGCGCGCGAGTGGTCTGAACCTTATGAGTCACGATCGACACCTTGGCCCCGACCATCCGGTTCAAAAGCGTGGATTTGCCCGCGTTGGGCTCACCGATCAAAGCCACAAACCCTGCGCGTGTCGCGCCGTCCACATCAGCCATCTTTGGCCTCCAGTTGAGAAAGCAGCGCCTTCGCCGCAGATTGTTCTGCCTGTCGCTTCGAAGACGCTTCGGCACGTTTCGCCTGACCGCTGTCCAAAGACACCTCAATGGTGAACACCGGCGCATGATCCGGCCCTTTGCGGGCCACTTCGGCATATTTCGGCGGCTTTTGACCGCGGGCCTGTGCCCATTCCTGAAGCGCGGTTTTCGGATCGCGTGCATCGGCATCGACAGTGTCGATCCGATCCGACCATAGCCGACGCACCAGCGCCTTGGCCACGTCAAATCCCCCGTCACGATACACGGCGGCGATCACCGCCTCCATCGCGTCCGCGAGCAGCGCCTCTTTGCGGCGTCCGCCGGACATCATTTCCGAGCGACCCAGCTTCAAAACCGCGCCCAGATCGATTTCACGCGCGACGTCGGCACAGGTTTCCTTGCGCACCAGCGCGTTGAACCGCGGCGCAAGCTGGCCTTCGCTGGCCTTCTTGTCCACTTCGAACAGCGCTTCCGCCATGACCAGCCCCAGTACCCGATCCCCCAGAAACTCCAGCCGCTGGTTGTCCGGACGCGTCGCCGAGGAAATGGAGCTATGGGTCAGTGCGCGCAGCAGTAAGTCGGGTTGAGAAAACTCATACCCGAGCCGGGTTTGAAAAGATTTGACGTCGGCAGAAATCTTCACATCAGCTCCTTGAAGAAACGATCTTTGCGCCAATCCCAGAAATACACAAGATGTTTGCCTGCCGAAGAGAACATCACCCGGTCCACCCGGCCCAGCAGATATTTCTCAGGCACAAAGCCCACACCCGAAGGCTGCGCCACACGGCTGTCGGCGGAATTGTCGCGGTTGTCGCCCATGAAGAAATAATTGCCTTCCGGAACGGTGAACACGCCGGTGTTGTCCACACGCGTGTTGGTCACGTTGAGGATGGAATGCTGACGACCGCCGGGCAGGGTTTCGATGAACTTCTCTTTCACGCAATCGCTGCCGATCCCCGGCGCCGGATTGGCACATCGCGGCAGGCTGCGCGCTGCCCCCTGAGGCGCATAGGTTTCGATGAACTCGCCATCTGGCGTCTGCGGCACTTCTTCACCGTTCAGGAAAATCACGCCGTCGCGCATCTGCACCTGATCGCCGGGCAGACCGATCAGCCGTTTCACGAAGGTGCGGTGCTGGGTGGGATGTTCAAACACAACGATGTCGCCACGCTCGGGCTCGCTTCCAAGGATACGACCGGAGATCGGGCATAGGAAGTTCACCAGCTTCGGGCAGGAATAGGTCGAATAGCCATAGGCCATCTTGTTGACGAAGAGGAAATCCCCAATCAGCAGCGTGTCTTTCATCGAGCTCGACGGGATGTAAAACGGCTGGAAGAAAAACGTTCGGAAAATGCCCGCAATCAAAAGCGCATAAACAACGGTTTTGACGGTCTCGACCGCACTGTCCTTGGTACTGCTCATTGTGATGTCATTCCTTCGGGGAAAAATACTGCATCCGTGATGCATGGGGTTCATGAAAGGCTGCGGCATCGGAGTCAAGTCTCAGCCCCGTTACTACCGGTTTTTCGCCCCTTTTCAGCCGTCTTCCTCCGCGATCGGTCGGGCCTCGATCACCACAAAGGCCTGCGCCCAGGGGTGATCGTCTGTCAGCGTGACATGAATGATCGCCTCATGCCCCGGTGGCGTCATCTCTGCCAGACGGTCTTTCGCCCAACCGGTGACCTCCATCACCGGTTGCCCGGTCGGCAGGTTGCGCACCGACATGTCTTTCCACGAAATTCCCATGGCCAGCCCGGTTCCAAGCGCCTTGGAACAGGCTTCTTTCGCAGCCCAGCGTTTGGCATAGGTGCCCGCCACGTCCCTGCGACGCTCCGCCTTGGCCTGTTCGGCCTCGGTGAACACCCGGTTCTTGAACCGTGTGCCAAAACGCGCCAGCGTGCCGGAAATCCGGTCGATATTGGCAAGATCGGTGCCGATACCAAGGATCATATACTGCCCCCCAAGCTTTGACGGACCCAAGGCGCCAGCGTAAGTGCAGCCGGGTTATTGCCCTGTCTTTTGCTTCTTCTCATCTGCCTTCACCTGCGTCTTGGCACCCATCCCAAAGCTCCACCCGCTGATCCAATAGATCAGGAGCAGCAGGAGTATTGTCACGATCACGAAAACGAACAGCAAGGGCAGCGCCTCCCCCGGCTGCAACTCGGACCGAAAGGCATACGCGCCCCAGACAAAGGCAACCGCAAAAAGAACGAGATGCACGAGCACAGCGCCGCGCGCGACCAGCCGCTTTTCCGCCTTCTCAGGCAGGCGCCGGTTGGCCTTGGCAAAGTAGGTACCCTCAAGCATCGCCGCCCCGAGCACCGGCGCGACACCTGCGCCAGACCCAGCACTGCTACCCAGGTTAAAATAGCCTTCCAGCCCCCAAAGGATCAGGCCGACCAGAACATTCAATCCAAGCAGAACACCAATATATCGCCAATAATTCATGATTTTACCTACGGATACAGAACACCCCCCTGGGCCGGGTGATTACCCGCGCGCCTCGTCCATAAGACGACGCATTTCCTGAATGGCGGGCTGAATGCCCCGGAATATCGCTTCGCCGATCAGAAAATGGCCGATATTCAACTCCACGATTTCCGGCAGCGCCGCAATCGGGGCCACCGTGTCATAGGTCAGACCGTGACCGGCATGCACTTCCAAACCGAGTTCATGGGCCAGTTGCGCCATGTCCGTCAGCCGCTTCAACTCTTCGTCCCGCTCAGCAAAGCGCCCTTCGGCGTGCAGGTCGCAATAGGCGCCGGTATGCAATTCGACCACAGCGGCCCCGATGCGATGCGCAGCCTCGATCTGCGGACGGTCTGCACCGACGAACAGAGAAACCCGGCACCCGGTCTCACGCAGCGGCGCGATGAAATGCGCCAGACGGTTTTCCTCCCGGGCCACCTCAAGACCACCTTCCGTCGTGCGCTCCTCGCGTTTTTCGGGGACGATGCACACGGCATGGGGTTTGTGACGCAGGGCGATAGCCTGCATTTCATCGGTCGCCGCCATTTCAAAGTTCAGTGGCACCGACAGATTGGCCACCAGCCGCTCAATATCAGTGTCGGTGATGTGGCGACGATCTTCTCGCAGATGCGCGGTGATGCCGTCCGCGCCCGCCTCTTCGGCCAGTTTGGCGGCACGGATCGGATCCGGGTATTCCGAGCCACGCGCATTGCGCACAGTGGCCACGTGATCAATGTTCATACCGAGACGCAGCGGAGAAGAGACAGTCATATTCGGGTGTCCTTGGCGGTTCTGATAAATTTGCGCAGACCATAGCGTCCGCGCTGAAAAAGAAAAACGACAATCCCTGATTTATGCGATCACACGCTGTTGTGCGCAGCCCAGTCCCTGCGACGCTCGTTACTTGCCGGTGTCTTTACGGGCCTGCGCTTTCTTTCGCCGCCGCTCTTCCAGCTTGGCGCGCAGCGCGCCCGACCGGCGCGCCTGATAGGCTGCAATCATCGGCCATGACAGCGAATAGGCCGCAACGGCTGCGGCCAACCCCAGCAGGATGCCCCCAACCAGATAGGGCAGGAAAATTTCATGGGCAAACCGGATCAACCCATCCCAATTGGCATCGCGATCGGTGAAAAGCGCCATGAAATTCTGCCAGAAATCATCCCCTGCATCGAAAAACTTCCCGACGAAAGACCGTTCATGCGCATGGTCGAACTGGCTGCCCAACAAAAAGTGCCCCATTTTCATCGAGAACACCCCGATGGGCACATAGGTCAGCGGGTTGCCCACAAAGGTCGCCAGCAGCGCCGCCAGCACATTGCCCCGAACGACCTTTGCAAACACGAAAGCCAAAACGAAATGCAGGCCGTAAAAGGGGGTGAAAACCGTGAACACGCCCGCCGCAACACCGCGGGCGATCTTGCGGGGCGTATCGGGCAACCGGTGCAGGCGGTGTTTCATGTAGCGGACAGCGCGCGACCAGCCGCCCTTGGGCCAGACCGCTTGCGCCAGCCTTTTCAGCGGCGTGAGTTTATCGCGGCGCTTAAAAACCACCGGCTCTCCTGTTGCCCTCGGCTTTAAGGTTTTCGGTCCAGATTGCGATACCGCCGCACGCGCGCCACGTCACTTTCCGCTTCCAGCGCCAACATCACGGCATGCAGATGCTCCACATCCCGAAGATCCACATCCAGGATCAACCGGTAAAAATCTGGCGTGCGATCCAAGAAAGTCAAATCCGAGATATTGGCCTTCTGCTCCCCGATCAACGTGCAGATGCGCCCCAAAACACCAGCGTCATTGGATATCGTGAGATCGAGCGACACCGTATGTTCCGCCGCGTGCGGCCCGGCGTGCCATTGCAGATCCACCCAGCGTTCCGGCTGGCTCTCCAGATCTTCCAGCGCCGGGCAATCGATGGTGTGGATCACAACGCCTTTGCCGCGATAGGTGATCCCCACGATGCGTTCCCCTGGAACCGGCTGACAGCATTTCGCCCGATTGTAGCTTTCGCCGTCGGACAGGCCCAGAACCGCACGGTTGGCATCAATAGCACCGCTGTCGCGCACCAGCTCGGGATAGACCGCGTTCACCACGTCAGAGGCCGTCAGCTCAGCAGACCCCAACCGCGCCAGAAGCTCTTCTGTGTTCACCAGAGACATCTGTTTGGCAGCGGTCGCCAGCGCTTTTTCAGAGGCTTTCTTTCCGACATGTTCAAAGGCCACGCGCACCAGTTCCCGGCCTAGCTTCACGAAGCGTTCGCGGTCCTCTTCGCGCAACGATTTGCGGATCGCGGCCTTGGCGCGGCCAGTCACAACGATATCCAACCATGTCGCCTGCGGACGCTGCCCTTCGGCGGTCAGGATCTCGACGGACTGACCGTTTTTCAAACGGGTCCAGAGCGGCACGCGAATACCATCGACCTTGGCGCCCACACAACTGTCCCCGATCCGCGTGTGGATGGCATAGGCATAGTCCAGCGGCGTGGCCCCTTTCGGCAGAGACACCACCTCGCCCTTGGGCGTGAAGGTGAACACCTTGTCCGAATACATTTCGAGCTTCACATGTTCCAGAAACTCGGAATGGTCGTCGGCATTCTCAAACCGTTCGGTCAGTTGGGCCAGCCATTTGGCCGGGTCCACGGCAAAGGGGTTCTGGGCACGCACACCGTCACGATAGGACCAATGCGCGGCCACGCCGCTTTCGGCGACCTCATGCATCTGACGCGTGCGGATCTGAACCTCGACCCGTTTGCCGTCCCGGCCGGAGACCGTGGTGTGGATCGAGCGGTAGCCGTTCGATTTCGGCTGAGAAATGTAATCTTTGAAACGGGTGGGCACCGCGCGCCAGCGTTGGTGAATGACCCCCAAAACACGATAGCAATCCATTTCGGAGCGGGTGATCACGCGGAACCCGTAAATGTCGGACAGGCGCGAAAAGCTCTGCTGCTTTTCCTCCATCTTGCGCCAGATCGAATAGGGTTTCTTGGCGCGCCCGAACACATCGGCCTGGATGTCTTCCTTTTCCAGCTCGGCGCGAATGTCATTGGTGATCTTGTGGATCACATCGCCGGTTTCACGCTGCAGGGTGATGAACCGCCGGATGATCGAATTGCGCGCCTCGGGGTTGATCACACGAAAGCTCAGATCCTCCAGTTCCTCGCGCATCCACTGCATCCCCATGCGCCCGGCCAGCGGGGCAAAGATGTCCATGGTTTCGCGGGCTTTCTGAAGCTGCTTTTCCGGACGCATCGATTTGATCGTGCGCATGTTGTGCAAGCGGTCTGCCAGTTTCACAAGGATCACGCGCAGATCCTTGGACATGGCCATGAACAGTTTGCGGAAGTTTTCCGCCTGCTTAGTCTCCGTCGATGACAGCTGCAGGTTGGTCAGCTTGGTCACACCGTCCACCAGCTCAGCGACTTCTTCACCAAAACGCCGCGAGACCTCGGCATAGGACGCCCGGGTGTCTTCGATTGTGTCGTGCAGCAAGGCGGTGATGATGGTGGCATCATCCAGCGCCTGCTCGGTCAGGATCGCAGCAACGGCAACAGGATGGGAAAAATAAGGTTCGCCGGACCGGCGGAACTGCCCCTCATGCATTTCTTTCCCGTATGCGTAGGCATCCCGGATCAAGTCTGCATTTGTCTTGGGGTTATAGTTGCGGACCAGCGCGATCAGGTCTTCGACGTCGATCATTTGGGTCCGCAAACTCCTTTGGCGGGGACCATGGGGTCCGTATGGCTGGTCTTACTGCTGACCCTGGGCTTCCATCAGCGCGCGCAGCAGTTTTTCTTCGGACATGTCGTCATCTGCCGGCTTGTCCTGTTCCTGCCCCATAAGAAGCGCCATCTGGTCTTCTTCCGGCTCGTCCACCTCGATCTGAGTCTGGTTGCTCTCGATCAGGCGCTCACGCAGAGCGTCGGCGGATTGCGTTTCTTCGGCAATCTCACGCAGCGCCACAACCGGGTTTTTGTCGTTGTCACGGTCGACGGTGAGAGCCGCGCCAGCAGCCACTTCACGCGCACGGTGCGCTGCGAGCATCACGAGCTCGAAACGGTTCGGAACCTTGTCGACGCAATCTTCAACGGTCACGCGGGCCATGGGATCTCCAATCGTTGGGCTGACGGGTTAAAGGCCTTATTTAGAGGCTTGTCCTGTGGATGACAAGCGCCCTTTCCCCCGATTATCCCCCTATTGCAAGGGGATTTCGACCCCTTCGAGAACTTTTACCTCGGTTTTTTCGCTCTCTGGACGCGCCGCGAGCATCTCTGCGACGGTTTTTCCCAGTACAGGATGGCGCCAGTCCGGCGCGAGATCGGCAAAGGGAATCAGCATGAAGGACCGATCTTGTATCCGAGGATGCGGCAGGATCAGCCGGTCAGGCGCCTGCCGGCTCTGCTCCGCCAAAGGCAAATCGATCCAGTGAAGCAGGGTCGCCTCATCCGGGGATACGCAGTGTTCCATTGCCAAAAGGTCAATATCGATGGTCCGACCGGCCCAGCGCGTCCTGCGCACGCGACCGAACGACGCCTCGACCTCGTGCAACACCTGCAGCAAGGCCTCCGGCGCGAGATCCGTCGATATCTCAAGCGCGAAATTCACATAGTCCGGCCCAGCCCCAGCAGGAAAACATGGCGTCTCATAGACAAGGCTCACAGCTTCCAGCATTATGCCTCTGTGTCGCAAATCCGCGACAGCCTTTCTCAGCGTATCCGCCGGTCCACCCACTTCAGACGGCAAATTTGCGCCAAATGCCAACCACGCACGCATATTTGCATTTTCTTCAGATCTTATCGGAGACACTGTTCAGAGACGCCCTATATTTTTAGACAAGTTCATGTCGGGCCGATTTCATACTATTGACCTGTGCAGAAAGCAAAGAACAAACGGCCATTCCTCTCTGGAACGTCCCAACAAAAAGACCAAAGGAAAAGGACCTTTACATGTTTTATAAGGATGAACGGCTTGCCTTGTTCATCGATGGTTCGAATCTCTATGCAGCGGCCAAATCGCTGGGCTTCGATATCGATTACAAACTTCTCCGCCAAGAATTTATGCGGCGTGGGAAACTTCTGCGTGCATTTTACTACACCGCGCTGCTGGAAAACGACGAATATTCCCCCATCCGCCCTCTCGTCGACTGGCTGAACTACAACGGCTTCACCATGGTGACCAAGCCGGCGAAAGAGTTCACCGATTCGATGGGTCGCCGCAAAATCAAGGGCAACATGGACATCGAACTGGCCGTCAACGCGATGGAACTGGCGCCTCATGTCGATCACATTGTGTTGTTCTCGGGTGATGGCGACTTCCGCCCGCTGGTGGAAAGCCTCCAGCGTCAGGGCGTGCGTGTCTCCGTCGTTTCCACGATCCGCACCCAGCCGCCGATGATCGCAGACGAATTGCGTCGCCAGGCCGACAATTTCATCGAACTCGACGACCTGCGCGATGTAGTCGGACGCCCGCCGCGCGAACCGCGCGACGACGTGGACAGCTAAGTCCACCAAAGGATCGCAAGACCCCTGCCCTCTTGCAGGGGTCGCGCCCCATCCGAGCCGCCGACCCGCACAGTCGCTTTCGGCCGATCATTGCACTTGCAGGCGATTGCCCATATTTCTGATGGCAACAGGAGCGCGCAATGACACACCCCCCTCTTACACTCTACCTCGCCGCCCCCCGCGGCTTTTGCGCCGGCGTGGACCGGGCCATCAAGATCGTTGAGATGGCGCTCGAAAAATGGGGGCCGCCAGTCTACGTGCGCCATGAAATCGTCCACAACAAATTCGTCGTCGACGGGCTGCGCGAAAAAGGGGCCGTTTTTGTCGAAGAGCTTGATGAATGCCCGGATGACCGCCCGGTGATCTTCTCTGCCCACGGGGTGCCGAAATCGGTGCCTGCCGCCGCCGCGAAACGTGAGATGGTCTATGTCGACGCCACCTGCCCGCTTGTGTCCAAGGTGCATATCGAGGCCGAGCGGCATCACGCCGCCGGGCTACAGATGATCATGATCGGCCACGCCGGGCACCCGGAAACCATCGGCACAATGGGCCAGTTGCCCGATGGCGAAGTGCTTTTGGTGGAAACCCCCGAAGATGTCGCCGATCTGGACGTGCGCGATCCCGACAAGCTGGCCTTCATCACGCAAACCACGCTGTCGGTCGACGACACGGTGGATATCATCGCAGCACTGCGTGCCCGCTTCCCCAACATCGTCGGCCCGCACAAAGAGGACATCTGCTACGCCACCACCAACCGGCAAGCAGCCGTCAAGGCGATCGCGGGCCGTATCGACGCGCTGCTGGTGATCGGCTCGCCCAACAGTTCCAACAGCAAACGTCTGGTCGAGGTCGGCTCCGCCAATGGCTGCGCCTATTCGCAGCTTCTGCAACGGGCCGACAGCATCGACTGGCGCGCATTGGAGGGCATTCGCTCGGTCGGCATCACGGCAGGGGCCTCCGCCCCCGAGGTGCTGGTCAATGAGGTCATTGACGCCTTCCGCGCCCGCTATGACGTCACTGTCGAACTGGTTGAGACCGCGCAGGAAAACGTGGAATTCAAAGTGCCGCGTGTGCTCAGGGACCCCGCCCCTGCGGCGCGCCCTTGACCACAGCGCAGCACAGGGTATCACCCGATCCTACCATGGCTGATTTTTACGCATATACCGACGGAGCCTGCTCCGGAAATCCCGGCCCGGGCGGCTGGGGCGCTCTGTTGCAGGCAAAAGACGGGGACACCGTCGTCAAGGAACGCGCCCTCAGTGGTGGCGAAGCCGAAACCACCAACAACCGCATGGAGCTGCTCGCGGCCATCACCGCGCTGGAAACCCTCGGGCGCCCTACAGCGATCACCATCGTCACGGACAGCGCCTATGTGAAAAACGGCGTCACCGGATGGATTCATGGCTGGAAACGCAACGGCTGGAAAACCGCAGCGAAGAAGCCGGTGAAGAATGTCGATCTTTGGCAACGCCTTGATGAGGCGCAAAAGCGCCATGCCGTAAAATGGGAATGGGTCAAGGGGCACGCGGGCCATCCGGAGAACGAACGCGCCGACGAGCTGGCGCGCGCTGGCATGGCCCCTTTCAAGACCTCTGCGCGATGAGCCCGCTGGCGGCTTTGGATTATGCCTCGGTGATCGTCTTTGCGATCTCGGGGGCTCTTGCCGCCTCCCGCGCCCAGCTCGATTTGGTCGGCTTTGCCTTTCTGGCCTGCCTCACCGCCGTCGGCGGCGGCACGCTGCGCGATCTCCTGCTCAATCGTGACGCAGTGTTCTGGATCGCCGACCCCACCCATATCGTGCTCGCAACAGCGATTGCCGTGATCGTGTTTTTTTCGGCCCATCTGGTTGAAAGCCGCCATAAGGCGCTGATGTGGGCCGATGCGGTCGCGCTGTCCGTCGCTGTGGCCGCAGGCGCGGGCGTGGCGCTCAAACTGGGCCAGCCGCCCGTGATCGTTGCCCTGATGGGCGTGGCCACCGGCTGTTTCGGCGGCTTGATGCGCGATGTGGTCTGCAATGAGGTGCCACTGGTTTTGAAACAGGGGGAGCTCTATGCCTCCGCCGCCTTGGCCGGCGCCTTGGCCATGATCCTCATGTCGCTGTTCGAGCTGCCGCGCCTGTTTGAATTTCTGGCCTGTGCGGCGCTGACCTTTACCCTGCGGGCTGGCAGCCTGATCTGGGGATGGTCGCTGCCCGTCTACAAATCGCGTCCGCCGCGCACCTGAGACACAGCGGAGACCGGTCAGGCCTTGATGTACCACGTCGCGGCAATGGCCAGACAGCAGGCCACGAACCAACCGCCGGGACGGAACATCAGCCACAGGCACAGGCTGAACACCAGCCGCAAGGCCATGCCCGGGATTGCCAGAAATGCCATCATCTAGCGCCGCCCCGCCGACAGCGCTTTCCACGCCCAGAGCAGCACCAATGCGCCGAGAATCGCGCCCACGAACCCCGCCGCCGTGCCGGTCAGGAACAGCAGAAACCGAAACACCACACCGCCCAGAACCGCCCCGGCGACGCCAATAGCGATCGTGGTCAGCAGGCCCGTCTGCACATTCATCAGCCGGGTCGCAATCAGCCCGGCAGCAGCCCCCACGATGATCAGAACCAGAATCGGCATACTCCGCCTCCTTACCGCCGCCGCCAATGGGTCGGCACAATCACCAGCGCCCCAACCGAGGACACAATCGCGTTGAGCCCTGGAGACGAGAAGCCAAGACCGAACATCAGCTTGATGAAATACGCCAGAAACGCCCCGCCCACACAGATGATGATGGATTGCAGATAGCCGTTGTTGGTGAACCCGGTCTTTTCGCAGGCATAGCCCACGATACCTGCGATCACCACAGTGCCGATCATGATTGGGAACATGGCGCACTCCTTGGGGAAACGTCAGGTGAAGATCTGCCCTTTGGTCAGATCAAGACCGCGCAGGATCTCATCAACAGGCATAGCACGTTTGCCTTCGCGCTGCGCAATGAGAATTTCCACCGCGCCTTCCCCGCAGGCGATGGTGAACCGATCGACCACCGCGCCGGGCGCGCCTGAAAGCGCGGAGAGATGCGACAGGTGAAATTTGATCCGTTCCCCGTTCAACTCGGCCCATGCACCCGGGAAAGGAGACAGCCCACGTATCTGTCGATCGACGTCACTGGCGGGCCGCGACCAGTCGATCCGCGCCTCAGATTTGTCGATTTTCTTGGCGTAGGTCACGCCCTCTTCCGGCTGCGGCACCGGCGTCAGGTCGGGCAGTTGCGCCAAGGCCTCGACAATCGCATTAGCACCCAAATTTGACAGATCGTCGTGAAGTGATGCCGTTGTATGCTCTGGTTTGATCTCGCATGTGCGACGCAGCAAAACCGGCCCGGTGTCGAGACCGGCCTCCATCTGCATGATGCAGACCCCTGTTTCTGCGTCACCCTCCAAAATCGCGCGATGGATCGGCGCCGCGCCGCGCCAGCGCGGCAACAGCGAGGCGTGAATGTTCAGACAGCCCCACTTCGGTGCATCCAGCAGCGCCTGCGGCAACAACAGCCCGTAGGCCACGACCACCGCGACATCTGCCTCCAATGCCGCAAACTCCGCCACATCGGCGGGATCTTTGAAATTCACCGGATGGCGCACCGGCAGGCCCAGCGCTTCGGCCCGCGCCTGAACCGGGGTTGGGCGCTCTTTCTTGCCGCGCCCGGCCGGACGAGGCGGCTGGCAATAGACGCAGGCGATCTCATGCCCGGCCTCGACCAGCGCATCTAGGACCGGCACGGAAAACGCCGGGCTCCCCATGAAAACCACTCTCATTTCATCGCCCCCGCCTTTTTCGCCTTCTTAAGAAACATCTGGCGTTTCACAGGCTTGAGATTGTCAAAATACATCTTGCCGTTCAGATGGTCGATCTGGTGCTGCACAGATGTGGCCCAAAGCCCGACGAAATCGCGCTCTTCCCTCTCTCCTTGCGCATTGAGAAACCGCAGAGTCACCGCCCGCGGGCGCGAAATCACCGCCGACATGCCCGGCAGATTTGGCGAGGCCTCCTCATGGTCGCGTAGTTGCGCGGAGGCATGCAGGATCTCGGGGTTGGCGAGCAAAATGGCCTTGCCGCGTTCCTGCGAACAATCGACCACGGCGAGTTGCTGCATCACCCCGATCTGCGGCCCGGCCAGCCCGTAGCCTGGCATGGCATCCATAGTCTCCACCATATCGGCCCAGATTGCGCGGATTTCGTCGGTGATTTCCGTCACCGGCGGCACCTTCGTGCGCAAACGCTTGTCGGGATAGGGCACAAAGGGACGTGTGGTCATGAGAAACTCTTCCTCCTGCCCGGCGACACGGCCCCATCACAGGTGAGGCTCACTCAGCCTTCAGCTGCGGGCCTTATCGCGTTTGAGCTTTTGCATTTTGCGGGTGATCATCTGCCGTTTAAGCGGCTTTAGATAGTCGATGAACAGAACACCGTTGAGGTGATCGATTTCGTGCTGCACGCAGGTCGCCCAAAGCCCGTCGAATTCCTCTTCGTGGCTTTGGCCCTCGACATCCAGCCAGCTCACGCGCACCATTTTGGGGCGCTCCACATCGGCATATTGGCCGGGGATCGACAAGCAGCCCTCTTCGTAGACGTTCTTTTCGTCACTTTCCCAGGTCACCTGCGGATTGACCAGAACCATCGGTTCCGGGGTGCCGTCGGCCTCTTTCACGCAATCCATGACCAGCATCCGCTTGGTCCAGCCGATTTGCGGCGCGGCAAGCCCGATCCCAGGCGCGTCATACATGGTTTCCAACATGTCATCGGCAAGCCGCGCGAGGTCTTTGTCAAACTCGCTCACGGGGTCGCACATCTTTTTCAGACGCGGGTCGGGATGGATCAGGATCGGTTTCAGTGTCATGCCTCTGCATGTAGTCAATGCATGCGGCGGGCGCAACTCTCTGACAACATGAGACGGCCAGGCACCGCGATCCCACCGCAATCCCCCTGGGCATGTTTTGCAGTTTTCCTTTCCTGGTGTCACGGCATAGGGTGCTGCGACGATCCAAGGAGAGCACCATGACCAAATCCCCTTTCGACACCGTGATTCCCCGCTTTGGCACCCATTGCGCAAAATGGGACATGATGGAGCCGATTTACGGCATCCCAAAGGAAGACGGCCTGCCGATGTGGGTTGCCGACATGGATTTCCGGCCGCCCGCCTGCGTGCAAAAGGCGGTCGAGGACATGGCCGCCCATGGTATCTACGGCTATTTCGGAGACGAGAGCGATTACAAAGCGGCGATCGGCTGGTGGATGAGAACCCGCCACGACTGGGACATCGACCCCGATTGGGTGTTCACGACCCACGGGCTGGTCAACGGCACGGGGCTGTGCATCGACAGCTTCACCGCGCCGGGTGACGGGGTGGTGCTGATGACTCCAGTGTATCACGCCTTTCACCGGGTGATCAAAGCCGCCGGGCGCGAGGTGGTCGAATGCCCGCTGGTGAAGACGGATGGCAAATATGCCATGGATTTCGACCATTGGGACAGTCTCATGACCGGCAAGGAACGGATGATGATCCTCTGCTCGCCGCACAATCCGGGCGGGCGTGTCTGGAGCAAGGCCGAGCTCGCCGAGGTTGCGGCTTTCTGCCAGCGTCATGATCTGATTCTGGTCTCGGACGAAATTCACCATGATCTTGTCATGCCGGGACACGAGCACACGGCCATGGCCCTGATCGACGGCATTCAGGACCGGCTGGTCATGATGACCGCGACCACCAAGACCTTCAACATCGCCGGGACCCATTCGGGCAATGTCATCATCCCCGATCCAAAATTGCGGGCGACTTTCGCCGGCCGCATGGCGGCGCTGGGAATTTCACCGAATTCCTTCGGGGTGGAAATGGCCACCGCAGCATACAGCCCGGAAGGGGCGGCATGGGTCGATGATCTGGTCAGCTATCTGGACGGCAATCGCCGACTTTTCGACCAGACGATTGCCGCCATTCCCGGCCTAAATTCGATGCCGCTAGAGGCCACATATCTGGCCTGGGTCGATTTTTCCGGCACCGGCATGAGCCGCGAAGACTTCACCGCACGGGTGGAAAAGATCGCCAAGATCGCCCCGAACTACGGTCCGACCTTTGGCGCGGGGGGCGAAACCTTCTTGCGGTTCAATCTGGCCACACCGCGCAGTCTTGTGGAAACCGCCTGCGCGCGGCTGACGGAAGCGTTCAGCGATTTGCAATAATCAGCGCGGCAAAAGCGCGACCGGCGCGTCATCGGGCCGGTCATAATCCAGCGGCGGCTTGTCCAGCGCCGCGGTCGCGCGTTTGTATTCAAAACTCATCTCATGCCCGTCGTCGGACGACGCCACGATCAGTGCCTGATACAGATGCTTGGCCCCGTCATAGACGTCCACCAATCCCCGCAGATGTTCGGTATTATCGCGATCCAGCGCGAAACCACCGTCCCAAAGCCGCAAAATCGGATAGGTGTCCTCACCCACCCGAACCCGCAGGCGGGATCGGCGTTTGAGATCACGCTTGCGCGCCATTTCCAGGCCTTCCAAGACCTCTTTGGGCAGGATATCGGTCATGTGCGGCCTCCCAGCGCATCTAACAAGGGTCTTGCGCGCGATGACCTGCGTGCAAACGACTCTCTTAAAAGATGTCACGAAAGACCTTACCGTCAAGTTAAGCGCGAAGCCTCCCGGCATTCTTGCGCCAAGAGTTACCTGAAAACAGCATTTGCCCCAGCACCAGCTCAAAACACTGGCCTCATGACCGCGCAGCAGGCTTGCTGCCACCAAAGCGCGGCAAACACTTTGCAGAGCTTCCCGAGAGTTATGTTCGTCTGCGCACTTAGTCTGCGCCCTTATGCCTGTTTTCGCACACGACTAACCCACTTAAGTATGATGCATACAGTTTGAGGAGAGAACCATGGGATATCTGCAGGACGGCAAATGGAACGACGGATGGTATGACACCTCAAAATCCGGCGGCCGGTTCGAACGCACGACCGCAGGGTTTCGCAATTGGATCACTCCGGATGGCAGCGCAGGCCCCAGTGGCGACGCGGGCTTCAAAGCCGAGGCCGGGCGCTATCACCTCTATGTTTCTTACGCCTGCCCCTGGGCGCACCGAACCCTGATTTTCCGCGCTCTCAAAGGGCTGGAGGATCTGATCTCTGTCTCGGTGGTGCATCCCGAGATGCTGAAAGACGGCTGGACCTTTGCCACCGATTTCCCCGGCGCAACCGGCGACACGCTGATGGGTCATGACTTCTTGCGGGATGTCTACACAACCGCCGCCCCCAATGTGTCCGGGCGCGTGACCGTGCCGGTGCTTTGGGACAAGACGCAAAACACCATCGTGTCCAACGAGTCGTCCGAAATCATCCGCATGTTCAACTCGGCCTTTGACGGGCTGACCGGGAACACGCTGGATTTCTGGCCCGTTGCACTGCGCGAGGCCATCGAGCCCGTGAATGACCGCATCTACAACACCGTCAACAACGGCGTCTACAAGGCTGGGTTTGCCACGACCCAAAGTGCCTATGACGAAGCCATCGGCCCGCTGTTCGACACGCTCGACTGGCTGGAAGACCGGCTGCAAACCCGCCGCTATCTCATGGGCGATCACATCACTGAAGCCGACTGGCGGCTGTTCACCACGCTGATCCGCTTTGACAAGGTCTATCACGGCCATTTCAAATGCAACAAACGCATGCTCAAGGACTATGATGCGCTTTGGGCCTATACGCGTGAGCTCTACCAATGGCCCGGCGTCAAACCGACCGTGAACTTCGACCACATCGTGCAGCACTATTATTATAGCCACGATACGATCAATCCCAACCGCATCGTTCCGGTGACCCCGGAGCTCGACTTTGAGGCACCGCACGGTCGCGGATGATCTGCGGAAATAACGCTTGCGCGGACGGCCTTCGGGCGCGAAACAAAGGGCATGAAAGCCCGTCTGTTTTTCACCGCCGTTGCCCTGTCCTCTGCCGCCTATGAGGTGCGCCCATGACCCGCCACCGCGATCATGGTGGCGGCCTGGATGCAGCTGTGGCGCGCTACGGTGGCGAAAAGCCCGACTGGGTTGACCTGTCCACCGGCATCAACCCGACGCCCTATCCGACCGGCACGTTGCCTGCCGAAGCCTGGCAGGCCCTGCCCGATGCCGCCGCGCAGGATGCGCTGGTGCAAGCGGCACGCAGTTTCTGGAACATCCCCCATGATGCGGCGGTGCTCGCCGCGCCCGGGGCCTCTGCCCTGATCGCGCGCCTGCCGGCTCTGTGGCCCAAAGGCCGGGTCGCCATTCAGACCCCGACCTATAATGAACATGCTGCCGCCTTCGAAGCCCAAGGCTGGCAGGTTCAGCCCGTCGATGTCGAACATCCGGCACAGGTGCAGGTCGCCGTCCACCCCAACAACCCCAATGGACGGCTGTGGACGGCACGAGAGCTGCGCGCACGAACCACGATCATCGACGAAAGCTTTTGCGACGTGATGCCCGAAGCCAGTCATATTGCCCACGCCGGTGATGGCCGGACAATCGTTCTGAAAAGCTTTGGCAAATTCTGGGGTCTGGCTGGTCTGCGGTTGGGCTTCGCCATCGGAAGCCCGGACCATATCGACCGGCTTGCACAGCTGATCGGCCCTTGGGCCGTCTCCGGCCCGGCGCTGCGGATCGGGGCCGCCGCGCTCAATGATCCAGACTGGGCCATGACCACGCGCATCCGCCTGACACAGGATGCCGCCCGGCTGGACCGGCTGATGGAACACAAGGGTGCCATGCTGGCAGGCGGCACAACGCTGTTTCGCCTCTATGAGGTCGAAAACGCCCGCGCGCTGCAAGAGCATTTGGCCAAGGGCCGGATCTGGTCGCGCATCTTTCCCTATTCTGAACGCTGGATACGTCTCGGACTGCCCCCCGAAGACCGCTGGGGCCAGTTGGAGGCCGCGCTGTGAGCCCATGGCTGGTTTTGATGCTGGCGATGGTGCTCGATGCGCTCTTCGGGGAGCCCAAATGGCTTTGGGATCGCCTGCCCCATCCCGCCGTTCTGATCGGGCGCGGGATCGGTTGGGCGGATCGGCGCTTCAACGCAGGCTCGCATCGCAAAGCCAAGGGTGTCCTGCTGACCCTGACATTGGTGCTGGGCGCTGTAGCGATCGGCCTGCTGCTGCGACAAATCCCCGGCGTAGAAATCCTCGGCGGCGCGATCTTGCTGGCGCAGCGTTCCCTGATCGATCATGTGCGCGCGGTCGCACGCGGGTTGGAGCACAGCCTTGACGATGGGCGGCAGAGCGTGGCCATGATCGTCGGACGCGACACCGCGGCCATGGATGAACCCGCCGTCGCCCGCGCCGCGATTGAATCCGCCGCAGAAAACTTTTCCGACGGGGTGATTGCGCCCGCATTCTGGTTCCTGCTGTTCGGCCTGCCGGGCATCTTGGCCTATAAGGCGATCAACACCGCCGACAGCATGATCGGCTACCGCACCGAACAGCATCGCGATTTTGGCTGGGCTTCGGCCCGGCTTGACGATCTGGTCAACCTGATCCCCGCCCGGTTGACCGCGCTGTTGCTGTTCCCATGGGGACAACCGCGCCGCCTTTGGCGGGACATCGTGACCGAAGCCCGCCGTCACCGCTCGCCGAATGCGGGCTGGCCGGAAGCCGCGCTGTCACGTGCCCTTGGCGTCGCACTTTCCGGGCCCCGTGCCTATCATGGCGAAATGCGCGACTACCCATGGGTCAACCCCACAGGCCGTCGTCTTGCCACCCCCCGCGACATTGATGCCGCCTGCAACCGGCTCTGGCGCGCATGGGGCATCTGTCTGGGATCCTGCCTGATCGTCAGCATCATCTTTCTGTCATTTGCCTGAACGCTGCCCCGAGGCTATCGTGCCGCAAACTGCAACGTAAAAGGTCATTTCATGCGTCTTCCGAGCTTCGCTCTCGCCCTGTCTCTCGCCACCTCGGCCCTGGCCATCCCAGCGCTGGCCGATGTGCCCTGTGGCGAAAATTTTTCAAGCTTTGTCCACAAAATGAAAGCCAAAGCCGTCGCGCGCGGCCATTCTCAGGCAACGGTCGAACGGTTCTTTTCGTCGGTTCAGCACAGTTCCGCCGTGCTGAAAGCCGACCGCGCACAGGGCTTTTTTCAAAAACCCTTCATAGAGTTTTCCCGTGCAGTGATTTCACAAAACCGGATTCAGAACGGTCAGGCCAATTCCGCCAAATACGATGCCGTCTTCAAACGGATTGAACGCGAATACGGTGTTTCACGCGGCGTGCTTCTGGCATTCTGGGCGCTGGAAACCGACTACGGTCAGGTGCAGGGCAACTTCAACACGCTCAACGCGCTGATGACCCTGAGCCATGACTGCCGCCGCCCGGAATTGTTCCAGCCGCAGGTCTTTGCCGCGCTGGACCTATTTGAGCACGGCGATTTCGATCCGGCCACCACCGAAGGGGCATGGGCCGGGGAAATCGGCATGGTCCAAATGCTGCCCAAGGACATTCTTGAAAACGGTGTCGATGGCGATGGCGACGGCCATGTGCGGCTGAAAACCTCTGCCCCAGACGCACTGATGTCAGGCGCCAAAATGCTCAGCCATCTGGGCTGGCGCGCCAATGAACCCTGGCTGCAGGAAATCACCGTGCCCCAGACGCTGGACTGGACCAAAACCGGTCTGGATCACAGCATGAGCGTCAGCCAATGGGCTAAACTCGGCATTAAACCCCGCTCGGGCAGCCTGGGTGCGTCGAACCTGCAGGCCTCTGTGCTGTTGCCCATGGGGCGCAAAGGCCCGGCCTTCCTCGCCTATCCGAACTTCAACGTCTATTTCGAATGGAACAAAAGCTTCGTCTATGTGACCACCGCCGCCTATTTCGCCACCCGACTGGAAGGCGCACCGGTCTATGACGCGGGCGCGCCCGAACCGGGCCTGAGCGGGGCGCAAATGAAGCAATTGCAGCAAAAGCTTCAAGCGCGCGGCCATGACGTTGGCGGCGTAGATGGCATTCTGGGCGAAAAGACCCGTGAAGCGGTTCAGCGCGAACAACAACGCCTTGGCCTGCCCGCAGACGCCTGGCCAACCCCGGCCCTGCTGAACGCTCTCTGACACAGTCCCCGATGCCGGCCGATGCACCTTGTTGCACGGTCCGGCGCCTATCACTCATTCCCTAAAGTATGTCGCCGAAATGCGGCCTCTTTGCCCGACCGACCCCCAGCAGATCGCGTTGAAAAGCGCGCCGGAGCCGCTGGGCCCGGCCGGGCGAAAAATCCTCAGCCTTTATCACGCCATTCGACCGCACGCGCGACGTGCGCATCCCAGTGTGTAACCAGGGGACATTGCCGCGCCGCAACGCGCATGCGAGCAGTTTTTCCGAATGCAGTGGTCGCCCCCCTGCCGCATGGCAATAGCCCATTCCATAGCGCATCCGATTGGCATAGCTCCAGACCGCCTCATGGCCCCGACTGATGGCAAAACGCTCATTCACACCACCCCGTCTTTGCCAACTGAGCACACACGCGCGAGCACCCCGCCGCAAAACTGTGCCGCGCAACACCATCCCCATGCCGTCTCTATAGCTCCGCTCCTGTGCTGAGAAAATACCAGCAGATTCCGAAAGACAAGCGACCGCTCAGGCAACCAGTGCTTCGGCTTTTTTCAGATCCACGGACACAAGCTGACTGACCCCCTGCTCCTGCATGGTCACGCCGAACAGACGATCCATGCGGGCCATGGTCACCGCGTGGTGGGTGATCACCAGAAACCGCGTGTCCGTGCGTTGGGTCATCTCATCCAACATATCGCAGAAGCGCGTCACATTGGCATCGTCGAGCGGCGCATCGACCTCATCGAGCACACAGATCGGCGCCGGATTGGCCATGAAAACGGCAAAGATCAACGCCAACGCCGTCAGCGTCTGTTCGCCCCCCGACAACAGCGACAGGGTCGACAGTTTCTTGCCCGGCGGCTGGCACATGATTTCCAGACCGGCTTCCAGCGGGTCATCGCTTTCCACCATCATCAGCTTGGCCTCACCGCCGCCGAACAAATGGGTGAACAACATCGAAAAATTGCTGTTCACCTGCTCAAATGCCGTCAAAAGCCGTTCGCGCCCCTCGCGGTTCAGTGCAGAAATGCCCGACCGCAAGGTTTTGATCGCTTCCTCAAGGTCCTGCTTTTCCTTGACCAAAGCGTCGTGTTCCTCGCGCACCTCTTTCGCATCCTCTTCGGCCCGCAGGTTCACGGCACCAAGACTGTCGCGCAGCCGTTTCAGCCGATTGACGTCCACCTCAATCACATCGTGGCCCGGAATAGTGTCAGGGTCGACGTCCAGCTCTTCCAGCAGCTTCTGCGGCGTCGTTTCCAACTCCTCGCGGATACGCTCCACCGCAGTTTCAACAGTTTCGCGCGCCGCATCCCGGCGCGCTTCGGCGGCGGCACGGGCTTCGCGCGCCTCTGAGGCCAACCGCTCAGCATCCCGCTCGGCGCTGACCGCTTCCTGAAGGGCCGTTTCGGCAGCGGCTAAGGCATCGCTGGCACGTTTCCGGCGATGCTCGGCCTCTTCGATCTGCACCTGAAGCTCTTCACGCTTCTCGGCGATTTCTTCGGGCTGCGCCGCAGCTTCGTAAAGTTCCTCTTCGGTGGTTTCCTTGCGCGCCTGCAATTCGGCCACACGCTTGCCCGCAGTTTCGAGCCGATGACGCCAGCCGGACAATTCCTTGGTGACCTCTTGCGAGCGCCGCGTGCGTGCCTCGCCTTCACGGCGGATCTCGTCATGGGACGACCGCTTGGTCATCATCGTGATCCGCGCGGCTTCCACGGCCAGTTTGACCTGCTCGATCTCGGAGCGTGCCACGTCCAGATCCGGCAGGTCCTTCAGGCTCTTTTCCGCCTCCCGCAGCCGCGCTTCAGCCCCCAGTGCCTCTTCTTCGTGACGGCTGACCGCCAGCCCGAGGTTTTCCACCTTGCCCTCAGCCAGCGTGCGTTCGTTTTCCGCCCGAGACAAAAGACGTGCGGCTTCCGAAAGCAGGCGATCCGCATCCCGGCGGGCATCGCGGGCGGCCCGGTCCGCATCGGTCAGACGCTGCAATTCCGCCTTGAGATGCTCATGGGCCTGCAGCGCCCCGGCAGCCTTGGCCTCGGCCGCGACCAGATCCTGTTTCAGCTCTTCCAACCGGTTCAGCTGGGTCAGTCGCAAAGCCGCCGCCGAAGGTGCATCTTCGGCCCCGGCGCGATAGCCGTCCCACCGCCACATGTCGCCATCCGTGGACACCAACCGCTGACCCGGCTCCAGATCCGCCTGCAGGCGGGGGCCGTCTTCCGCGCGCACCAGACCGATCTGCGACAGGCGGCGGGACAGAACCGGCGGTGCCGAAACAAATTCGGTCAACGGCTCAACGCCAAAAGGCAGATCCTGCTCATCGGGATAGTCGGGCAAAGTGACCCACCCCGATGCCTGATACGCCTCGATCGCAGGCTGTCGCAAATCATCAGAGAGCGCCGCACCAATCGCCTTTTCATATCCTGATTTGACTTTCAGCAGATCCAGCAACTGCGTGCCGGAAATCTGGTCCCGATCCAGCATTTTTGCCAGTGCCGACACCTCCGCCTTCAGCGCCCCGACTTCGCCCTCTGCCTCGGAGCGGGCGGCGCGGGTCTGGGCCTCGCGGGTCTGCGCCTCTGTCCGGGCCTCGTCTGCGGCGATCAACATCGCCTCGGTTTCCTCGGCGCGGGCCTGTGCCTCTTCCTGCTGCGCATAGGCCTCTTCCAGCGCGGCCGCCGATTGCGACAGGGTCTGCGCGGCCTCGTTGACAGCGGCACGCGCGCGATCCGCCTCCGAGCGCGCACGGTCCAGCGTTTTCCGGTTATCTTCGACCAGGCGAGTGGCCGATTGGTGCCGTGCCGCCAGTCGCGCAACGTCTTCCGTCATCTGGCTCAGGTCGGTTTCGCGATCCGCCAGAATTTGGCTCGCCTCGGAAGCTTCAGCCGCCGCTTCCAGCAAGCGCGGCTCATGGCCGGTCGCCGCCTTGATCAGTTCCTTTTGTTCCCACTCCAGACGCTCGATCGTTTCGCCAGCGTCCTTGTTCAGCTGCTCTTCGCGCGCCATGTCCGCGACAAGCTGGTCGATCCGCCGGGACAGCGTTTCGATCATATCCCGCGCGCGCTTTTCCTCGTCGGACAACTGGTCGCGCGATACGGTCAGACGTTGCAACACTGCGGCGGCAATCGCCTCTTCTTCGCGCAGGGGCGGCAAGGCCGCTTCGCGCATTTCCCGCTGCTTTGCGCCATCGCGCGCCAGCCGCTCGGCTTCGGACGCCTGTGTGAGGCGCTGCCGCAGCACCGTCTCGGCCTCGACCCGCGCGTGATCGGCATCCCGCCAACGCCGAAAATGCAGCAAGCCTTCGGCATGTCGCAATTCAACGCCGATTTCACGATACCGCGCCGCCTGGCGCGCCTGACGCGCCAGTGAGGCCAGTTGCGAGGCCAGCTGTTCGATCACATCGTCGACGCGCGCCAGATTGCTTTCCGCGCCTTTCAGTTTCAGTTCGGCTTCGTGGCGTCGCTGGTACAGGCCGGAAATCCCCGCCGCCTCTTCCAGAATGCGCCGGCGCGCCTTTGGCTTGGCATTGATCAGCTCGGAAATCTGCCCCTGGCGCACCAGCGCCGGGGAATGCGCCCCGGTGGAAGCATCCGCAAACAGCATCGACACGTCACGCGCCCGAACGTCTTTCGTGTTCACCTTATAGGCCGAGCCCGCGTCCCGGGTGATCCGGCGGATGATTTCCACGGAATCACTGTCGTTGAAGCCCGCCGGAGCCAGGCGTTCCGAATTGTCGATCATCAGGCAGACTTCGGCAAAGTTGCGCGCCGGGCGCGAAGCTGCCCCGGCAAAAATCACATCTTCCATCCCGGCGCCGCGCATGGCCTTGGGGCGGTTTTCGCCCATAACCCAGCGCAGGGCCTCCAGCAGGTTGGATTTACCACATCCATTCGGCCCGACGACCCCGGTCAGCCCATCCGCGATCACAAGATCGGTGGGGTCTACAAAGCTTTTGAAGCCATTGAGACGCAGACGAGTAAAACGCACGCGGGACCTGTCGCAGTGATTCCATTGTCACAAAACTGTTCAGGAGGAGACAGGCCGGTGTCAACGGGGACCTCCCGAGATCTGGGGAAATCGGCGAAGTTATCCACAAAATATTGCGAATTTCATCTGAAAGGCGACCTTACGACGGCGGCGCAGCGGCACTGCTGCGTTGTTGCGCAAACCACAATCCCCCCCAGTGTTTCACGCGGCAGGATCCCGGGGCGGCCGGGGTACGACCGCTTGGATCGTGGCAGGACAACCGCCCTTTTCCAACCGCCTGATCACCTGTGAACGTGCCCACGCGCACCCGGCAGCCCGTCACATGTTCCGCAACGATCTGCATTTTCAGCAAGGTTTCCAGACGCGACGGCGGCGGAAATACGGCGTTGGTACGATGGACTTCGACACAGTTTCCGGTGGCCTCGGTGTAGACGTTGAAACGATCCCCCTCGAATTCCACGGCCGAAAAGTCCGACCGGCTGTAGCCCGGCGCCGGGCTGTCGGCCACACAGGCCGACATCAGCAAAATCAAGAAAAGGGCGACAGGATGTTTCATGCCCCGATCATCGCGTGAGTCGGGTAAAAAGCGCGTTAAATGCGCGCCAATGTCAGCCTGTCAGCTTCACACGTCGGGTGTCAGCAGATTGGACGGACCGCTTTCCAGAATCTCGACATCATCTCCCAGAACGACTTCGCCGGGGTCTTCGACAATCACATTCTGTCCAAAGATGATTTTCCCGCGATCGGACCGGTGCAGCCGCCGCAGGGTGGCCAAAGGTTCATTGCCATGACGCCGTTCCCCCGTGGACGGGTCCTGAGTGGTCATGACGCATCGTTCACAGGGTTTCACGACCCGCATCACCGTGCGACCGATCCGCAGCACCCGCCAGCTGTCCTCAGCCCAGGGTTCAAAATCGCCCGCGACAACCAGATTGGCGCGGAAACGGCGCATCTCCACCGGATGTTCCAGAGCTGCATTCAACGCGTCCAGCGAAGCGGTTGTGGTCAACAAGATCGGGAACCCGTCTGCCAGCGCCGTGAAATGCGGATCCGTGGCATAGCGCGGATCCACACGCCGCTGCGCATCATCCGGGAAATAGACCATACGCACCTCGGTCTCGAGCGCGCAGGACAGGAAATGCGCTGCGAAATTTCCGGCGTCCTGAACCCCGTCGATCTGCGAGGAGAACACTTTAACCGACACCGGCGCCCGTTCCGGCAGCGGCACATCAAGACGTTCACCTTCAAAAGACAGGGAAATGCCATGCGGCGTCGGCACGGCGCTGACCAGCGCAAGACGGGGCAGTTCGCGGCGGGTGGCGACAACGCCCGACGGGTAGACAACAGCCCAACGGCGATCCCCTTCCAGTCCCCAGCGCGTCACTTGCGCGGCCGCCAAGTCCATGCCGGAGATGCTTTTCACTGGATAAGTTGTTATCCGAGCAAGCTTCATCAGTCCTTCCATCCTTTGCAAAAAGGCCCCTTCTCCTGAGCGCCGTTTTACGCCAAGGCCAATTCATGAGCCAGTTGGCTCAAAAGACAGTTTTTGCTGCCCTAAGGTCAGCTTCCCCCCAAACCGCCGGCACCGCACATCCCATGTCGCCGTTCCGCGCTTGCGACCCCCAGTGGGCACTGACATGATGCGGCAAGACGAAGGGCAAAGATATGATTTTCCATCTCGGCATTTTTCTTGGCTTTCAACTGCTCGGCGAAGTCATCGCACGCGTGTTCCAGCTTCGGCTTCCCGGCCCCGTGATCGGCATGTGCCTGCTGGCATTGCTGTTGTTGCTGCGCCCGTCGGTCGGACGCGCCATTCAGAACACCGCAACGGGCTTTCTGTCCCACCTGTCGCTGCTTTATGTGCCGGCCGGCGTTGGTATCGTGCAATATGTCGACCAGTTTTCTGAGATCGGCCTGCCGCTGGCCATTGCTCTGATCGGGTCCACCGTACTGTCCATCGGCGCCGGAGCGCTGACCTTCAAATACGTCAACCGCCTGCGCGGCGAAGCCGACGAGACCCCGCAATGAACGACATCCTGACAATCTGGAGCTACCTGTCCGAAGGCCCGCTTCTGTGGCTGACGCTGACCGTGCTGGCCTATCTCATCGGCGACGGCTGTTTTCGCCTGTCCGGGCACCGCCCCTTTGTGAATCCGGTCCTTATTTCCATGGTGCTGCTGTCGGTGCTGCTCAAAACAACGGGCACCAGCTACACGACCTATTTCGAAGGCGCGCAATTCGTGCATTTCATGCTCGGCCCGGCAACGGTCGCACTCGCCGTGCCGCTGTGGTCGAACTGGCAACAGGTCAAGGCCTCCGCCCTGCCGATTTTTGCAGCGCTCAGTGTGGGCGCCATCGTCGCCATGGGATCCGCGGTGGCCATAGGCGCGGCAATGGGTCTGGACGGCGAAGTCCTGTTGTCTCTGGTGCCCAAAGCGGCCACCTCTCCGGTCGCCATCGGCGTAGCCGAAACCATTGGCGGCATCCCAACGCTGACCGTGGCGCTGGTCTTGCTCACCGGCGTGACTGGCGCCATCATCGCCACGCCCCTACTCAATCTCCTGGGCGTGCGCGACTACCGGGCCCGTGGCTTTGCCACCGGGGTTGCCGCACATGGAATCGGAACCGCACGCGCCTTTCAGGTGCATGGCACGGCCGGGGCCTTTGCCGGGATCGGCATGGTTCTGAATGCGGTTCTGACCGCCCTGATCGCCCCGATCTTCGTTTCACTCTTCTTCTGACAAAAGGCCCCACGATGACCTCAGAGACCGACGCTGCCGAACAGGCGCGCTACGCCGCCAAAATGGCAAAAATTAAAGCCGCACGAGATCGCCAGCTGGCGAGAATGAGCGACAAGAAAGGGCTGATCATCGTCTACACCGGCAACGGCAAGGGCAAATCCACAGCCGGGTTCGGCATGATCTTTCGCTGCATCGGACACGGGATGAAATCCGCCGTAGTGCAGTTCATCAAGGGCAAGATGCAATCCGGCGAACGCGATCTTCTGCGCGCACGCTTCGCCGATCTGTGCGACGTTCATGTGATGGGTGAAGGCTTCACCTGGGAAACTCAGGACAAGGCCCGTGACAAGGAAATGGCTGAGGCGGCCTGGGAAAAGGCGAAAGAGCTGATCCGCGACGAAAGCAACAAAATGGTTCTGCTCGACGAGATCAACATCGCCCTGCGCTATGACTATCTGGATGTCATGGAGGTGGTCGAGTTCCTGCAAACCGAGAAACCGGAGCTGACCCATGTCGTACTGACCGGACGCAATGCCAAACCGGAGCTTCTGGAAATCGCGGATCTGGTCAGCGAGATGACACAGGTAAAACACCCGTTCCGAAGCGGCATCAAGGCGCAGATCGGCGTCGAATTCTAAACCAATCCGACACGTCTACAGCGAAGCGTCCACCCGGAAGTCTTCAGGGATCTCATCGCGGCCGTCCAGCACCAGATCGATCAGCACCTTGGCGGCAAGCGGGGCCATGCCGAAACCGATTTTGAACCCGCCATTGGCGATGAAATGCCCCGGACGGTCCGGCCATGGGCCCAGCATGGGCGCGCGCGATTTTGCACGCGGGCGCACCCCGGCCCAACGCCGGATTTCAGGCGCATCGCGCAGCGCCGGCACAGCCTCTCGGGCCCGCGCCAAAAGCGCGTCAGCCTGCGCGTCGGTCTCCTGCGGACTGTCAAACTCCCGTTCGGATGTGGAACCGATGGCCGTAGTGCCATCGGCATGCGGAATGACATGCAGGCTTTCGCCGTAAAGCTGCGGCGCCTTGGGCAATGCAAGATCCAGTAGGATCGCCTGCCCTTTCACGCCGTTGCCCACCTGTTTGCCAAACGCCGCGTTGAGCGCTTTGAGCCCCCACCAGCCAGAGGCGTGAATTACCGCGCCCTCCTGCGGTCCTTCGCGCACCACCGTGCTGCCCAGCGCCGTGATCGCAGCCGCAAGAGCCTGACAGGCGCGCCATGGGTTGAGACGCGCGGACAGCGTGTCGTGCACCAGATAGCCGGAGGGGCTGATCGGAGCCCAGTATCCGGTTTCGCCCTGTGTCACCACGCGCCAGTCGGCCTTCCCCTGCCACAGTGTCTTCGCCTGATCTTCGCGCTCGCGCGCCAACTGCAACTGACGCGCGTCCTTGATCGCCTGCACCCTCCCGAGAGCCCCATACCCAGAGGAAACGCCGCCTGTGGCCTCGACCTCGGGCCAATGAGCGCGCGCCATGATCAGACTTTGGAACTGGAATTCCTTTTTGGCGTTCCAGCGTTCAGGCGTGTGCGGGGCCAACGCGCCGACGACACCGCCAGACGATCCATGTCCGATGCCGAAGGGATCGATAACACGCACTTTCGCACCGCGTCTGGCCGCCTCATAGCCGCAGGACAGACCGAATGCACCGGCCCCGAGGATCGTAATTTCTGCTGTGCCCATTTGCGCTTTTACCCATTGCACTTCCGCCGCATGGCCCTCATGGTCCCGCGAAACTCGCCTCTCATAAGCCATTCGATGACAGATCACCAGACAGCCGCGATCTCATGGCGTGACGGAACGATTCCCGTTTCCACCCGCTTTGACGATCCCTATTTTTCGCTCGCCTCCGGGCTGGAGGAAACGCGACATGTTTTCCTGCAGGGCAATGACCTGCCCGCCCGTCTGCGGCATGGGTTCCAGGTTGCGGAACTGGGGTTCGGCACCGGGCTGAACATGCTGGCCCTTGCGCTGATCTGCCCGTCCGAGATCACGGTCAAATTCACCTCTTTCGAAGCCTTTCCAATGCAGGCCGAGGACATCCGGTCTGCCCTGTCGGCCTTCCCCGAAGCCGCGGCCATTGCCGATCCGTTTCTGGACGCCTGGGCGCGCGGCGCGCGACAGTTTCGGCTGGGAGCGCTGGAGGTTGACATACGGCTTGGGGACGCCCGAGACACCCTTGCGCAATGGGACGGGCAGGCCGACGCATGGTTTCTGGACGGGTTTTCCCCGGCCAAGAACCCCGAGCTCTGGGGCGAAGACCTGATGCGAGAGGTCGGCACGCATACGGCGCCCGGCGGCACTTTCGCCACCTATACCGCTGCAGGTCATGTGCGGCAGAAACTTACGGAGGCGGGCTTTGCTGTGGAACGCATACCGGGCTTTGGCCGCAAACGCCATATGAGCCGGGGCACCCGGGCATGAGCCAGCAGAACCCGCGTCTGGGGATGATCCTGATCATCCTCGCCAGCTTCATCTTTGCCATGCAGGACGGGATCTCGCGCCATCTGGCCGGGGAATACAACGTCTTCATGATCGTGATGATCCGCTATTGGGTCTTCGCCCTGTTTCTGGTGGCCATGTCGGCACGCAAAGGTGGCGGGCTGCGCAGGGCCTTCGCCTCAAAACGCCCCAAGCTGCAATTCTTCCGCGGCGCCCTGCTGGCGCTGGAAGTTCTGATCATGGTGACCGCCTTTGTGAAACTCGGCCTCGTCGACGGCCCGGCTATCTTCGCAGCCTATCCGCTGCTCATCACCGCCCTGTCGGGGCCCATTTTGGGCGAAAAGATCGGCTGGCGGCGCTGGTCCTCCGTAGCCATCGGCTTCATCGGGGTGATGATCATCATCCAGCCCGGTTCCGGCACGTTTTCTCTCAGCGCACTGATCCCGCTGACGGCGGCATTTTGCTTTGCGCTCTATGGTCTTCTCAACCGCTACGTCGCACGTTTCGACAGCGCCGACACCACCTTCTTTTACACCGGCATCGCCGGGGCTGCCCTCAGCACATTGGCCGGGATCTGGCACCTCGAACCTATGCTGATCACCGACATGTTCTGGATGGGGCTGCTGTGCCTGACGTCGATTTCTTCGCACTTCCTGCTGATCAAGGCCTATGACGTTTCCGAAGCCTCCGCGATCCAGCCCTTTGCCTATCTGCAACTCCCGTTCAGCGCCATTCTGGGTGTGTTCGCCTTCAACGATGTGATCCGCGCGAATGTTGCTTTGGGCACGGCGGTCGTGGTTGCCGCCGGACTGTTCACCTTTTTAAGGGCCCGAAAACGCGCCGAGAGCGCCAAGCCTTAACGCGCGGTCAGGTCCTTGGAGAGGGTGACCGGCCCGGTGTGTCCTTCAAGGCGCGCGCGGTAAACCGGAACGCTTTCCGCCACACGCATTACATAGTTGCGGGTCTCGCGAAACGGCAGATGTTCGATCCAGTCGACGGGGTCCACCTGCCCTGCGCGCGGATCGCCATAGCGTTTGATCCAGTCCCGCGCCCGCGACGGCCCGGCGTTGTAGCCCACGGCAATCAGGGGAATGTTATGGCCGAATTCCTCTTCGAGCTGCGCCAGATAGGCGGATCCCAAACGGGCATTCATCACCGGATCGTCCAATTGCGTTTCCTGAAATTCCGACAGCCCCAGCTTTTCCGCCATGGCCGCTCCGGTACGTGGCATCAGCTGCATCAAGCCGCGTGCACCGACGTGCGAGCGGGCGTAGCGGTAAAATTCACTTTCGCGCCGCGCGATTGACAGCGCCAGTTCCGGCTCAACCGGCAAATCCGCCTCGGCCAAAGCATGCAGCGGATAGTAAGCGCGGTTCAGGACAAGTCCCTGGTCGGCGGCAAACTTGGCCACGAGCACAGCCAGATAGGGATCGTGATCCAATGCCAGATCGCCCAATTGGCCCAGTTGCTGCGGGGTCAGGCTTTCGCCCAGATGGCGCATGAACCGCGCCGCCAGCGGCAATTCATCCGCCTCTTCCAGCAAAAGCGCCGCCTGCAGCACCGATGACCCCATGAAAGCGGCTTTGGAATAGTCGTCAAATCGCGCTTCGCCGGTCAAAGCCGGATCGAGGTTCTGACCGATCTTTTCCGCCGACAACAACCCATAGAAAGAGGTCTGGAACTGCGCGCCGAACGCATAAGCTGCCGCAGCATCGGCCTTGGCCCCCATTGCCTCCAGCGCGCGACCTTCCCAGTAACCCGCACGGCCCAGAGAAATCGGCGTCTGAACCGAGATACGGAACCGATTGAAATGATCCAGCGCCAGACCGGCGTCATCGAGATACCGCAACGCCAGATAGCCCGAGAGCCATTCCAGATCGGCATAGTGATCTTCATCGGGCAACAACCCATGCCGGGCGGCGATGGAATAGGCGATTTTGGCTTTGCCATCGCGCATCATCTGGCGCGCCAATGTCCGGCGACGGTCGCCCCAGGCCTCGGGGTTGCCCAGACCGTCCCGTCCGGTTGATTGTTGCAGCATCAGCGTGATGGCATCGTCATTGCGCCCGCGCCGCACCCGCCATTCGAAACGGGCATGAGCCAGAACCGGATGGTCGGCCAGAGCTGCCGGAACCGCGGCGATCGCGTCATCCACCCCGGCTTCGTCGCGCACCAGTTTGCGGGTGGCTTCGATCAGCGCCCCCCAACCGTCCGGCAGAGAGGGCACAAGACGCGCAGCATCCGCGAAATCCTCTTTCCAGAGCAACATCTGCGCGCGGGCCACATGATGCGGCGCAAGGATGTCCGCATAGCGCCCAAGCAGCCAGTTCTCCTCGCTCTCGTCCATTGGCAGCGTGTTCCAGCTCAGCACGGCCTGCGCCTGGGCATCCCCCGACTGGCCCTGTGCCTCATAGGCAGAGATCAGGCGCAGCACCCCCGGCCCGGTTTCGGGCGGATAGGCCGTCAGATAATCGATGATCACAGCCGGATCGGCGTCGGCAGGGATCTGCTCCTCGCCGCGCTCCGCTAAAAGCGGCATACCCGGCCAGTCCGGATTGCGACGCATGAAATCCAGATATTCCTGAAAACTGCCCCGGCCCGACCGCAAGTAATGCCACATGATGATGTCGCGCCCGACCCCCTGCGCTTCGCTGAGCGCGCGCGTCCAATCCCCCGATCGCTGCGCCTGATAGGCGCGTTCCAGCGCATCCGACTTTGGCGAGGCCGCAAGCGGCATCGTGAAGAACACGGCGGAGGATAGCGCGAAAACGGCAAGGGCGGACACCGCCTTTGCTGGCAAAAATCGGGGCATAATAGGGTCTGTTTCTGTTGCAGCTGCTCTGTTGTTGGTCCCAACTTAACCGGGCCAGAAATTGCAGCAACACAGATTCTTGTGAAGCGCGGAGAACACGGCTAGTTTCCGCCGGAACTTTGACGGGCGACTCACGCCCGACCATCCGCAAGACGAAAAGGAGCGTACGATGTTCAAAGGATCCATTCCTGCACTGGTGACGCCGTTTAAGAAGAACGGCGAGCTGGATGTCGATACGCTCAAACGTCTGATCGAATGGCATGTGGCCGAAGGCTCCAGCGGCATCGTGCCCGTGGGCACCACCGGTGAAAGCCCGACCCTGAGCCATGCCGAACACCGTCAGGTCATCGAAATCGTCGTCGACACCGTTGCTGGGCGCATTCCCGTAATCGCTGGCGCCGGCTCGAACAACACCGTCGAAGGCATCGGCTTTATGGAGCACGCTGCCAAGGTCGGCGCCGACGCCGCGCTGGTCGTGACGCCTTACTACAACAAGCCGACACAATCCGGTCTGATCGCGCATTTCACCGCGATGCATGAAGCCGCCGAACTGCCGATCGTGATCTACAACATTCCCGGTCGCTCCGTGATCGACATGTCGGTGGCCACGATGGCGGAACTGGCGAAACTGCCGCGGATCGTCGGCGTCAAGGACGCCACAGGCGACCTGTCGCGCGTGCCGAAAACCCGTCTGGCATGCGGCCCCGATTTCGTCCAGCTCTCCGGGGAAGACGCCACGGCGCTTGGCTTTAATGCCCATGGCGGCGTGGGCTGCATTTCGGTAACGGCGAACGTGGCCCCCAAACTTTGTGCCCAGATGCAGGCGGCAACGGCGGCGGGCGATTATGCCACAGCACTGGAGATCACCGACAAGCTGATGCCGCTTCACATTGCAATCTTCGCCGAACCCGGTGTCTGCGGTGCGAAATACGCCATGTCGCTTCTGGGCCTTTGCGCCGAGGATGTGCGTTTGCCGCTGACCCCGCTCAGCGACGCCACCAAGGCACAGATCAAAGCCGCGATGGACTACGCCGGCTTGCTCTGAGCGTTCTCAGCCAAACCGCAAATATCAAAGGGGCCTAGGAGGCCCCTTTTTCGTGCCCGCGTGCGTTTCAGACCGACAGGGTCAAAACCTCTGCTGACGGCTCTCCAGTTGGTTGCGCCGGACGTGCCGCAACACCTCCATCAACAGCGCCGTCATCATCCCGATGTTCAGCAGACCATTTGTCGCCTCGAACCCGGCAAGCAGTCGCCAGTTTTCCGGCATCAGCAAATCGCCGAACCCCAGCGTCGTGAAGGCCACCAGCGAAAAATACAGCGCTTCTTCGAAATGCTCGAACAACCCCAGCAGCCGAAAGGCAATGGCCCAGATCCAGACGCCAGCGGTGATCATCCACAAAACGGCCACCACAGCCCCCAGCAGAACGACCGTCAACTTGGGTACATGCGGTTCGCGGATCAGCCAACCATGGGCACGTTGCAGGATGAATTCCAGCAGAAAGAAACCAATTGCGGCCACGATGACCGACACAAGGATCAGCAACGAACCGATGAAAATCTGCAAAAACATGGGCGCTCCGGCACGTTTTCTATCTCTTTGCCAGATTTCCACAGACCGGGCCAGTGGACAGATGCCCTATGATCACCTATCTGACGCTCTACCATGGCCAAGAAAAAGCAAACTCCTGAAGAAAAAAATTACAAGGTGATCGCCGAAAACCGGCGCGCACGCTATGATTATGCGATCGAGGATGACATCGAATGCGGTGTCGTTCTGACCGGATCCGAGGTCAAATCGCTGCGCACGGGCCAGTCGAACATCGCGGAAAGCTATGCCTCGGTCGACGACGGTGAGCTGTGGCTCACCAACGCCTATATTGCCCCCTACGAACAGGCGATGTTCCCGCATGAAGAGCGCCGCAAGCGCAAGTTGCTGGTGTCCAAACGCGAACTGTCCAAACTGTGGCAGGCGACGGGACGGCAGGGCATGACGCTTGTGCCGCTGGTGATGTACTTCAACCACAAAGGCCGCGTGAAGATCAAACTCGGCATCGCCAAGGGTAAGAAAACCGTCGACAAGCGCCAGACCGAAGCCAAGCGCGACTGGGGCCGGCAAAAGCAGCGCCTTCTGCGCCAAGGTGGCTGAGCGACTGCACATTCGACCGATATTTTGACGCCCGGTGGGAAAACTGCCGGTTTTCTCCCCATGTTCCGCCTCGCCCATTTGACGTACTCCGCTTCCTGAAAACAGCGCGGCTTCCCAGCCCTGCGACATTTGAAATGGAAGGATTATGGACATGGAACAAGTTATTGCCTCTTTGCTGGCGGGCGCCGTTGGTGGCAACATCGGTGGTGCAGCGCTTAAAAGCCTGAGCCTCGGCACGCTGGGCAACTCGATCGCCGGGATCGTCGGTGGCGGCATCGGCGGTCAGATCCTGTCGGCCATCGGTGCGGGCGGTCTGGGCGATGCAACGGCTTCGGTCACCGGCCTGGACATTGGCAGCATCGTGCAACAGGTCGCCGGCGGTGGTGCCGGTGGCATCCTTGTCATGGCGCTGGTCGGCCTCGTGAAAAAAGCTCTGACCTGATCGCCAGAGCGGCTCAGCGCCCGAAAACAACACCGTTAGGGGGCGCGAGCCCCCTTTCGCATCGCTGCGGGACCCATCCCGCAGTGCCTCCCTTGCAAGCTTTGTGCACGCCATGTATGGCAGTTGATGTGACCGAGAGAGGGGCCAAAACAATGCCGTACAGCGACCCGAAGACCCTCGTTTCCACCGAGTGGCTCGCCGAGCGCCTCAAAGCGCCGGAACTGCGTCTTATCGACGCCAGTTGGTATATGCCCGCCGACGCTCGCGACACGCTGGCCGAATATGAGGCCGAGCACATTCCCGGCGCACGTTTCGTCGATATTGACGACGTCGCCGATCTGCGCACCGATCTTCCGCACATGCTGCCGCCCGTGGAAAAATTCATGTCCCGCATGCGTGCACTTGGCATTGGCGACGGGCATCAGGTCGTGGTCTATGACAGCGCCGGGATTCTTTCCGCACCGCGTGTCTGGTGGATGTTCAAGTACTTCGGACAGAACAATGTCGCCGTGCTCGATGGCGGGCTGCGCAAATGGAAAGCTGAAGGCCGCCCGACCACAGATGAACCGCCAACCATTCGCGATCGCCATATGATCACCGAAATCCGATCGGAGCTGCATCGCGATGTCACCCAGGTGGCCGCGGCCTCCAAACTGGGCGATCAGATCATCATTGATGCGCGATCTGCCCCCCGGTTCAAAGGCGAAGCCTCGGAACCGCGCCCCGGCCTGCGGTCCGGTCACATCCCGAATTCGCGCAACCTGCCCTTTAACGAGGTTCTGAACGCGGATGGCACGATGAAATCCCCCGGCGAGCTGCGGCTCGTGTTCGAAGCGGCCGGTGTGGATCTGACGAAACCGGCGATCACCACCTGTGGATCAGGCGTGAGCGCTGCAATTCTGGGCCTCGCGCTTGAGCGCATCGGCGTGAAATTCGCGCTTTACGATGGCAGTTGGGCGGAGTGGGGCATGTACGGCGATCTCAACGTCGCAATCGGAGAAGCATGATGCTGAGCACTCTCAAACCGCAACCTGCGGATAAAATTCTGGAACTGATGCAGCTCTACCGCGAGGACCCGCGCGAAACCAAGGTGGATCTGGGCGTCGGCGTCTACAAGGACGCGAGCGGCGAAACCCCGATCATGCGCGCTGTCAAAGCCGCTGAAAAGCAGCTTTGGGAGGTGGAGACCACCAAGAAATACACCGCGCTGTCCGGCGACCCGGCCTTTGGCGCCGCGATGAAATCTCTGGTGCTCTCCGACAGCGTCGACCACGCCCGTGTGGCCGCAATCGCAACCCCGGGCGGCACCGGTGCCGTGCGTCAGGCGCTTGAGCTGGCCAAAATGGTGAACCCGGACGTGACCGTCTGGACCTCGAACCCGACCTGGCCGAACCATGTGTCGATCATCAAGTTCATGGGGCTCCAGAACAAAGGCTATGCCTATTTCGACGAAGCCAGCTGCACGGTCGATTTCGATGCGATGATGGACAGCCTTAAAGAGGTGAAAGCGGGTGATCTGGTGCTGCTGCATGGCTGCTGCCACAACCCGACCGGCGCCAACCTGACGCTGGAGCAATACAGCCTCGTGGCGGATCTGATCATGGAAAAAGGCGCAACCGCGCTGGTCGACATCGCCTATCAGGGCTTTGGTGACGGTCTGGAAGAAGACGCCGCCGCCACACGCCTGCTGGCGGCCAAACTGCCGGAACTGCTGATCGCGGCCTCCTGCTCGAAAAACTTCGGCATCTACCGCGAACGCACCGGCTGCCTGATGGCGATCTCCGAGACCGCAGAACAGACCCCTGTCACTCAGGGCACGCTGAACTACCTGAACCGTCAGAACTATTCGTTCCCGCCGGACCACGGGGCGCGTCTCGTCACCATGATCCTGACCGACGAGGCTCTCAAGGCCGACTGGATGGCCGAACTGGAAGAGGTGCGCAACGGCATGCTTGGCCTGCGTCAGCAACTGGCGGACGAACTGAAGCGCCTGACCAATTCCGACCGCTTCAACTTTGTCGCCCAGCACCGCGGCATGTTCTCGCGCATCGGCGCCACCCCGGAAGAGGTTCTGAAAATCCGTGAAGAATTCGGAATCTACATGGTCGGCGACTCGCGCATGAACATCGCAGGGCTGAACAGCCAGACCGTCCCACTGCTGGCACAAGCCGTCGCGAAGACCTGCAAATAACGCCGCTTCAGGCGACCGCATCCAAAAAATCGCATCAGACGCGCCCCTCTCGGGCGCGTCTTTTCATATGTGCCGCGACGAATTGGTAAAAGCTGCATTCAGGACTCCACAAAAAGGTCCATATGAATATGTTGATGACATCCCAAGTCAGTTCCGGAAGGACATCCCATGAAGACCGAAACCGTAGACGGCGTCAGCTTTGAAACATGGACCGTGGAAGAAACCGCAAAGGCCTTTGCTGCCAATGACATCGTTCTGATCGACGTGCGCACACCGCAGGAATATATGTTCGAACATATCGAGGGCGCGCTGCTGTTCCCGATGTCGTTCTTCTCCTCGGAAAAGCTTCCCGCGCAAGATGGCAAGCGCATCGTTTTCCATTGCGGTTCCGGTGTGCGCTCCGGGCGCGTGGCAACGGCCTGCGCCATGGCCGGGATCACCCCGGTTGCGCATATGGAAGGTGGCTTTGGCGCGTGGAAGGCGGCTGGCATGCCCTATATGGGCACTGACATGGCCTCCGGGGCCCCGACCAAGGTGCCTGCCAAATAAGGCCCCGATCATCGCAGACAAAAGCCGGGGCATGCCCCGGCTTTTTTATGTTTGCTTGTCGTCTGCCGCCGTCGCGGTCCCGACCGCAGCGGACGGCATCGCCCCTACAGACCATGAAAAAGGCCCGGACGCTTTCACGTCCGGGCCAATGTCATCTGGAAAACCTCAGGCAATTAGCCTTTGTAGAATTCCGGGTAGGCTTCCATACCGAGCTCGGCTTTGTCGAGACCGGTGATCTCAGCTTCTTCAGAGACGCGGATGCCACCGAAGGCTTTCAGGATCAGCCAGAGCACCAGCGAGACGATGAAGGTGAAGGCGCCGATGGAAACGATACCAACCAGCTGGGTGCCGAAGGAGGTGCCGTCGTTGGTCAGCGGAACAGCGATGGTGCCCCAGACGCCGCAGATCAGGTGAACCGGGATCGCACCGACAACGTCGTCGATCTTCAGCTTGTCGAGGAACGGCACGGCGAAGACCACGATGATACCACCGATGCCACCGATGATCAGCGCCATGAAGAGCGACGGGGTCAGCGGTTCAGCAGTGATGGACACGAGGCCAGCCAGAGCGCCGTTCAGAACCATGGTGAGGTCGATCTTGCCATAAACGATTTGGGTCAGGATCAGTGCCGCCACGGAACCGGCAGCAGCCGCCATGTTGGTGTTCACGAAGATACGGCCAACGTCAGTGATGTCGCCAACGGTACCGGCAGCAAGCTGGGAACCGCCGTTGAAGCCGAACCAACCGAGCCACAGGATGAACGTACCGAGCGTTGCGAGTGCCAGGTTCGAGCCCGGGAACGCAGTCACTTTGCCGTCTTTGTATTTACCGATACGCGGGCCGAGAACCAGAGCACCAGCCAGAGCAGCCCAGCCACCAGCGGAGTGCACGAGGGTCGAACCAGCGAAGTCAGAGAAGCCCATTTCGGACAGGAAGCCGCCGCCCCACTGCCAAGAGGCCTCGATCGGGTAGAACACGCCGGTCAGAACAACCACGAAGATGAAGAACGGCCAGATTTTGATACGCTCTGCGAGGGTCCCGGACACGATGGACGCGGTGGTCGCACAGAACATCAGCTGGAAAAAGAAGTCAGAGGCAACAGAAGCGTACCCCAGATCGGCGTCGCCGGCGGCCAGACCAACCGGTTCCATGACGGCAGTGCCGATGGAGCCGATGATGCCCGGCACGATCCATGCGTCACCGGGATACATCAGCGCGTAGCCGATGAGCCAGTACATGATGCCTGCGATCGAGAAGAGCACAATGTTCTTCAGAAGCTGGGTGGTGACGTTCTTGGAACGCACAAGGCCAGCTTCCAGCATGGCAAAGCCCGCAGCCATCCACATGACGAGGAACCCGCCAATGAGGAACAGCAGGGTGGTCATAATGTACGGGCCGATCTCGTCAAAGCCCGGCGCGGCCGCTTCGGCGTCCTGCGCGAAGGCCACGAGCGGGAGCAACGTCGCCGCAGCAGAGGCCGGAATGAGTTTGGTAAGTTTCATAACTTTCAGTCCCTTTCGTCTCGGGTGATCTGCGCGACTTAGATCGCGTCTTCGTTGGTTTCGCCGGTGCGGACGCGCGTCGCGCCTTCCACGTCGAGGACAAAGATCTTGCCATCGCCGATCTTGTCGGTCTTGGCGGTGGATGCGATGGTTTCAACAACCTGCTCAGCCATGGCATCTGCCACAACGATCTCAAGCTTCACCTTCGGCACGAAATTCACGGCATATTCAGCACCGCGATAGATTTCGGTGTGGCCGGACTGGGAGCCGAAGCCCTTGATCTCCGTTACCATCATGCCCCGAACGCCGATTCCGGTCAGCGCTTCGCGGACTTCTTCAAGCTTGAACGGCTTGATTGCAGCAATAATCAGTTTCACGTTTTTCCCCTTCCGTTTGAGCGGGCGGCCCGCGCTTCACACAGAGCCACGGAGACAGCAAAACGACGTTCACAGTTTCATCACAAGAACAGCTCGCCTTGTGGCTGTGTGTTTTTCGGGCAATGTTGCTCAAAAATTATACATTTTGTGCGCTATGATTAAAAAACAATCACTAAATAAAGGCAGGATTGCGACTCGTTTCCCCTCAACATTCAAGAGATGCCTCTGTAGGATGGAGAACAATAAAAACGCGAAAAGATCGAGCAAACCACATGACCGGATCCGACCGAGGCAAGGGCAGACTGGTGGCAGAGCGGCGTTATGCCACCAAAACCCAAGGCAAACCGCGCAAACGCCCCGCCAAACCCACACGCAAACGGCGCAGCACTGGCCCCAGAGGCACAGGGCCGAAACAGCCCAGGAATATTTTTGCCAGGATGCTACACGGCATTTTGCGACTGATCTGGGTGATCCTGTCGCGCAGCGCGCTGGCCGCCGCCGTCATTGTCGGCCTTGCAGTGTTCTTCATTTATACGACCTTGCCACCCTATTCCGAGCTTCTGGACGGGCGCACCCACGGCTCTGTAACGCTGCTGGACCGTAACGGTTCGGTCTTTGCATGGCGCGGGGAGCAGTTCGGCGGCCAGATCACCGCCGACACCGTATCGCCCTATCTGCGCAACGCCATCATCGCGACCGAAGATAAACGGTTCTATCGTCACTTCGGCGTCTCGCCCCGCGGCATCGCCTCTGCGATTCGGATTAACATGTCTGAAGGCCGCGGTCCGCTTTCCGGACATGGCGGCTCGACCCTGACCCAGCAGACGGCAAAGCTGCTCTGCCTCGGGGTGCCTTTCGATCCGGAAAAATGGAAGACCCAAAGCGAATACGAAGCGGACTGCCGCGAAACCACCCTGGCGCGCAAGGTCAAGGAAGTGGTCTTCGCCATGGCGATGGAAGCGCGCTATTCGAAGAATGAAATCCTGTCGATATACATGAACCGGGCCTATCTGGGCGCCGGGGCCAACGGGTTCGAGGCCGCCGCCCAGCGCTACTTCGGCAAATCTGCCGCAGAGGTGAACATTGCCGAAAGCGCCATGCTGGCCGGTCTTTTGACTGCCCCCTCGCGGTTCGCCCCGACCAACAACCTGAAGCGGTCGCAGGACCGCGCAGGCATCGTGCTGCTGCTGATGAACCAGCAGGGCTACATCACCGATGAAGAGCGCGCCTACGCCAAGGCCCACCCCGCCGAATTGTCCGCAACCGCAGCCAAGGATGCCGGCGGCTATTTTGCCGATTGGGTGATGGGGTCGGGTCCCGACTTCCTGACCCGGGACACCACCGAAGACGTGATCATCGAAACCACCTTTGACCAGAGGATCCAGCAGGCCGCTGAAGACGCGCTGACATGGATCTTTGAAAATAAGGTGCGCGAAGGCTCAGAAGCTCAGGCGGCGATTGTCGTCATGTCCGCCGACGGTGCCGTGCGCGCCATGGTCGGCGGGCGACAGCTCAAAGTCTCCGGCGCTTTCAACCGCGCCACGCAGGCCAAGCGTCAGCCGGGGTCGAGCTTCAAACCCTTTGTCTATGCCACGGCACTGGACATGGGCTGGTCCTATGACAGCCCGATCGACGACAGCCCATTGACCTTGAACATCCCCGGGTCCGGCCCATGGTCGCCGCAAAACTACGACCGCAAATTCCATGGTGTCGTGACACTGACCGACGCGCTGCGGCACAGCTACAACATCCCTGCGGTGAAACTGGCCATGGATGCCGGTCTGGAGAACGTCCGCACCGTTGCCTCCATGTTCGGCATCGAAAGCGATCTGGCGCAGGGGCCTGCGCTGGCTCTGGGCGTGTCGGAAACCACGTTGCTGGAAATGACCGGCGCCTATGCCGGCATCCTCAACGGCGGCTCCTCTGTATCGCCCTATGGTTTGAAATCCCTGCGCCTGAAGGGTGACAATACCCCGCTGATGGGCCAGGAAGGCGGGCTTGGGGAACGGGTCATCACTCCGCAATCCGCGCAACAGCTCATCTACATGATGTATAACGCCATCCAGTCGGGGACCGGTGCGCGCGCTCAATTACCGGGCATCGAGGCGGCTGGTAAGACCGGCACCACCCAAGCTGCCCGCGACGCATGGTTCATGGGCTTTACCGCCGACTACGTTGCCGGCGTCTGGATGGGCTATGACGACAATTCGCCCCTGACCGGTGTCACGGGAGGTGGGCTGCCTGCGGAAATCTGGCAGAAGACCATGGAAAAGGTGCAGGCAGGCATTGATCCTAAGCCGCTACCCATGATCCGTCCCGCCGCGCCGCCCACCGTGCAGGTGCAGCCTGCGCCCGGAAACGGCGGCGGCCGGTCCGGAGACAAGGCCGACAACGTGCTGCTGGATCTGCTGGGGGCCATTTTCGGCAACGGAAACTAAAGCGTCACGCCTTTTTCTGCGACCACAGTTCAAACGACAAAAGCGCGCCCTCTCAGGCGCGCTTTTCTTTTGGCAAAACAACCGGCATGTGCGACGGTCGCCCGATGAGCGTCCCCTCAGGAAAGCGAGGCTGACAGCTTGTCGATATTGCCCCCAGCGCGATCCAGAAGCGCCCCGATTTCGGCACGTTCGGATTTCAGCAGGGACACGCCTTCGATACTCAGATCAATGAATTTGCCAGAGCGGTCATGCACGATGAACGACACGTTGAAGGGCGATTCCCCCTTCAGGATCGCGGTGCAGCGCACCTCGTAGATCGAATTGATCTTCTGGGTCGAATTCACCTGAACCTGACCGCCGATAAACTCCCGGAACCGGGCCCCGTATTTGCGGGCAATATAATGCTGAAACGCCTTGGTGAAGGTCGACAACTGACCGGCAGAGGCCGACCGAGCGGGCGGGCCAAGCACAGACCGGGCGATGTTTGGCATATCGGCATAGCGCGACAAGACGCGTTCGAAATCTTTGTACATCGCCGCTTCGGATTTGCCCGAATTGATGATGCCGTTGATATCGGAAACGGCACTGTTAATCAGAGAGGTGGCCTGCGATTCCGAAAAAGCGAAAGCCGAAGCGGGCAGCGCAGCCGCTGCCGCCAGTCCGATCATCAGGGTGCGGCGGGAAAAAGCCGTGTTACTCATAGAAGTCCTCATACAAATCATAGGAACCGGAAGGGGCCTGCGCCCCGTCAGATGTGTCCGCCGCCGTTGCGGGGGAGGTCACATCCTGCCCCAGATCATAGCGCCGCTTATCGAGATAGGTCAGGCGCATCTGGGAATAGCTGTCCGCACTACCATACAGGATCGATTCATAAAGATCCGAATAACGATAACGTGTATCCGCGAGTTCTCCTGCCTTCACCCCGGTCTTGTAACCGCGTTCCGGCGATCCCAACAGGTGATTGACAGGATCAAGGGCAATATCCACCAACAGCCCGACCGCGTCGCGTTCCGTCGAGGGGCCGACAACCGGCAACACCACATAGGCACCTTCACCGACACCCCAACGATGCAATGTTTCCCCAAAATCGCTATCGCGGGCCTCAAGCCCCATTTCCGTCGCCGGATCGAACAGACCGGCCAGACCGATCGTCGCATTCACAGCAAAGCGGGCCGTGTTGTGCAGCGCGTCGCCGATCTGGAACTGCAGCACATCGTTGACGACACTGCCCGGGATCGACAGCGTCTGCGAGACGTTGGACACGCCTTTGCGCATCGGGTCGGGCACAACCGTGCCATAGGCAGTCGACACCGGCTTGATCACCGAACGGTCCAGCGCGATGTTGGTGTTGTGCCATGCACGGTTTGTTTCTTCATAGGGATCATTGATGCCGTTCACATCAGAGGCCGCCGTACAACCGGCAAGAACCGCTGCGGACAGACACAGAGACAACGAAGCACGCGTGAAGCGGGAATAGGACATATGAACGATCTCGGGCAGCTGACAAAACAATAGAACCTCACATATTATGCCGAGGTCACTTGCCCAAGAATAGCACAGCAGCCGACTGTGCGCTGTGACATTGTTTCAACACTTCCGTGCGCCAGCCGCAGCCCCCCTGTTCGAATACCGCCAAACAATGATCATTTCCGCACCCTTTTGGCTTGCGACCTCCCCCCATGTGTCACAAGACTCTCACAGCGCAGCGCTATCGTCTCTGTCTCAGAGCCCTCCCGAATCCCCCGGCCCGGCCCGATGGTTCGACACGCTGCGTGACACAAACGATATGCAAAGGACCGCCAGACATGCCGATCGAACTCGCCGCGAAACTTGCCGACCTCAATCTCGCCCTGCCCGACGCCCCGGCGCCTGCCGCGAATTATGTCCCCTTTGTCAAAAGCGGATCACAGCTGTTCATCTCCGGCCAGATTTCCAACGGTCCGGATGGGCTGATCTGCGGCAAGCTCGGCGCAGATCTGGATGTCGAAGCCGGTGCCGCCGCAGCACAAACCTGCGCGCTGGCGTTGCTGGCGCAAGCCAATGCGGCCGTGGACGGCGACTTTTCCAAAATCAAACGCCTTGTGAAACTCGTCGGTTTCGTCAATTCGACTGCCGAATTCACCGACCAACCCAAAGTGGTGAATGGCGCCTCCGATCTGATGGTTGCCGTTCTGGGTGAGGCCGGACGCCATGCCCGCTCCGCCGTCTCAGCCGCATCCCTGCCCATGGGTGTGGCCGTGGAAATAGAAGCCATTTTTGAACTTGCCTGAGGTCCCAATGCCCACCCTGCCCGACGTTTTTCTGACCCGCCCCATCGCCCACCGCGCCCTGCATGACGGCAATGTCACCCGGGCGGAAAACAATATGTCGGCAATTGAGGCCGCCATCGCGCAGGGCTTCGGCATCGAAATCGATCTTCAGCTGTCTGCCGATGGCGTCGCCATGGTGTTTCACGACTACGCGCTGGATCGCCTGACCGAGGCACGCGGCGCCTTCGCCCGCTGCACCGCGCAGGAGCTCGCGACGCTGCGCTTCAAGACCGGTGAAACCGGCATCCCAAGCCTCCACGAGGTACTTGAACTGGTGAACGGGCGCGCGGTGCTGCTCATTGAAATCAAGGATCAGGACGGCGCCATGGGCCCGAACATCGGTCCGCTGGAAGAGGCCACAGCCGCTGCACTTTCCGGCTATGACGGTCCGGTCGCCCTGATGTCTTTCAATCCGCATTCCGTTGCGCGCATGGCCGAGCTCTGTCCCGATCTGCCGCGCGGCATCACCTCTAGCAACTGGGTGGGTGACGTTGGGCCAGTGCCGATGGCGCGCCGTGCCGAATTGTGCGGCATCCCGGATTACGACCGAACCGGCGCCTGTTTCATTTCCCACCAATGGGACGACCTGGCATCGCCACGTGTCGCAGACCTCAAGGCGCAGGGCGCTCACATCCTGTGCTGGACAGTGAAATCTGCCCAGTCCGAAGCTCAGGCACGCGAAATTGCAGAAAATATCACCTTTGAAGGCTATCTACCGACTTGACGACAGCCTCTGGTGTGCCAGTTCTGAGACAGCGCCCGAAGCCACCCAGTGTCGAAACCTGTGTCAAAACCTGTCGATATTCTGATTTCCCCCACACTTGCGGACATCGATCCGCAGGACTGGGACGCCTGTGCAGACCCCGGAACCACGCCGGGTGGGCGCGCCGCAGACCCCTTTGTCACCCATCGCTTCCTTCAGGCGCTGGAGGCCTCCGGCTCCGTCGGACCCGGCACGGGCTGGCTGCCGCGTTACCTGATCGCCCGTGAAGCTGAGCGGGTGATCGCGGTCGCCCCGCTCTATGCCAAGACCCACAGTCAAGGCGAATATGTCTTCGACCACTCCTGGGCGCATGCCTATGAACAGGCTGGCGGGCGCTACTATCCCAAGCTGCAGATCGCCGTACCCTTCACCCCGGTCACCGGTCGCAGGCTTTTAACCCGACCCGGCTATGAAGAGCTTGGACAAGCGGCGCTCGTGCAGGGCGCCATCGAGGTCGCCGATCAAAACGACCTGTCGTCCCTGCATGTCACCTTCTGCGACCCCGGAGAGGTCGCCGCAGGCAAAGCCATGGGGCTGATGCACCGCACCGGACAACAGTTTCACTGGGACAATGCGGGCTATTCGGATTTTGCCGGCTTTCTCGCCGACCTGTCGTCGCGCAAACGCAAGAACATCCGCAAAGAACGTCAGACGGCTCAGGCGTTCGGCGGCAAGATCGTGCAACTGACCGGCGATGACATCCAGCCAGAGCACTGGGATGCTTTCTGGGAATTCTATCAGGACACCGGTTCCAGAAAATGGGGAACCCCTTACCTGACACGCGCGTTCTTTGATCATGTTCACGAGACAATGCGCGATGATATTCTGTTGGTTTTGGCGATCAGCGATGGCACCCCCATCGCAGGGGCGCTCAATTTCATCGGTAAGGACCGGCTGTTCGGCCGCTACTGGGGCTGTCTTGAACACCACCCCTGCCTGCATTTCGAACTCTGCTATTATCAGGCCATCGATTATGCGATCGCCATGGGATTATCGCGCGTCGAAGCCGGCGCACAGGGCGAACACAAGCTGGCGCGGGGCTATCTGCCGAACACCACGCATTCGCTGCACTGGGTGGCCGATCCCGGCTTTGCCCACGCGGTCGAAGAATTTCTGACAGCCGAACGCGTCGCCGTGGAAGAGGAGGTCGACATTTTGACCTCCTACGGCCCGTTCAAGACCAAACATGGGGATGACGACGATCATGACTGAGCTTTTGTCCGACAGCGCACGCGCCGCCAGCCTTGCGCCCCTGATCCAAACCGGCTGGAGCGAAACCGAAGGCGGTGCCGCCATCGCAAAACGGTTTCTCTTTGGCGATTTTGCCGAAGCCTTCGGCTTTATGAGCCGGGTTGCACTTATGGCGGAAAAGATGGATCACCATCCCGACTGGAGCAACGTCTACCGCACGGTAGAGGTGATCCTGTCCACCCATGACGCAGGCGGGCTGACCGCCAAAGATATCGAACTCGCAAAAAAAATGGATAAGGCTGCCGGAGATGTTTGACACGCTGCTGAACTACGAAGTCTACAACGGACAAACAATTGGAGACTACCTGTCCCTTGAATTTCTGCTTGGCATCGCCGGGTCGGTCGTCGCAGCCTTTCTCATGCTGCTGGCCGGGCTGTTGCTGTCCGGCTGGGTCAGCCGCCGCATCCGCGCGATTGGGCTGAAATACAAAACTCTGGATGACACGCTGTTCACCTTTCTCGGCAACATTGCCCGCTACATCGTGCTGGCCTTTACCGTCCTGATCATTCTCAACACCTTTGGCATTCAGACCACTTCGATTGTCGCCGTGCTCGGTGCCGCCGGTCTGGCAGTGGGTCTGGCGTTGCAAGGCACGCTCTCAAATGTCGCCGCCGGTGTGATGATCATCCTGTTTCGCCCGATCAAGATCGGTGATTTCGTCGAAGTCGCGGGCAAGATGGGGTCGGTCAAAGACATCACCCTGAACTTCACCGAACTGGCCGACCTGTCGAATGTGCAGGTGATCGTGCCCAATTCGCAGGTCTGGGGCGACATCATCACAAACTATTCCACCAACCAAACGCGACGGGCGGAATGGACCTTTGGTGTGGGCTATGGCGCCAACCTGAAAACCGCTGAAGAGGTCATCCGCAAAACGATCCTGTCGGACCCGCGGGCCCAAAAGACGCCGGAACCCTTCATCCAGGTCAACAACCTTGGCGATTTCTCGGTCGACTTCCTCGTGCGCGTTTGGGTAAGCGCTGCCGACTTCTTCCAGTTTCAGGCCGACATGAAACGCAAAGTCAAAGAAGCGCTGGACGAAGCCGGTGTCGACATTCCCTTCCCGACACGGACCGTGCTCAACACCAGCGCGGAATGAACATGGAAACACCGCCTGACACACAGACCGGGCGGTGTTTTTATATCTGTCGCGAGCCAAGATCGCGGATCAGATCGCTTCGAGCAGGGCCTCTCCCCCGGACACGGTGCAGGTGCCGGGCGTCTCTTCGACATGCAGAACCTTCACCACCCCATCTTCGGCATATAGCGCGAAACGTTTGGAACGGTTGAACAGCCCGGCAGGCGGCGCGGAGAAATCCAGACCCAGTGCTTTGATATAGCTGCCATCAGCATCCCCGAACATTGAGATCCCGACCCCCATGGCCCCCGTGTCTTTCGACCAGGCATCCATGACAAACGGGTCATTCACCGACAGGCAGATCACCTCATCGACCCCTTTGGCATCGAATTGCCCCTTGGTGCGGATGAAGCTCGGCACATGGGCCGTGGAACACACGCCGGTATAAGCGCCAGGCAGGCCGAAAATGACCACTTTGCGCCCTTCCGTCTTGGCCTTCATGTCCACAGAGGCGGGACCTTCCGCCGTCATTTCAAGCACTGTGCCTTCCGGAAGGCTGTCTCCAACTGAAATCACCAATTTTTATTCCTCTTCGCGTTGTCAATTGACTGAGCTTGGATATAGGGTTTCGACGTTTTGCGACCAGAGGGAAAAAGCATGAGTCATTTTATCGTCGTCGGCGCGGGCCAAGCTGGTCAGAGCATCGTGACCACTCTGCGTGCGCAGGGATTTGACGGAGAGATCACATTGATCGGGGACGAACCCGTCCCGCCCTATCAGCGCCCCCCTCTGTCCAAAGCCTATCTTCTGGGCGACATGGATCTGGACCGCATGTTCCTGCGGCCGAAAAGCTATTACAGCGAAGCGGACATCAGCTTGCGCACCAGCACCAAGGTCACCGCCCTAGACCCGGCAAGCAAAACCCTGCGCCTTGGCGACGAGGTCCTACGCTATGACAAGCTCGCGCTGGCAACCGGTTCCGCCCCGCGGCTCCTGCCTGCTGCCATCGGCGGCAATCTCGGCGGGGTCTTCACCATGCGCACCCTCGCCGATGCCGACGCCATCGAACCCGAGTTCCGCGAAGGCGCCTCCGTGCTCATCGTCGGGGGGGGCTACATCGGGCTGGAGGCCGCCGCCGTCGCCGCCAAGAAAGGCCTTAAGGTGACGCTTGTCGAAGCCGCAGACCGTATCCTGTGCCGGGTGGCCGCCAAGGAAACTTCGGATTACTTCCGCGCCCTGCACCATGCCCATGGCGTCGACCTGCGTGAAGGTGTCGGGCTGGAACGGCTGACCGGCGGGGATCGTGTCGAAGCCGCGGAGCTGACCGACGGCACCACGCTGCCGGTCGATTTTGTCATCGTCGGCGTCGGCATCACCCCCAACACCGAACTGGCAGAGCTTGGCGGGCTGACCCTCGACAACGGGATCATGACCGACCTGCATGGCGCCACCTCGGACCCGGATATTTTTGCGGCGGGCGATTGCGCCTCCTTCCCCTATCTGGGCCAACAGATGCGCCTTGAAAGCGTCGGAAACGCCATCGACCAGGGCGAAATCGTGGCCAGAAACATGCTCGGCCAGACCGTCGCTTACACCCCGAAGCCGTGGTTCTGGTCCGATCAATACGATGTCAAACTGCAGATCGCGGGTCTGTCTCTGGGCCATGATCAAACCGTCGTGCGGGAAAGCGACGGGACCCGGTCGCACTGGTACTATAAAGAGGGCAAGCTGATCGCGATTGACGCGATGAACGACCCGCGCGGCTATATGGTTGGCAAGCGGCTGATTGAAGGCGGTGAATCCCCGGATCCGGCTCTGGTCGCAGACCCGGCCACCGATCTCAAAGCGCTGATGCGCGGCTGATGCGTATTATCGCCGGCCAGTTTCGCGGGATTGCCCTTGCCTCGGTTGGCAAGGGCGATGCCGGGGCGCATCTGCGCCCGACCACCGACCGGGTGCGCGAAAGCCTGTTTTCGGTCCTGACCGCCGGAAAATACGGCGATGCCGTCAGTGACGCGCGGGTGCTGGATCTCTTCGCGGGCACCGGTGCGCTGGGGCTTGAAGCCCTGTCGCGGGGCGCGGAGTGTGTCACCTTTGTGGATGATGGCCGCAAAGCGCAAAGCCTGATCACAGACAATATTAGCAAATGCCGCGCCACGGATCGCTGCAACCTGCTGCGCTGTGACGCAACCCGGTTGCCGCCAAACCCGGATGCGCCTTATGACCTGATCTTTCTTGATCCGCCCTATGCCAAGGCCATGGGCGAAAAGGCAATTGACGCGGTCTTGGCGGGCAACTGGCTGACCTCGCGGGCACTGGTGGTCTGGGAAGACAGTGCGCCAATCACAGCGCCGGACACACTGAACCTGCTCGACACGCGCAAATACGGTGACACCAAGATCAACTTTCTGGAGCCAAAATGACCCCCAAAGCCGTGATTTTCGACTGCGACGGCGTGCTCGTCGACAGCGAACCGCCCCTGCTGGAATTTCTGCAACAGGAGTTCGCCCAGAACGGCCTTGAGATTTCGATCCACGAATTGGAAACGACCTATGTCGGCGGCACTATGGCCACAGTGGCGGATCGCGCCCGCACCGCCGGGGCCACATTGCCCGCCGGTTGGGACCATGAGGTCTATCCCCGCGTCTATGAGATGCTGCGCAAGGGCGTGCCGCTGATCCCCGGCGTTGAGGCCGCCATGGACGCGCTCGACGCAGCAGGCGTCCCCTATTGCGTCGGCTCCAACGGCCCGATGGAGAAAATGGACGTCACATTGGGGGCGCACCCCGCTCTTTTCGCCCGGCTCAAAGGCCGCATCCATTCCGCCCATACCCATGGCGTCGCCAAGCCCGACCCTGGGTTGTTCAGGATCGCGGCCGAAAGTCTGGGCGTCGCGCCGCAAGACTGCGTTGTGGTCGATGACAGCCCGTCCGGCTGCATTGCCGCCCGACGCGCGGGCATGCGCTGCTTTGGGTTTGATCCGCATGGCGATGGCGCCCGCCTGCGCGCCGAAGGTGCCGAACACCTGAGCGACATGCACGATCTGCCCGGACGTCTCGGTCTGAGCCAGCTCAAATGACAAAGGCCACCCCCAGGGCGGCCTTTTCTATTCTCGCAGACAGCCTCTCAGCTGCCGAACCCCTCAATGGTTGCCGGACTGACGCGCCAGATAAGCCGCCGACGCCCCGCGTGTGTCGACCCAGGGTTTCGTCGCCATGGCCTCGGCCACCATGGCCCGGGCATCTTCGACAAGCTGCGCGCCATCATAGCCCTTCTCGGTCATATCGGCGATCCAGTCGTTGACGACCTCTTCGCCCACGGCGCGCACCTTGGCAGATTCTTCTTCGCTCATCACATAGATTTCGTTGTCCGTCTGCGACATGATCGCGATCCCGTCGTCATCGCCCCGGTCATAGGCTGCTCCGGACCATTGCGACGCCAAGAGGCCGGAATTGCGGTCGATCACCTCTTTCAGATCGTCCGACAGGCTGTCGTATTTCGCCTGGTTCATCGCCCAGATGAAATAGAGGTTATAAAAGGACGTATCCCCCGCGACATCCGTGTGGCTGTCGGTCAACTCGTCCAGCTTCAGAGAAGGCGCCATTTCATAGGTGATCATGCCGCCATCCAGCACACCCTTGGCCAGTGCCTCGGGAAAGGCCGGAACCGGCAGGCCGATCGGCGTTGCCCCCAGCTTGGACAGAAGCGGGGTCGCGGTGCGCGTCGGTGCGCGCAGCTTCAGCCCTTTGAAATCTTCGACGGTTTCGATCGGCCCGCCCTTTTTATGCACCAGCCCTTCACCATGCATATGCGCAGCCAGCACTTTCACGTCCTGGAAATCATCCATCAGATATTTCTGCGTGAAATGCCACGCGGCGATCGAGGCCAGCTCCCCCGACTTCGGCGTCAGGAACGGCAGCTCCAGCGTTTCCGTTTCCGGGAAGCGCCCGGGCTGATAGCCGGGGATCACCCAGCCGCCGTCAATGGCACCGTCACGGATCAGGTCATATTGATCCGGGGCCTTCCCGCCCAACTGCATCAGCGGATAGATCTCAATCTTGATCCGGCCACCGGATTCTGTCTCGATCTTCTCGGCCCATGGCTCCATGAAATACATCGGGGAACCGGAATTCGCCGCCACGAAGTGCTGAAACCGCAGCGTCACCTCTTGAGCGACGGCAGTGGTTGTCCCGATGAGGGACATCAGGGCCGCGGCTGCGGCGGATTTAAACAGGGGGGTCACGGATCAAGCCTCCTTTAGGCCTCAGGCGCATGTCCAGAACGAAAAATATCCCGGAAATGTTGCGCAACAGACTGAATGTGCGGACCAGAACTGTCCGCCGCCAACTCGACGTGGGGGAGTGCTAAAGGAGTTCCCCCGCCTCGACAACAGTCTGGCAGGAAGAAATCTCTGACCCTTTGGTCAGCCCTTTGAAATCAAAAGATTTTCCTGACAGATTTCCGATCCGATGTGTCGACGCTCAGCCTTCCGGAAAGAACTTTCCGCCCGGGGAGAGGGTGAAAATCTCGCAGCCGTCAGCCGTCACACCGACCGCATGTTCGAACTGCGCGGACAGTTTCTTGTCCACCGTGATCGCGGTCCAGTCATCCTTGAGCACCTTGGTTTCGGGGCGCCCCAGATTGATCATTGGCTCAATCGTGAAGAACATGCCTTCTTCCAAAACCGGGGCGGTCTGGCCACCGCGCCGCATCGGCACATAGTGCAGCACATTCGGCGGCGCATGGAACACGCGACCGACACCATGGCCACAGAAATCCCGGACCACGGACATGCGATGTTTGTGCGCATGCTCCTGAATGGCGCGGCCGATGTCGTCAAACGTGTTGCCCGGCTTGACCTGCTCAATCCCCAGCATCAGGCAATCATGGGTGACCTGTACCAGACGCTGGGCGAATTTCTTGGGCTTGCCGACATAATACATGCGGCTCGAATCCCCGAACCAGCCATCTTTGATCACCGTCACATCGATGTTGATGATATCGCCTTCCAGCAGCACATCATCCTTGTGACCAGGAATCTTCGCACCCGGGATGCCGTGGCAGACCACATGGTTGGTGGAAATACAGGAGGCATGCTGGAACCCGTTGTAGCCGATCGTCGCCGAAGTCGTCCCCAGTTCGACCACACGCCGTTCGATAAAGGCATCAAGTTCCCCTGTGGTCACGCCCGGCACGACCAGAGGCCCGACCTCATCGAGAATTTGCGCCGTCACCTGTCCGGCAGCGTGCATGCCGGGAAAGTCGGCTTCCTCATAGATCCGAATGCCATCTTTGGTGATGCGGCCGCTATGCGTGTCGTCCAAGAGTCTTCTCCGTTGTCTTTCACGCATGATATAAGCCCATCTTGCGCAAAGGGCCAGAGAGCGACGTCAGATCTGACGCAAAGGGGTGCTGTCGAATGTCACAGCCTGCGGCGTGATTTTGACCGGAAAGACCAGCGTCTCCACCCCGACTGCATGCGCCCGCGCCGCAGCTTCGGCATAAGTTGGATCAATGTCACCGGCCGGAGCGAAACGATCGCAATCGTCCCGCGACACAAGATAAAGCATGACAGCCCGGTCGCCCTCAGCCACCCGCGCCGCCAATTCACCCAGATGTTTGGCCCCGCGCGCAGTCTTTGCATCCGGAAATTCCGCCAGCCCCGGCGCACGCGACAGGGTGACGGATTTGACCTCGACCCAGATCCGCGCCTCCTCTTGCGTCACCAGAAAATCCGCACGGGAATTTTCACCGTATCTCACCTCGGCGCGCACCTGCCCCTCAAGCCCGGGCACCTGACCCGCCAGAAGTGCCTCTTTGACCACCCGATTGGCGACACCCGTGTCGACCACCACCTGCGCCTCAGGCAACGAGACAATGCGCAAACCGTATTTCAGTTTCTTTTTGGGGTCGTCATTGGGTTCGACCCAAACCTCTGTGCCCGGTTCAGACAGCCCCAGCATCGAACCGGGATTGGGACAATGGGCCGTCACCTCGCGCCCCTCCGGCAGACGAATGTCTGCAAGAAAACGTTTATAACGACGCAAAAGCGTGGCGGGGATCAGTTCAGTTTGAAAGCGCATGACGACAGCCCTATACCGAAGAGAACAGCCGCTCAAGGAGACCCAGATGTCCAATCCCACTGCCGCCATTCTGATCATCGGGGACGAAATCCTGTCCGGGCGCACCCGCGACGCCAATATGTATCATCTGGCCGGGGAACTCAGCCGTCATGGGATCGACCTGAAAGAGGCCCGGGTGATCTCGGATGACCGGACCGCCATCGTGAGCGCCGTGCAGGCCCTGTCGAAAGCCTATGATCAGGTGTTCACCTCCGGTGGGATCGGCCCGACCCATGACGACATCACCGCAGATTGCGTGGCCGAGGCCTTTAGCCGGTCGATTGATGTGCGTGATGACGCGCGCGCGCTTTTGGCCGCGCATTACGAAAGCCGAGGCGCCGAGTTCACTGCTGCACGCATGCGCATGGCACGCATTCCCGAGGGTGCGACGCTGATCGACAATCCGGTCTCCATCGCCCCGGGGTTTTCTCTGGAAAACGTACATGTGATGGCCGGAGTGCCGAATATTTTCGCGGCTATGGTGGCCTCGCTCCTGCCCACTGTGACCGGCGGCAAACCTCTGCTGTCGCAAAGCTACCGTATAGGCCGGCCCGAAAGCACCGTGGCCGAACCGCTGGGCACGCTGGCGCAGAAATACCCCGACCTGTCGATGGGGTCCTACCCGTTCACGCAAAACGGTGCCTTTGGCACCAATATCGTGATCCGCGGACAAGACGGGCAAAAGGTGGAAGCGGCCATGATGGAACTGGCCAGCCTGTTTCCTGCCAATGAACATGAATAACTCTGCACAAATCTGGGCGGCTTTCGCGGCCAGCTGGCCAGCAGTGACAACGTGCAGGATTGGCCCGTTCATCTATCGCGACGACAGCGGTGCCGGCAGCCGCGTGTCCGCCGCGACACTGACAGGCGCCTTTGACGCCGATGCCTTCGACGACACCGAAGCCCGCTTCGCGCAAGACAAACGCCCCGCTCTCTTTCAGATCCGCGACGGACAGAAGGATTTCGACCGTCAGCTTGCGGAACGGGGCTATGAGCCCTTTGACCTGACCGATTGTCTTGCGGCCCCATTGTCGCAGTTCACGGCCCCGGACCCGACGCGCGGCTACGTCTGCTGGCCGCCACTTGCGATCCAGCGGGAAATCTGGACCGCTGGCGGCACCGGCCCGGCCCGACAGGCCGTGATGATGCGCGCACCGGCCCCCAAAACATCGGTTCTGGGACGTCTGGGTGACCAGCCCGCCGGAACAGCCTTCGCCGTTGCCATGGGGGGCGTTGTGGTGCTGCATGCGCTGGAAATCCTGCCCGAAGCGCGCCGTCAGGGACTGGCACGCGATCTGCTGGCCATCGTTGCCGATTGGGGTCGCGCACAGGGGGCCGAGCACTTCGCCTTGCAGGTCACCCGCGCCAATGACGCCGCGCAGGCGCTCTATCGAGGGCTTGGCTTGCAACACGTCGGGGGCTATCACTACCGGCGACGCCCCCTCTCAATGGTCCGGGTTTAATCGATTTTCCATGGTTTTGGCTCCCTACATATCCCAGTTGCGCACTGCCGCTCTGCTGCTTTGCCTCGGCATGCCATTGGCCGCGCGCGCCCTTGATCTGCCGAGTGCCGCCACCCAGACCGGAGAGCGTGACGAAGGATATGCCACACAGGCCTTTCCGCGCGACGCCTATACGATGGACGGCACCGACATGCTCGAGGTCGAAGGCGACGTCGACCACAGCGCTTACCGTATCACCGGCACCAATCTGACCAGCGCGCAGATCATGGCCCCGCTCCGGGAGCAACTGCAGAACGACGGCTTCGCCATCCTCTTTGCCTGTCCGGACCGCGCCTGCGGCGGGTTCGATTTCCGCTATCTTCTGGACCTGCTGCCCGATCCACAGATGCATGTCGATCTGGGACATTTCGATTATCTTCTGGCCCAGCACACCGACGGGCGCACGCTGGCCATCGTGACCAGCCATGCGGCGACCTCCGGCTTTATCCAGATCAGCAGCGTCACCCCTGCGGAAGCCCCCGACATCGCGCTCAGCGACACGCCACCGAACCGGGTCGACGATCTGACACTTCCGGATCAGGACAGCCCCTTGATTTCAATGCTCCTGCGTCGGGGCCACGTCGCGCTGGATGATCTGTCCTTTGACACGGGGGCCACAGCCCTTGGCGAGGGACCCTTTGCCTCGCTGACCGCCTTGGCGACCTATCTGGAAAGCCATACCGGCAGCCATGTGGCACTGGTCGGGCACACCGACAATGTGGGCGGGTTGGACACCAACACAAAACTGTCGCGCGCACGCGCTCAGGCCGTGCGACAGCGGTTGATCGACGCCCATGCCGTCAACCCGGCCCAGCTTTCCGCAGAGGGCATCGGCTACCTCGCGCCGCGCAGCACGAACGCAACGGCAGAGGGGCGCGAAAGAAACAGAAGGGTCGAAGCAGTGCTCGCTCCGACCCCTTGAGGACATCCTCAGTTTTCCACGAGTGGTATCATCTCACCAGCGGTCCGGCCCCTTGTCGGCAAAGCGGTACACCAGAAAATCCAGAAAGGCGCGCACTTTCGGCTGGGTGAACCGGCCCGGTGGGTAGACGGCATAGATGCCCTGCGTCTCCGCAGGCAGATCGGGAATGGCCTCTTCGATCAGCCCCTTTCCCATCGCATCTGCATAAAGAAACGACGGCAGATAGGCGATGCCGAGGCCGGAGATGCAGGCATTCAGCAGCGACTGCCCGTCATTCACCGTGAGCCAGCCCGCAGTGCGTACCTGACGCTTTTCCCCCGAGGGCGCGGTCAGTTTCCAAACGGCACCGTTTGACTGGCTGGAATAGTGCAAAAGCTTATGGTCGTTCAGATCATCGATCTTCTGGGGGCGACCAAATTTCTGGAAATACCCTGGCGCTGCAACCATGCGTTTTGTCGTCTCGGTCAGCTTGCGCGCTTTTAGGGTGCTGTCTTCGAGTTCTCCGATGCGCACCGCCATGTCAAAGCCTTCAGAGATCAGCTCCACATAGCGGTTGTTGAGCACCATATTGACGGTGATGTCGGGAAATTCCGTCAGAAACTCCCCCAGAATGGGCGACACATGATTGACCCCAAAATCGGTCGCGACAGAAATCCGCAACAGACCCGACGGCGCACTCTGCATGGAGGTGACGAGCGCATCGGCTTCGCCTGCGTCATTGAGCACCCTGCGGGCCCGGTCGTAATAGGCCAGCCCGATTTCCGTCGGCGACACGCGCCGCGTCGTACGGTTCAGCAGGCGTGCGCCCAAACGGGCCTCAAGGGCGGACACATGTTTGGACACGGCAGATTTGGAAATCCCCATTTTCTTGGCCGCATCGGTAAAGCCGCCCTGATCAACAACCGTCGCAAAGGCCTCCATTTCCGTCAGTCTGTCCATGTCGCTCCAACCTGTGCCTATGTCACCCTTTGGGGGTTATGATGCCAGATTCAGGCAAGAATGGGGAAGACGGGGGACAATAGCGTGGTGATATGCCGATCGTTTTGCCTATGGAAACGGCAAACCCGGCGCGACCCCCCGCAGGCTCCGCACCGGGTAAAGCACTCATTCCAGTTATATTCCAGTAGCTTACAGCCCTGCTGCCAAACGTGCACCCTGATCGATTGCCCGTTTCGCGTCCAGTTCGGCCGCCACATCCGCCCCGCCAATGACGTGGCAGGGTTTTCCGGCCGCTTCCAGCGCATCGGCCAGACTGCGTTCGGACAGCTGCCCGGCGCACAGCACGATGCTGTCCACTTCGATCAACTCCGACACGCCATCCTTGCTCACCCAAAGGCCTTCGGGCGTAATCTTGTCGTAAGAGACGCCGCCGATCATCTTGACGCCCTTCATCTGCAGGGTCGCCCGGTGAATCCATCCGGTAGTTTTGCCCAGACGCTTGCCCGGCTTTTCCGCCTTGCGCTGCAACAGCGTCACCTGACGGGTCGGGGCCTCGGGGTTCGGGCCTTCGGCAGACAGGCCGCCACGATCCTTGACCGGATCGGTGATGCCCCATTCGGCTTTCCATTCGGCCACATCCAGCGTCGGGCTGTGCCCGGTGGTCAGGAATTCGGAGACGTCGAAACCGATGCCCCCGGCCCCGATCACCGCAACCCGCGGGCCGACCTCGGCCTTGTCGCGCAGCACGTCGATATAAGACAGGGTGTTGCCATGATCGTTCTGGCCCGGGATTTCCGGGTCACGCGGCTGCACGCCCGTGGCCACAATCACCTCATCAAACGGCTGCAACAGCTCCACCGTCGCCTCAGTGTCCAGAGACAAGGTGATGTTCGACCCTTCGACCCGTGCCTTGAACCAGTCCACAAGCCCATGGAATTCCTCTTTGCCGGGAACCTGACGCGCCATATTGAGCTGTCCGCCGAGGCTTTCGGCGCGATCGAACAGGGTCACCTTATGGCCGCGCTCGCTGGCCACAAGCGCCGCCATCAGCCCTGCCGGACCAGCGCCGACAACGGCGACCGTTTTGACAGCCTCCGCCGGTGCATAGACCAGTTCGGTTTCATGACAGGCGCGCGGGTTCACCAGACAGGAGGTCAGCTTGCCCGAGAATGTGTGGTCCAGACAGGCCTGATTGCAAGCAATGCAGGGCGCGATCTGAGCGGCCTGACCAGCGGCAGCCTTGGCGACAAAATCCGGGTCTGCCAGAAATGGCCGTGCCATGGACACCATATCGGCGCAGCCTTCGACCAGCACCTCTTCGGCCACGTCGGGATGGTTGATACGGTTCGATGTGATGACCGGAATCGACACTTCGCCCATCATCTTTTTGGTGACATCGGCGAAAGCCGCGCGCGGCACAGAGGTTGCGATCGTCGGCACCCGTGCCTCATGCCAGCCGATGCCGGTGTTCAGGATCGTGGCACCCGCCTTTTCGATTTCCTTGGCCAGCTGCACAACCTCGTCCCAGGTCGAACCATTAGGCACGAGATCGATCATCGAAATCCGGTAGATGATGATGAAATCATCTCCGACGGCCTCACGGCAGCGCTTCACCACTTCGATCGGAAACCGCATCCGGTTCTCATAGGAACCGCCCCAGTCGTCTTCGCGACGGTTGGTGTGGGTCACCAGAAACTGGTTGATCAGGTAGCCTTCCGACCCCATCACTTCGACCCCATCGTAGCCCGCTTCCTTGGCGCGTGCGGCAGCAGTCGCGTAATCTGCGATCTGCTTCTCGATGCCCTCAGCGTCGAGTTCTGTCGGCTTGAACGGCGAGATCGGGGATTTGATTGCAGAAGGGGCCACGCAGTTGGGCCCATAAGCATAACGACCCGCGTTCAGGATCTGCATGGCGATCTTGCCGCCTTCTTCATGCACGCGGTCGGTCACCTTGCGATGGTTCGCAATATCCGTGTCACTGAACAGGCCCGCCGCACCGGGATAAACGCCGCCTTCGACGTTGGGGGCCATGCCGCCGGTGACGATGATCCCGGCACCGCCCTTGGCGCGTGCGGCGTAGAACTCAGCGACAGCGGTCCAGTCGCCCCGTTCCTCAAGCCCCGTGTGCATCGACCCCATCAGGGTCCGGTTGCGCAACGTGGTAAAGCCAAGATCGAGCGGTTTCAGAAGATGCGGATAGTGGGTCATGTCATGTGCCTCCCTTGCTGGCGCAAAATGCGCGCAGAGGCCCGGCATGTCACCCGAAACGCGACGTCAGAGCTGCGCCCCCGGCCCTCAGTGCATGCCTGTCTCGATGCAATGGCGGCGGAAAGCCCGTTTCAAAAGGTCCAGCTCCTCGCGCATCAAATCCATCTCTGCCCGCAAATCCTCGGCCAGTGCTTCGCCTGCGATCAGGGGCAAAGATCCAAGGGTTGCGCCGCTGTTGTGCTCCACGAACAGGAAAGTCTGAACCCCGTCCGACAGCGCCTCGGCCGGCAGAGCAAATCGCAGGGCGTAGATGCCGGGCTGGTCCGGGATCGGGGTCAGCTCCGCCACGCCGATGTCCTTGCCAAAACACGACACATCCACCTGAGGCGTTGGCCCCGCAGCCGCACCAAGGCGCAGCTCGCCTTCATAGACCCCGGCATGAAACCGCGTTTTCACCAGTTGTACGTCCGCCATGGCAGCTCTCCTCAAATCTCCGCGCGCAGATGGCGCGACAAAATCAGGTCTTTCAAAAGGATTTGGTTCATTTCCACCCCCTCAAAGATCAGGTCCAACCAGAGCTTTTCGACACGCTTTTCATTCAATTTGGTATAGGCCAGATCGAATTCGACATAGCCATCCGTCGCCTCCGGGCGCAGTTCACGCACGACCTGCTCCATGTTGGGACCGTGCTGAATGTTCAGCCGCGCATAGATCGTGATCGGGCGCTCCAGCACCACATCCAGATCCAGTCGCACCATGTGCCGTATCGACAGACCCTGACAGGCCTCTTGCGGAAAATCGATCGACAGCGACAGGAACGAACCGTCAAACCGGAACACCTCAAGGCTGAGCGCAAAGGGCGCCAGATCCTCCTGCGAGCGGTTGCGCAACTGGCGATAGGTCAGCTCGGAAGTCTGACAGTCATGGAACAGCCGCACCTCGGATCCCAGTTCGACATTACTTGCCATGGCAACGCCGCCCTTGCGACTCAACGGGCCGCGCCAAAGCTCGGGGCGATGGGACCAATCCGTATACAGCGGCAACTGTATTGCGTTCGACCCGATCAAAGGCAAGGCCAAACGACTGTCGGCAACGAACATGAACTGTTCCAGCATACCGCGCAGCATGCGCGCCTGACGCCGCAACCGACGCAGGCTTTGCAGGTCCAGATGCTCCGCCATTTTGGCACGCCGAGCCCAGCGTCCGGTGGCCAACCGGTTCAACCGTTTTTCAAAAAATCTTTTGAACCGATCTTTCATCGTTCATGACATCCGACAAGCTATACAGATTTCCTATTAAGCCGCCCTTGCGCGCAAACTCAACAAACAGCTTCACAAACTGCGGTCGGGTTCCTTTTGCGCAACAGGCAGCCAGGACATCCCGTCACGCCGGGTTGTCGCGTGTCAGCTTGGCTTCGAATTGCTGCAAGAGTTTTTTCAGACCCGCCGACGGCATCGGCGCCTCGGCAAAGGGAATAGCCGTCGCAGTCATGAGATGGCCTTTCACCAGAAAGATCGAGCGCCAGTATTCATCATCCAGCCCGGGCAGCACAGGCGCCGAGGTGTCACGGGCGTGGATTAGCACAGACTGACCCGAAGACACCGTATCCATGAGCACCACGGTATCTGCGCGACCGCTGCGTGACAGGGCGGCTTTGCCCTTTGGGGTCTGGAAAAACCGCTGCAACGCGGCGGAGTCGATCATGGTCGGATCGTCGAGCGCACCAGAAACCGAAAGGGTCAGCACAGCCGTCCGGCCTTTTAGCCGCGGGTTCGAACCGCCGCTGAGTCCCGTGCAATTGCCCAGCAGCAGAAAACTGCCCTTGGCCGTCTCTTTCACCGACTGCTCATCCACACAAAACCCAGAGGGTCCGGACACGCGCAGACCGCTGGTCGAAAAGCGCACTGTTTGCGGCACGTCGATCTGCCCCTGCGTTGCGCCGGTCTGCATCTGACAGGCCGACAACAGCACGCACAACGCGACCCAAAGTGAGCGTTTCATAAGACCCCCGGAACCAATTGCGCCATCCTGGCGCACAATCTCTGACGCGGCGAGGCCTTACCGCCCCTGCCCCCCGAACATCAAGCCGTGCCTGCGTCCACCGGCGGCTCTCCGCGCACGGGTCACCCGCTCACGTGCTTTCCCCCCTCCCCCAGCCGTGGTATCGATCGGCAAATCTGTCGAAGGCCTCGTTATGTCCGCATCTTCCAGCCATCCCTATGACGCGATCCTGCGCGCAGCCAACCGCCGTCCTCAGCTCTGGCGGATAGTGGTTGCAGTCCTGATGGCGCTGGCGATCATGGCCATTGCAACACCGGCCTTCTACGCGCTCGTCCGGGGCATTGCGCCTGAACTGACGCCGCTTCAGTTCACCACCCGCGGCATCGCCATCGGCACCACCCCTGGCGGCTTGTTCGTCATTCTGGCGGGCTTTGCCCTGCTTCTGGGCGGCACGCTGATACTGGCCCGGCGCCTTCATGATCGCGGTCTGCGCGATCTGAGCGGCCCGGCCCCTCTGATGCGAAAGCAATTCTTTGACACGTTTAAATGGATGGTCGGCCTGATGCTGATCTCTTTCCTGTTGCCATGGGACGGCGCGGACAATGAGATCGCGGAAAACCTGCCGTTTGGCATGTGGCTGTTCTGGTTGCCATTTGCCGTTTTGGGCCTGCTAATCCAGATCCTTGCCGAAGAGTTGTTCTTTCGCGGCTATCTGCAAAGCCAGCTGATCGCTTCGACGAAATCCTATGTACTCGGGCTTTGTGCCGCCTCTGTCCTGTTTGGCATGGGTCACATCAATGGCACGGCGGAAGGGCTTGCAGCCCTGTTTCCGGTGATCTGGGCGATGTTCTTTGGCCTCATGGCGGGTGATCTGACAGCGCGTGCGGGCACCATCGGCCCGGCCTGTGCGCTGCATCTGGTCAACAACGCCTCGGCTTTGCTGCTCGCCCCGCAACAAGACACCATGTCCGGCTTTGGGCTTATGAAGCAGACAAGCGATGTCTCCGATCTCTACAGCGACCCGAAAATCATGCTGTTCGAAGGACTCTTGCTGCTGATTTCATGGCTCGCAGCCCGGATCGCCATTCGCCGTTGATTGCAATCCGGGCCTCAGAGGCTTATCTGGGACCTAAACAACGCTCAAATAACGCAACGTCCAAAGGCTCTCGCATGAACTGGATCTCCAACTACGTTCGCCCGAAGATCAATTCGCTCTTTGCCAAGCGCGACACTCCGGACAATCTTTGGACGAAGTGCCCGGAATGCGGCACCATGTTGTTTCACCGTGAGCTGAGCGACAACCTGAACGTCTGCACCAACTGCGACCACCATATGAACATCACCCCGCGTGAGCGCTTCTTAGCGCTGTTCGACGGTGGTGTGTTCAGCGAAGTCAAAGTGCCGATGCCTGTCGAAGACCCGCTGAAATTCCGCGACCAGAAACGCTATCCCGACCGGATGCGCGCGGCGCAGAAATCCACCGGCGAAAAAGAGGCCATGCTGGTCGCCGAAGGCGAAATCGGCCGCACCCCCGTGGTTTGTGCGGCTCAGGACTTTTCCTTCATGGCCGGGTCCATGGGCATGTATGTCGGCAATGCCTTCATTGCCGGGGTGGAGCGTGCGATCAAGCTCAAACGGCCTTTTGTGATGTTCTCCGCCGCCGGCGGGGCCCGCATGCAGGAAGGCATCCTGTCGCTGATGCAAATGCCGCGCACAACGGTTGCCATCGAGATGCTGAAAGAGGCCGGGCTGCCCTATATCGTCGTGCTGACCCATCCAACGACCGGGGGCGTCACCGCCTCCTATGCGATGCTGGGCGACGTGCAGATCGCCGAACCCAACGCGCTGATCTGTTTCGCCGGGCCGCGTGTGATCGAACAGACGATTCGGGAAAAGCTGCCCGAAGGCTTCCAGCGCGCCGAATACCTGTTGGACCACGGCATGCTGGACCGCGTGACCCATCGCACCAAGATGAAAGACGAACTGGTCACGATTCTGCGGATGCTGGGCAACATGTCTCCGCCGGTGGCCGGTGATCTGCCTGCCCCCACGATCGAGGAAGAGACCGCAAGCACCGCTCCCGCCGATGCCCCTGCAGCAGACGCGCCCACGCAAAAATAAAGCCTTCCACATGCATCACGCTCCGCATTCCGACGTCATTCTCGATCGGCTTATGTCTTTGCACCCTAAGGTCATCGACCTTGTGCTCGACCGTGTCTGGCGCCTTCTGGCAGCACTGGATCATCCGGAGCGCAAGCTGCCACCGGTCATTCATATCGCCGGAACCAACGGCAAAGGCTCGACCCAGGCGATGATCCGCGCCGGCCTGGAAGCCTCGGACAAACGGGTGCATGCCTATACCTCGCCGCATCTGGCGCGCTTTCATGAACGCATCCGTCTCGCGGGCAAACTGATTTCCGAAGAGGCGCTCGCCGCCGTTCTGGAAAAATGTGAAGCCGCCAATGGCGACGCCCCGATCACCTATTTCGAAATCACCACGGTGGCCGGGCTGCTGGCAATGTCGCGTGTGCCAGCCGATTACACCCTGCTGGAAGTGGGGCTGGGCGGCCGACTTGACGCCACCAATGTCGTTGAGGCGCCGGAGCTGACCATCATCACGCCGGTGTCGATCGACCACACCCAGTTTCTGGGCGAAACCATCGCCGAGATCGCCGCCGAAAAGGCCGGGATTCTCAAACGCGGCGTCCCCTGCGTCGTCGGGCCGCAAACCGACGAAGCCATGGAGGTGATCGAAGCCCGTGCAGCGCGCCTTGGTGTCCCGCTTCTGGCCTATGGGCAACACTGGCATGTCTGGGAAGAGCGCGGACGGCTGATCTATCAAGACGAACTCGGGCTGCGGGATCTGCCCCTGCCCAAGCTGATCGGGCACCATCAGGTCATGAACGCCGGGGCTGCCATCGCGGCCCTACGCCATCTCGGTTTCGATGACACGGCTTTTGAAGCCGCCCTCATTGACGCATACTGGCCCGCCCGGATGCAACGCCTTGTAAGCGGCCCGCTTACAGATACGGCCCCGAGTGCCGAACTCTGGCTCGATGGCGGCCACAACCCGGCTGCAGGCGAAGCCCTGTCCGAGTCACTGGATCGGCTTCCAAAACGGCCCACCTATATGATCTGCGGCATGCTCAACACCAAAGACGTGGGCGGCTACCTGCGCCCGCTCGCCCGCCATGCCGAACATCTCTACGCAGTCTCGATCCCTGACGCGACCGCCACGCTGCCTGCCGCCACGACCGCACAGGCCGCGCGCGAAAGCGGGTTTGAGGCGACCGAAGCCACTTCGGTCGCAGAGGCCGTTGCACAGATCTGCACGACCGCCCCCGAGGCGCGGATCCTGATCTGCGGCTCGCTCTATCTCGCCGGGCATATCCTGCAAGACAACGGCTAAGCCTTTTACACCCGAACAGGCTCTGTGCATTGGCGGGGAATTTGGTGAACCCTGATTCCCGCCTATCTTCTGTGCCAGACACAGGAGAAAGATCATGGCATTAGAATTCGGCGTCGACACGTTTGGCGATGTCACATGGGATAACACCGGCAAGGATCTGCCGCAGGGGCAGGTCATCCGCAATGTGATCGAAGAGGCAAAACTCTGCGAAGAGGTTGGCCTCGACGTCTTCGGACTGGGGGAGCATCATCGCCCCGATTATGCCGTCTCCAGCCCGGAAACGGTGCTGGCCGCCATTGCCGCGCAGACCTCCCGCATCAAACTGACCTCCGCCGTCACCGTACTATCCTCAGACGACCCAATCCGGGTGTTTCAGCGCTTCTCGACCCTTCAGGCGATCTCGAACGGGCGCGCCGAAGTCACGCTGGGGCGCGGGTCTTTCACCGAAAGCTTCCCGTTGTTCGGCTACGACCTGTCGGATTACGAAATGCTGTTCGAAGAAAAGCTGGAGCTGTTTAACCTTCTGGTAACGAGCGACAAGATCAGCTGGAAGGGCCGCCATCGTCCGGCGCTGAAGGCCCAGAGCGTCTATCCCCGCCCTGAAACTACGATACCGGTCTGGATCGGTGTCGGCGGATCGCCGGAATCGGTGGTGCGGGCGGCGAGCCACAATATGCCTATGGCACTGGCCATCATCGGCGGACCACCGGCACGCTTTGCCCCCTATGCCGATCTCTACCGCGAAGTGCGGGAAAAGATGGAGGCACCGCAATTGCCAATCGGCTGTCATTCGCCGGGCCATGTCGGCCCCAGCGACAGCGAAGCCCGCGACCGGTTTTTTGAAGGTTACCGGATCATGCACGAACGCATCGGGCGCAGCCGGGGCTGGCCGCCGCTGAGCCGCGCGCAGTTCGATCATGAGATCGACAACGGTGCGCTCTACGTCGGCAGTCCAGAGACCGTCGCCCGCAAGATCGCGGCCACCGTCAAGGCGCTGGGTCTGTCGCGGTTCGATCTGAAATATTCGGCTGGTCCGGTCAGCCATGAGCTGATCATGGACAATATCCGGCTGTATGGCACTGAAGTCGTGCCGATGGTGCGCGACATGCTGGGGCTTCCGGCCAGCGGCTGACCCAATCACCACTGCTCCAATCAAAAAAGGCGCGGAAAGCCCCGCGCCTTTTTCAACAGATGACCCTGTGCCCTGCAGAGCCTAAACCGGGTGGTCTTCGCCCCAATGGGCATCCTGCATTTCACGCAGGCGCGATGCGGTGCGTTCGAATTCGAAAGACCCCGTGCCCTCATTGTAGAGATATTCCGGCTCGTCCACGGCGGTGCAGACGAGGCGCACCTTGGCCTCATACAGCGCATCGACCAACGTCACGAACCGCTTGGCCTCGTTGAAATTGTGCCGGGTGAGGCGCGGGATGTTTTCCAGAATCAAAAGCTTCACGGCATCGGCAATCACCAGATAATCACCGGGGCCGAACATCTGCCCGCACAGATCCCAGAAGGTCGCCCGTGCGATGCCGTTGTGAAAGCGTGGCAGGACCACGTCGCGGCCCTTAACCTTCAGCGTCAGGCTTTCGCTGGCCCCGCCCGTCAGATCGGTCCAGATGTCGTCGACCGCCTCACGCGCGGCGGCGTCCACAGGATGGAAATAGACCGGCGTCCCGGTCAGCCGCCCTTGTCGGTAATCCACTGGGGAATGCAGGTGGTGCACCTGCAGGCGCTCCTTGATCAATGCGATGAAGGGCAGGAACAATTGCCGGTTCAGACCATCCTTATACAGATCGTCCGGCACCCGGTTCGACGTGGTGACCACTGTCACGCCCTTGGCAAAAAGCCCCTCGAACAGGCGGCCTACAATCATCGCGTCGGCAATATCGGTGATCTGCATCTCATCGAAACAGAGCAGTTTGATTTCCGCTGCGATCTTGTCGACGACAGGCGCAATCGCATCAGCGGTCCCGGCCTTACGCGCGGCGTTGATGCCGTCCTGCACCTCCTGCATGAAGGCGTGGAAGTGGACACGGCGGGCAGCGACCGGCGCATGTTCGTAGAACAGATCCATCAACATGGATTTGCCACGCCCGACCCCGCCCCACAGATAAAGCCCGCGCACGGCCTCTGCCGGTTTGCGGGACTTGAACAGCCCCAGAAGACCGCCCTTATGGTCGCCCGGCTGTGCCAGTTCGGCACGCACCCGCTCCAATAACGGCAAAACCGCTTCCTGCGCGGGATCGTCCCGCAGGCTGCCTTCGGCCACCCGGGCCGCATAGATTTCCATCAGCGTTTTCATGCCTCTCCCATACCGTCCCACCATCCATAAGAAAAGATGATGACGCCCATGCCGATCATTCGATTGACCTTTCACCGGGTTTTCCAAGACAGTGGCGCAAAGGAGACGCCAATGTCCACACAGCGCACGCCCCTCATCACGCCGGTTCTGATCGCAGGCTGTATTGTCATCATCGTCAGCTTCGCGATCCGCGCCTCTTTCGGGGTGTTCCAGATCCCCATCGCCACGGAATTCAACTGGCCGCGTGCAGAGTTCTCGCTGGCCATCGCCCTGCAAAACCTGTTCTGGGGCATCGGACAGCCGATTTTTGGCGCGCTGGCGGAACGGATCGGCGACCGAAAGGCCATTGTCCTCGGCGCGCTGACCTATGCGGCGGGGCTGGTGCTGTCGTCCTTTGCGGTCTCCCCCACCGCGCATCAGCTTTATGAGGTGCTGGTCGGCTTTGGCATCGCAGGCACCGGCTTTGGCGTGATTCTTGCCGTGGTCGGACGTGCCTCCTCGGACGAAAACCGCTCCATGTCGCTGGCAATCGCCACCGCAGCAGGCTCCGCCGGGCAGGTCTTTGGGGCCCCGCTTGCGGAATGGCTTCTTGGCATGATGAGCTGGCAAAATGTGTTTCTGCTCTTTGCTGTCGCCGTGCTTCTGAGCCTACTGGCGCTGCCGATGATGCGCAGCCCGCAAACGGCCGGCAAAGCCGAGCTGGAGGAAAGCCTTGGGAGCATTCTGGTCAAAGCCTTTCGCGACCCGAGCTATAGCCTGATCTTCCTTGGCTTTTTCTCCTGCGGATACCAACTGGCCTTTGTCACGGCGCATTTTCCGGCGCTCGTCACCGAAATGTGCGGCTCTATCGACCCGTCCGGCACTTTGGCATCATTGGGGGTCACATCGACCTCTGCCCTTGGGGCCGTATCGATCTCGCTCATCGGGCTGGCGAATATCGGTGGCACCTTGCTGGCCGGATTTTTGGGCAACCGCTTTTCCAAGAAATACCTGCTGGCCAGCATTTATCTGGGCCGCACAATCGCGGCGGCAGCTTTCATCGCCCTGCCCATCACCCCGACCTCCGTGCTGGTGTTTTCCGTCGTCATGGGCGCGCTCTGGTTGGCGACCGTGCCGCTGACTTCTGGCCTTGTCGCGCATATCTATGGCCTGCGCTACATGGGCACGCTCTATGGCATCGTGTTCTTTTCCCACCAGCTCGGCGCGTTTCTCGGCGTCTGGCTGGGCGGGCGGCTTTATGATCTTTACGGCGACTACACCATGGTCTGGTGGGTCGGTGTCGGGATCGGGGCGTTTTCCGCCATCGTGCATCTGCCGGTCAAGGAGATCCCTCTGGGGCAGCGCGGGATCAGACAGGCGGCGTGAATGCCGCCTCTTCGGGCTGCAAAAGCCCGACTTTGACCAGACAGCTCGCCCACCCCTGAGGCCCTTCAAAGAGATGCGTCTGCCAGCCCCGGCTGGCCGCCATGGAGATGTTTTCGGCTCGGTCGTCGGCGAACAACAGGCTCTCCGGCACCATCCTGCAATCGGCTTCGAGCATCTCATAGATCAGCGCATGCGGTTTCACGCAGCCCATACGCCCGGAAATATAGCGCCGGTCGAACTCTGCCAGAAATGGATAGAGCGTTTCGGCGAATTCAAAGCTTTCCACACCGAAATTGCTCAGCGCAAAAACCGGCACCCCCTTGGCACGCAATGCCCGCAACAAATGCACCGAATGGGGAATGGCGGGCGAGGCCATCTTAGCCCAGTCGAAATACCACATGAGGATCTCATCGTGAAACGCCGGGTGGTCCGCTGCCGCCTGTTCAATGGTTTCGCGAAAGTTCGCGCCACGGTCGACCCGGTCATTGATGGCATGCAAATCGATGGCGGCAAACATTTCCTTGCGGCGCGCCTCCCCGATCACCGCATCATACAAGCGTTCGGGTTGCCATTCGATCAACACGTTACCGATGTCGAACACAACCGCTTCAACAGGCGCATTTGTCGTCATATCTGTTCCCTCTTGGCGGCCTGAACCGCCCGTTCCAGTGCGTCCAGAAACCGCGACCGGTCCGATTTTGAAAAGGCCTTTCCGCCGCCCTGTCGGAACGGATCGGCCGCGCGCAGATCATACATCAGATCGCGCGTCGCCAGCGCATTGCCGATATTGGCGGGGGTGAAGGCTTCGCCATCGTGTTTGAGCACCCGCGCCCCGGCCTCGACGGCTTTCGCGGCCAGCGGTATATCCCCGGTGACAACGACATCGCCACGCCCGGCACGCTCGGCAATCCACATATCGGCCACATCGGGCCCGTCGGGCACAAAGATCATCTCGACATAGGGGTTCTCTGAGGGCCGCAGCCCGCCGTTGCAGACGAACAGACAGGGCAGCTTATGCCGCGTCGCAACCTTCTCCGCCTCTGCCTTGACCGGGCAGGCATCCGCGTCGACATAGATTTTCGTCATGCCTTGGCAGTCCTTCGTCAGGGGGCGGTGTGTTATCCGCCACCGATCAACACCCCTGCAGCGAACACCAGCGCGCCGCCGAATACAACCTGAAAGGCCGCACGAAAGAACGGCGTGTTCATGTAACGCTTCTGAATCCAGGCGATGGACCACAATTCAATGAACACCACAGCCATGGCGATGAAGGTCGCGGTCCAGAAATGCGGGATCAGATAGGGCAAGGCATGCCCCAGCCCGCCCAGAGTGGTCATCAGGCCCGATGCAATGCCACGTTTCATCGGCGAGCCGCGGCCGGAAAGTTCCCCGTCGTCAGACGCAGCCTCGGTAAAGCCCATGGAAATGCCCGCGCCGACCGACGCCGCCAGACCGACCAGAAAGGTGGTATGGGTGTTATGGGTCGCGAAAGCCGTGGCAAAGATCGGTGCCAAGGTCGACACTGAACCGTCCATAAGGCCCGCCAGCCCCGGCTGCACCCATGTCAGAACGAATTGCCGGTGAGCGGTTCTTTGCTCTTCGCTGCGGGCGTCATCATCCAGAAACTCCGCCTCAAGTTCGCCAGCGCGCCGGTCATGTCCGGCCTCCGCCGCAGCCAGACGTCCCAAAAGCGCGCGCGTATCCGCATCCTGCGTGCGCGCCGCCGCCGAACGATAAAAGGCCTCGGCATTGCGTTCCATCTGATGCGCCTCATCCCGGATACGCTCCAAACCGAGGTTTTCGATCAGCCAGACCGGATTGCGGGCATAATAGCCCGCGACATGTTCGCGCCGGATCAGCGGAATGACATCGCCAAACCGCGTCTTGTGCATTTTGATCAGCGCTTCACGGTGGCCATCCTCTTCCACGGCCATTTCGTCAAACACCTTAGCGCTGTCCGGAAAGTCAGCCCGCAGATATTCGGCATACTGCCTATAGATACGGGCATCATCTTCCTCTGAAGAGATCGCAAGTGCGAGAATCTCCTGATCACTCAGGTCAGAAAACCGTTTGCGGTTGGAAAATCCGGGGATCATTTGGAACCTCAACTTAGAACGATTCTAAATTATCCAACCATTCCAAATCTTTCAACTGTGAAAATGCCCTCAAACTGAACCGCACAGTTCAGAATCACTTGCCGAACTAAACCGCATGGTTTAGAAATGAGGCAGCCGTGTTGACGTGCGGCGACCTTCGACACATCCCTGTCGAGCACTGGGGCAGGCCTTGAGCCTGCCTTTTTTCTTGCCGACCACCAAATCATACACAGGTCAATTTTCATCCATTGGCCTGTCCGCCGCAACGTTCTACTGTGCCTGCGTCACCATAACGCGCTATGGCTGACATGCCGCTCTGAAACATTTCAGAGTCAGCGGGACAGGAAAGGCGGAACAGCGAAATGCGCAGCACGATCAAAAAGGGCCGTAAATTCGATCAGGTTGTCGAAGGCGCGCGCACCGTGTTTCTGCGCGACGGTTTCGAAGGCGCCTCCGTCGACGATATCGCCCGCGAGGCGAATGTCTCGAAAGCGACGCTGTACAGCTACTTTCCCGACAAGCGCGTGTTGTTTCTGGAAATCGCGTCGCAGGAAACCCACCGGCAGGCCGATGCCTTCATCGAGCATATGGATGAAAGCCAGTCACCCGCCGAACTGCTGCCCGTCGCCGGGCGCAAGATCCTTGATTATGTGCTCTCGGACATGGGCCTGGCGGTATTTCGCATCGCCGTTGCCGAAAGCGACCGTTTCCCGGAAATCGGTGAAAAGTTCTATGAAAGCGGGCCTGGTTTGATCAAAAGCCGCCTGTCGCAATATTTGGGCAGCTGTGTCGCCGCAGGCCAATTGCAGATTGAGGATCTGGATCTGGCTGCCGAACAATTCGCGGATCTCTGCAAGGTCCGCGCCCTGACCCAACGCACCTTCCATCCCAACAGCAACGTCAGCGACGCCCTGCGCCAAAAGATCGTCGACAGCGCTGTGGAGCTGTTTCTCGCCCGTTACGGAGCCCCGACATGATGCCCCGCCTTTTGCCTCTTGCAGGCTGTCTTGCACTGGTCCTTCTGAGCGGATGCAAAGAAGACCCGGCCCCTCCGCCCGCGGATGTGGCCGCAGACAGTTGCGATCACGCGCCCTTCGACGCGCTGATCGGGCAGCCACGCAACGCGCTTGAGGGAATGGACATGCCGGAACGGACGCGCATCATTTCGCCCCACGACATGATCACAGAGGACTTTCGGCCCGACCGTCTCAACATCTCGCTCGATAAAGACGGGCACATCAGCCGTGTCTGGTGTGGCTGAGACAACCGAGCTAAAACGCTCCCGGTTCAGCCAATCTGCACAGAGCGCTCTTGATTTGTAACGCCTTTACGACCACCTTGGAGCTATGAGCGCCCCCATACCCACTCCGTTCTCGGGCCCCGGAGGGCCATTGCAACCCGAAAAGGTCGTGTTCGACCGTAGAGAACTCGGGGTCATCATGGGGCTTTACGGACGCATGGTCGCGGCCGGAGAATGGCGCGATTACGGCATGTCCTTTCTGAAAGACGTGGCCGTATTTTCGGTCTTTCGACGCACCGCTGAATATCCACTCTATCGCATCGAGAAACGCCCGAAGCTGCGCAATAAGCAGGGCATGTACAGCGTGATCGGCATGGATGGGCAAATCCTGAAACGCGGGACGGACCTGCGCACCATGCTACGCCTCTTTGACCGTCATTTGATCCGCGCCGTGGACTGACCGCACCAACCGACAAGTTTGCTTTAAAGGCGGCGATGCCCCGTGAGCGGCCCGTCCCCCTGCGCCTCGATCCGCGCAATACCCCGGGCGATCGGTTCATAAGCGACGGCCATATGATGCGCATTGGCATGGATCATCACCTCGTCGTCCACACAAAGCGCGACATGGCCCTTCCAGAACAACAGATCTCCGCGCTGATAGCCCCCCCCCACAGGTCGGCCCAGCGCCATCTGCATATCGCTGTCGCCGGGGCAAGTCAGACCACAGGCCAGAAAACCTGCCTGCACCAGCCCTGAACAATCGATCCCAAAGGCGGAATTCCCGCCCAAAAGATAGGGCGTGCCAAAGAATATCTGTGCCACCATCACCGGGTCGGAAAACGGCCGGGCCGCAGGGCGAATATGCGGCTTGGGCACGAAAAACCCGCCGTCGACCTCCATGAACCTGCGCCGTTCATCGACCACCTGCAGCTGCGCCCCGAAAGACAGGGACATCACCGCTTCGGACTTGAGATCGTCGCGCGCATACAGATGCGTCGCCCGGACAGACACCCTGTAGTTCGGCACATGATCGGCACCAAGCTGATCCTGCGCGACATAACCGACGTAGCCGTCCCGTGCAGCCTGACCAAAGGCCCAACCGTCCCGACATTCCAGCACATCGAACGCCTCGCCCCAAAGCACTTGACGATCCAGCCCACCGCCGGGCGCGGCGCGCAGGTCCGCGACGGGGACACGAACACGCTGGCGCTCTGCCGTGACCACGCGTTGCCCTGCCGTCGCGAAACCGGCAAGGGCGACATGGTCATTGGCGGGGGTCAACCGGCGATCGCTCATAGCTCCAACATCTCTGGCAAAGCGGCCAGAATCGCCCGCGCCCCCTGCCCCACACCCCCCTTGGGTCGCGCCGGTGCCGGGCTCGGGTTCCAGCCATAAATATCGAAATGCATGTAGCGCGGCGTGTCCGTCACAAACCGGCGCAGGAACAAGGCCGCCGTGATCGACCCAGCCATGCCCCCGGCAGGAGCGTTGTCCAGATCCGCAATCCCCGGCTCGATCATCTTTTCATAGGGCTCCCAATAGGGCATCTGCCAGACCGGATCCGCCGCCGCCATGGCCGCCGCAGACAAGGCAGCGGCATCATTTTGTTCAGTGGCATAGAAAGGGGCCAGATCCGGCCCCACCGCAACCCGCGCCGCACCTGTCAGTGTCGCCATGGAAATCAACAGATCTGCCGGGGTTTCATCGGCCAACGCCAAGGCATCGGCAAGCACCAGCCGCCCCTCGGCATCGGTGTTGTTGATCTCGACACTCAATCCCTTGCGCGACGACAGGATATCCTGCGGGCGGAATGCATCGCCTGCGACAGAGTTTTCCACGGCCGGGATCAGCACGCGCAATTGCAGCGGCAGCTCCAAGGCCATGATCATGCGTGCCAGCCCCAGCACCGTGGCCGCGCCCCCCATATCCTTTTTCATCAAGCCCATGGACGATCCGGGTTTGAGGTTCAGCCCTCCGGTGTCGAAACACACACCCTTGCCCACCAGTGTCAGTCTGGGACCTCTGCTGCCCCATGACATATCGATCAGACGCGGTGCCCGTGGCGAAGCACGCCCAACCGCATGGACCATCGGAAAGCCGTTTTCCAACAGCTTTTCCCCCTCCGTGACGGTGATCTTTGCACCGAACATCTCAGCCAGGGTCCGCGTAGCGGCTTCAAGCTCTGCCGGGCCCATGTCGCTGGCCGGTGTGTTGATAAGATCGCGGGTCAGGGCTTCGCCCGCTGCGATGGCTTCCAAGCGGTCGGCCTCCACGCCCTCCGGCGCGACCAACTCGGCTTTCGACACGGATTGCGGCGCGTAGCGATCGAACACGTAGCCCGCAAGCAGCCAGCCCAAAAGCTGCTCTTCCAGAGCCGCCCCTTCAAAATCGCTCTGCAAGTCATAAACACCCTCAGGCAGCTTGCTGCGCAGCGCTCCCAGACCAAATCTCGTGCGGGACCGGTCACGTTCGGACCCAAGCCCCGCCACCGCACCACGCAGGCCGGTGTCTCCGGGCAGGCAACACACCGAGCCGAAAGCCGCCGAAAACCCGTTCGCCTTCAGCCAGGTCACCGTGACCGGATCGGCCTCGGCCATGAATGCCTCAAGTGTCTCTGTCGTCAGAAGATAAAGGGGGTGCGCATCGGTGCTTGGTGCAGCAAAGGTAAGAGACATGGAGGTGGGCCTTTCTTGGGTCTTCGTTCCAAGATTAGCCCATCTTATCGCGCCTTCAAGCAGCTTCCCTTCCGGGAAGCCCCGTCGGTAGGGATCAAAGCGATACGCCCTGCAAATCCCAGACTGCCAGAAGCGAATTCTCGCCAATCCGCATGAGCCGTTCGACAGCCGCGGCCAGCCCCGCATCATCGTGCCGGGCGGCCAAACCGGTTACATCATTTGCGACGCGCGCAAATGTGACCATCCCGATCTGTTCGGCCACGGCCACCATAGACCGGGCCGCATGGCGGACGTCCTCTATCTGGCCAGCCTTGAAATTTCTGTCGATCTTGGACAGTCGCACAGCGAGTTCTTCCATCGCGCGCAAGACAACGCTGTCCGCAGCCTTGGTGCCGAGCTCCTGATACAGGTTTTCAAGCAAAGCATGATCGAGTTCGACCGTTTCGCTTGGTCTGAGTTTTACAACAGTCATAAACACCCCTTGCCGTTTTGCGGCTCAGATTGACCTTTTCTACCCACGCACCCATCGCTGTATGGCACAATTTGAGCGCGAGAGCTGCAATAAAAGGGTTCTCTTTTTCAGTTTTTCTCTCGAATTCCACTAAAACTCGCACTACATTTCCGTTGATTAGCCGCAGAAGTCCGTAAAGAGAGTTTCGCCGCGATGAAAAACGCAAAGCCCCTCCCCAACTACATGGTTCAACGCTACCACGGGTGGAAAGCCACCACCTTCAACGAAAACAGGTCGTGGTATCGCCGTCTGGCAGATGAGGGACAAAGGCCGCGTGCGTTCATTATTTCCTGCTGCGACTCGCGGGTTCATGTCACCTCGATCTTTGGCGCCGATCAGGGTGAATTCTTCATTCACCGCAATATCGCAAACCTCGTCCCGCCCTTTACCGATGATGGCGATCACCACGGGACCTCCGCGGCGGTCGAATATGCCGTGACCGCCCTCAAGGTCGCCCATATCGTCGTGCTTGGGCATTCCAACTGCGGCGGCGTTCAGGGCTGCTATGACATGTGTTCCGGCCATGCCCCGGAACTGGAAGAAAAGTCGTCCTTCGTCGGTCGCTGGATGGACATTCTGCGCCCCGGATACGAACGTGTTCTCGACGTGCCCGAAGCCGATCGCAAACGCGCATTGGAAAAGGAATCCATCCTGATTTCGCTTGAAAACCTGATGTCCTTCCCCTTCGTCCGCGATGCCGTGATGGCCGGAGATCTCACACTGCATGGTCTCTGGACCGACATTGGCGACGGCGATCTGCTGCAATACGATCCGACGACCAACGACTTCGTCGCGGTCTGAGGCGCAGCCCAAACCAAGGTCACACCATCGCGAGCGCGGGCGTGATCGTGACCATATCCCGGGCGGCCAGCTGCAAAACCGATTGTGTGGCTGGCGCGTCGGAAAAGACGGTCAGGTCTTCCGTCGCAGCGCTGTGCTGAAACATCGGCGGCCTGCGGTGGAGGCCCTCTCTGCCCGCCTCCCGGTGCGATTGAGGACCTGTTTCACGAAAGCAACGCAGCGCCCCGGTTTCATAAGAGTTCAGCGCAATCAGACGCCCACGGCGCGCAACTGAAATATAGTCGGTCATCACATCGTCCTTTCCACATTCCCAGCCGGGCCCAGTTCCGGCCAGTCCCGCATATTTGCGACTGAGGACAGCAAAGCATATTTTGGCGGTTCCACGCAGTGTCGTTTCCACACAATTTGATCTATCGGCTGAACGGCCATCCCAGTGGCGCACAAAGTCTTTTATTTTCAACAAGGTAAAATGATATCCCCGGCACCAGAATGAATTTCTAAAATTTTTGCCGTCCGCGGTGAATCTTAACGGAACCTGAAGCCCGCCCCTGAAACAGCAAAAGGGGCGGCTGTTTCCCCGCCCCTTCGTCAATCAAACTCAGGCGGCTCACCGCAGGATCATGCCCTCGGGCCAGCGCAGGGTTTCCTCGACATTGATGTCCTGTTCGGCCCCTGCCGCCAGATCGACATGCCATGCCAGAACGCCGCGTTTTCCGTCATAGTCTTCAGCGTCCGGCATCGGATTGGCGCGCCAGTCGATCTTGAGATCTTCCTGTTCCGAGACGGAAACCCGGTCAATCACCTCAACCGGCCAGCTGCGACCCGTGGAGTTGCGCAAAGAAATCAGCCATTCCGAGCTGGTTTCGGTCTTCTTGGAAATCATGCCCCGATCCCCTTCGTTGCGGCTCAGAATGCGGCGCTCCACCTGCACACCGTCCACCGCACCAAAGGCCAAATCGACCTCATCCCCGGCAACCACCGTGTCGAGACGCGTTTCCCCGAGGCTCACCCCATCCCGGATCAGCCGCACCGCCCCCGGCACCAGCATTTCGCCCGTCTCGTTGGTGAAAGACGCCATCAGATAGCCGGTGCTGTCGTAAAGCGGCACCGCACGCACGACCAGGTCCGGCGCCAGATCCACCTCGGAAAGGGCGAATTCGGTCGCGCCCTCTTCGGAATAGAGGGTAGCAGGCTCCGGATAGGCATAGGTCAGGCTGAGACCCGACAGATTGGCAACGGCCTCAGTCTTGCTCATCGCCTGCTCCATGACAGGGGCGGCATATTCCGCCATATCTGCAGCTCCGACGCCCCGCATCAGTTCCGGCCCCGGTTCGGAAATGCGGCGGATATCGGAGTACACCTCGCTCGGCGAACTGCGCCGCGACGGATTGTCCGTGGCGAAGGTCAGTTGCACATCGGTCCAGGCCTCGCCGGTATCCTGCATGGCCTGCACACCACGGGTCAGGGACATGTCCCCCGTTTCCGTGTCAAGCCGCGCCGTATAGGCGGGCTGCCAATAGGCATCCGGCACCATGTAGGAAAAACTCACCTTCACATCCGCAGCCTTTGGCACATCTAGGCTGAGCGTGATCTGCAGGCTGTCCAGATCTTCCTGGCGAAAGCGCGCCAGCTCTGCCTCCGCCTTGCTCAGCGCGTCGCGCAGATCGCGCAGCCCACGTTCGCTTTCTTCGGCCTGGGCCAAAGCGTCGGCTGCGGCAAGACGGGCATCAAGAGACTGTTCCCGGATCAGAGTTCCCATAGATGCGATCTCTTCTGCCGTGGCCCCATCCGGCGCCTGCAGCCGTCCGAGATAGGCCAATGTATCCTCAGCCGCCTCTGCAGCCAGCCGGATGGCGGCGACATCGCGTTCACTGGCACGCAATTCCCGCGTCAGCTCATCGACCTTGGCCTTGGCCGCTTGTGCGGCTTCCGACGTGTAGAGCGTGCTGTTCACAGGCGACCGGCGCGCATAGCTGACGGGACCGAGTGTGGCCCCCGTGACCTTACTTTGCAGCGTGGACACCAAAGCCTGCATATCCGTGCCCAGCGGAATATCCGCGAATGTAACCTCATGCTGCCCTGCGGGCAGGTTGATCGCAGCTTCGCGCGTGATGGTGGCAGATTGCGGATAAAGCGTGACCGCAGTCACCGCGCTGCGGGCATCGAATTCTTCGGCCAGCAGCAAATCCGGCAACCCGGCCAAAGATCCAGCCAGAACTGAACCGGTCAGAAACGCACGCGATGACATCGATTTTAAAAACATGAGATCCTCCTAATTACCTGTGCGACAAGGTCGTCGCACTGACAGCAGGAGGCAAGTCATATTCCCGTCAACCGGGCGCGAGCATCATCTCAGCGGCAAAGCCCCGCCGATCCTCTGGCTGAACCCGCACAGAAAAAGGGGCCCCCGAAGGTGCCCCTTTGGCATTTTGCAATATCAGGCGGCTCAGCCTTTTTTCAGCACACGACGTCCCAGCAGCTCGGCAATCTGCACCGCGTTCAGCGCTGCGCCTTTGCGCAGGTTGTCGGACACGCACCAGAAGTTCAGACCATTGTCGATGGTCACGTCCTGACGGATACGCGACACGAAGGTGGCGAAATCGCCAACGCATTCGACCGGCGTGACATAGCCACCGTCTTCGCGCTTGTCGACGACCAGGATGCCCGGCGCCGTGCGCAGGATTTCACGCGCTTCCTCCTCATCGAGGAATTCCTCGGTTTCGATGTTGATGGACTCAGAGTGCCCGACGAACACCGGCACACGCACACAGGTTGCGGTGACCTTGATCGAGGGATCGACGATCTTCTTCGTCTCCGCGATCATCTTCCATTCTTCCTTGGTGTCCCCGCTGTCCATGAAGACGTCGATATGCGGGATCACGTTGAAGGCGATCTGCTTCGGATAGACGCTCGGCGCGACTTCCTGACCCGGCACATACATGCCCTTGGTCTGGTTCCACAGCTCATCAATCGCATCCTTGCCGGAGCCGGACACGGATTGATAGGTGGACACGACGACGCGTTTGATCTTGGCGCGGTCATGCAGCGGCTTGAGCGCCACGACCATCTGCGCAGTGGAACAGTTCGGGTTCGCAATGATGTTTTTCTTGGAATAGCCTTCGATGGCGTCCGGGTTCACCTCGGGCACAATCAGCGGCACGTCCGGATCATAGCGATACAGCGACGAGTTATCGATCACCACGCAGCCTGCTTCGGCGGCTTTCGGTGCGTATTTCTTCGTGGCCTCGGAGCCGACAGCAAACAGCGCCATATCCCAACCGGAGAAATCGAAAGTATCGAGATCCTTGGTGGTCAGGGTTTTGTCGCCAAAGCTTACCTCGGTGCCGAGAGACTTGCGCGAAGCCAGCGCAACGATCTCGTCTACAGGGAACTCGCGCTCGGCGAGAATATTCAGCATTTCGCGGCCCACATTGCCCGTGGCGCCTGCGACGACGACTTTATAGCCCATTTGGCACTCCTTTAGTCTTACATGACTGGCGGCGAGGGATACACAATAGGTGGCGAAATGCAAACCGGATTAGCGTAAAACCTGCCGTTTGACGGTCTTGTCGGGCCAGTTAGGCGCATTTCGCCGGTTCTCAAGTGCGACACGGCGTCAACGCGGCCCCACCACTGGGAGGGGCCGCATGGAAACCATCAAAAACTGTGATTGAACGCGGCGCCTCTGTCCCGCGAAATGCTGCCGTTTAGCGTGAAAAGACGATGGGAATCGTCAGCTCGGCATAGTTGCTGTCCAGCGGCACCGGCGCTTTGGGGAACTTGCCAGCGCGGCGGGCGGCATCCAACGCAGCCTCATCCAACACGGGATTGCCAGAGCTTTGACGCACCCGCACACCCCGCAATTGTCCGGCCGCATCGACGGAGACCACGATCAGAACCTGACCGACACCTGCGTTGCGCGGCGCACGTTTGCGGCGCTCGATGCGGGCACGGATCGAATTGCCCCATTGCCGGATTTTCGATTGACGCTGGGACGCCGACAAGCTGGCCCCCTGTGAGGCGCGGGCCTGCCCGGCCTGCGCCCCCCCGCCCCGCCCGGCAGCTGTGGTCGCCTGACTGGAGCGGTCGCCCCCGGCCACAGGCTTTGCCGGCGCCGGCTTGGGTTCAGGCTTAGGCTCTGGCTTGGGATCAGGCTGCGGTTCAGGCTCCGGCGGCTTGAGGGCCTCGGGCGCTTTCGGCGCTTCGAATTGTTCCGGGGCCTCAGGCGTTTCGACCTGCTGTACCGGCATAGGAATGTCGCGATCTGGCAGAGTCTCGGCCTGGGCCATAACCGGCAGATCTGCTGACGTGTCTATCTCAGGAGCGTCCGGAGGGGTCTGGGTCGTCTCGGTCTCGGCCACCACTTCAGGCGGGCTTTCCCATGTTTCGACCATGGCCGCCACAGCCGCCGTCGAGGCCTCAAGCGACAGCACGGCATCGCCACCGTTGCCCGCCGAAGATGCCCCGTCCTCAGAAGACATGAACCGGGCGGCGGCCACGGCAAAATGAACCCCCAGAGCGAGGCTCAGAAAAACGGCTCCTGTCACGATACGTTTCATCGGCCCCTCACTGCGACTGCGTCACAAGTTCGATCTGGCCGAAACCAAGACCGGCAAGCTTTGGCAAAAGCTGCGCCACCACCGTCGCGGGCACTTCGGCATCCGCCCGCAGCCGCAGAGGCGGCACCGCACCTTCGAGACCACAACCGCCATCGGCGCAGAGTGTGATCCGCTCCAGCTCCAGCGCGTGCAGCGCCGCGTCTTCGCCCCGATGGTCACGAAACGCCACCGTGCCCTCTTTGTCGACATAGAGCGTCAGCTCCGCTTCGGCAGGTGTGTCGCTCTGCGCGTCCGGCGGCGAGACCTCCAGCGCATCCGGCGGAGCAATCTGCGCTGTCATTAGGAAAAAGATCAGCAGCAGAAACACCACATTGATCATCGGCACGATGCTCTCGACCGGCTGCTTTTTGGGCTGGGTGGCAAAATTCATCGGCTCACTCCAACAGCACAAGGCTCGAATAGCCCGCCGCGCCAAGAGCATCCATGACGCTGACCATCCGTTGCAGGGGCACCTCATCACCGGCGCGCAGGATAATCGTATCGGTCGGAGTCTCGGTCAGGGTTTCCAGTTTCGTCACCAGATCTTCCGGGGTTACGGGAGCACCGTTCAGACGCAGTTCCTCAGCTTCCACCTGCACCAGACGCGGCGGCCCCGAATAGGGCGTGGACGACGTCCCGCCAACGGTCAACGGCAGTTGCATGTCCATGCCGAACCGTGACGCAAGCATGAAGAACACCAGAAGCAGAAACACCACGTCGATCATCGGCGTCAGCGATGGCCTTCTTTTGACGCGAGGGTCGTCAAAGGTCATGGGCTTACTCCGCCGCGGCCAGCGCCAGTTTGGCATCCGCTTCATCGACCTTGCGGGCACGCAGGAACACGCGCGTCGCCGCGTCTTCCAGTTCATGGCGCAGGCGATCCGTGACGCTTTCAAACCAAGTCAATGCCATGGAAGCCGGAATCGCCACTGCCATACCGGCAGCGGTTGTCAGCAGGGCTTCCCAGATCCCGCCCGCGAGCATCGACGGATCGGCACGCGTGCCCGCATCCTGCAGCGCCTGAAACGCAGAGATCATCCCCATGACCGTCCCCAAAAGACCCAAAAGCGGGGCAATGGTTGCAATCAGTTCCAGCGGTCGCAACCCCGCGCGCGCCCGGGCCATCAGCCCCTTGGCCACCCGTGTGGTCTCGGCTTCGGCGGCGGGGTCGTCGTAATCGGGATTGCGGTGGGCCTGCATCGCGGTGCGCACCAGATGCGCCCGTGTGGTCTTACGCGCAGCCAGCAAACGCAAGGCACCTTCAGCGTCTCCGTTTTGCCAGGCATTCAGCGCCTCTTGTGCAGCACGTCCGCCATTCCAGGCGCCCAGCAGCATCAGATCCCAGATTTTCCACAGGATCAACGCCAACGTGATGACCGACAGCACAGCGATCGCCCAGATCGACGGACCGCCCTTGATCAGGAAATCCAGCAACGGGGCAAACGTGTCAGAAAAGGTCATCAGAAAGATCCATTCAGCTTGTGCGTCCTGCACGTATCAATACGCAGGTCTTTTTCGCCTGATAATTTATCTGACTTTTTTAGTCAACTGCTCACCCGGCTTCCGGATCATTCTCGGCTAAGAGCCACCACCGGATCAAGCTTTGCCGCATTTCGCGCCGGCAAAAACCCAAAAGTGACGCCAATCAGCGTCGAGGACAGAAAGGCCACCACGATAGCCACGATGGAAAAGCTCAGAGGAACCGCCGAGGCGAATCGCGCCACCAGAGACCCGCCGACCAGCGCGCCGGTGATGCCCAGGACCCCGCCAACCAGACAGACCATGACCGCTTCGATCAGGAACTGACTGACAATATCCGACCGCCGCGCGCCGATAGCGATCCGCACCCCGATTTCCTTGGTGCGTTCGGTCACCGAAACCAGCATGATGTTCATTACCCCGATCCCTCCGACGATCAGCGAGATCACCGCGATCATCGCCACAAGATAGGTCAGCGTCTGCGTGGTCGAGGTGATGGTTTCACGAATAGTGTCGGTGTTTGACAGGAAAAAGTCCTTGGTGCCATGACGACGCAACAGCAGGGCGGAAATCTCTTGCTCGGCCTGCTTCATGTCATAATCATCGACGACACGCACACCGATGCTTCCCAGAATGCTCTGGCCGGAAATCCTCGCCATCGAGGTGGTGTAGGGCACCCAAACATTGAGAGAAGACGGCCCGAAACTCGCCCCGGTCGAGCGCACCACCCCCATCACCCGCACCGGCACATGCCCAAGCAAAAGCACCTGTCCCAGCGGATCCGTACCATCCGTGAAGAACGTGTCCCGGGTGTCTTCGTCGATCACCGCCATCTGTGCATAGGCTTTGACGTCTTCGGCGGAAAACACATTCCCGGCAACCGTCTCATAGGCGTGCACCTGAAAATAATCGCCGCTCACGCCGTTGATGGTCGCGGAGGCTTCCGTGTTGCGATAGATGACCGAGGCCAATGACGACACGGCCGGAGACACGCTGTCAGCCAGCGGCAACAAAGACAGCGCATCCGCATCTGCAGGCACAAGCGTTTCGATCCGCCCCTGATCGCGCGACCCAAACCCGGACCCTGCCCGCACGGTGATCGTGTTCGTTCCCAGAGAACTGATGTTTTGCAGCACGCGTTCCTGACTGCCATTGCCCAGCGCCACCACCAAGACCACCGAAGCAATCCCGATGATGATCCCCAGCATGGTCAGGAACGACCGTGTGCGATGGGCCAACATGGCCTTCATCGAGATCGAAAACGCCTCGGACAGGCGCCGCAACATCGCCCCGCCCCCCTTGGCCTTCAGCGCCGTATCGGGCGCTACCGTGGGCGTATCCGCCACGTCTTTACGGGTGTCTGAGATGATCCGGCCGTCGCTGATTTCAATAATCCGATGTGCATGTACAGCCACGGCGGGATCGTGGGTCACCATCACAATGGTATGGCCATTGGCGTTCAGATCCTTGAGCAGCGCGATCAGATCCTCGCCACTCTTGCTGTCGAGCGCCCCTGTCGGCTCATCGGCCAGAATGACCTCGCCACCGTTCATCAGCGCACGGGCAACCGACACACGTTGCTGCTGGCCCCCTGACAGTTCGCTGGGCCGGTGGTCGAACCGCGTTTCGAGACCAAGCTGCGTCAACAGCTCCTTGGCACGCTTGCGGCGGGCCCCCTTGCCCACACCGGCGTAGATCGCAGGCACCTCGACGTTGCCGACCGCATCCAGATCCGGCAGAAGCTGATACCGCTGAAAAATGAAACCGAAGTGTTCGCGGCGCAGCTGCGCCAGCTCATCAGGCGCCAGCACACTGACATCGCGACCGGCGAAAGCGTAGCGTCCGGTGCTGGCACGGTCGAGACAACCCAGAATGTTCATCAGCGTCGATTTGCCGGACCCCGAGGCCCCGATGATCGCCACCAGTTCACCGGGGTAGATGTCGATATCCACATCCCGCAGAACGGTGATGAGTTCATCTCCCGCCTGGAAACTGCGGCTCAGACCGCGCGCTGAAATCAGAGGTTCCGTCATATCAGAACCCCATCGGCCGCCCCATACGGCCCCCAGCACTGCCGACACCGGACATGGCCGACCCGGTCACGACCAGATCGCCTTCGCTCAGCCCCGACCGGATTTCGGCGGTCACTTTATTGTCGAGTCCCACCTCGACAGCTTGCGGCTGGGTGCTGCCGCTTTGCGGTTCATAAAGCTGCACCATGGCCCCTTCCGGCCCGCTGCTGATCGCCGAGGAGGGCACGGTCAGCACATCGTGCGCCTCATCAAGGATGATCGACACCTGCGTGGTCATGCCGATCCGCAAAAGATGGTCTGGGTTATCGACCTCAAGCCGGCCATTGTAATAGATCGCCTCATCGGTCGAAATCGTATCGCTGTCTTCGATCGCAGAGGGAGCCGGTTCAATATCGCGCACGGTAGCCTCAAACGCACGATCCGGTTCGCCCAGAATGGTGAAACTGACTTTCTGCCCTGCCGCGACATGCACGACATCCGCCTCAGATATCTCCGCCTTCACGATCATCCGGTCCAGATTGGCCAGCTTCACGATTGTCGGCGCATCGGTATTGGCATTCACGGTCTGGCCTTCATCGACCACCACAGCCACAATCGTGCCGTCCATCGGCGCGGTGATCTTGGTGCGTTCGAGGGCAATCTTGGCCGTGGAAACGGTCACCTCGGCACTGGATTTCTGCGCATCCAGCGCTTCAAGCTCGGCTTCATAGACGGCCAGATCCGCGGTTGCACTTTCCACATCTTCCTGCGACGCGTAGTTCTGCGCACTCAGTCGCGTCAGACGATCCAACGCCAGTTGCGCCTTGGTTAGGCTCGCATTCTTGGCCGCGATCTGCGCCTCGATGTTGGCAAGATCGGCTTCGGCCTGCAGAACATCGTTCTGCTGATCCTGGCTGTCGATTTCAGCAATCAAGTCTCCTGTCTTGACCGTTTGCCCAAGGCTGACCGCCATGGTTTCGATCTGACCCGAAGTCCGGGCCCCAACGCTCACCAATTGGCTGGCTTCGATCGTACCGGAGGCCAGAACCGTCTCGGCCACCGATCCCCGGCTGACCGCTGCTGTCTGCGGCACAGGCTGCTCTCCATCCTCCCGGAGCTGCGTCCAGCCCCAATAGCCGCCAGCAAGCACCGCCAGAAGCAGCAAAATTCGGATTGGAGTTTTCATAGGGCACCTTTCGACAAGTCTTGGAACAAAAAGACTGAAATCATGATACGAGGCCGCGACGCCATTCCGTCGCATCGAACTGGAAAAACTTTTCTGGAAAGTGTTTAACAGCGGCAAAGACGGCGCCGCCAGCACAAACCGGCGGCGTCATGATCACACCATGTTGAAGCGTGCAGGCGCCGCTCAGGCCCCATGCAACTCTTCATATTGCGCCAATTCGGCCTCGAACCATGCGGTCCCGCGCGTGTTGGCCCCCAGCGCTTGGAACAGATCCGCCTCGCTCGAAGCGGGCAAAAGCGCCGAAAACACATCCCATCCCTGCGCATTGGGATCGGCCTCGAATCCCAGAACTTGCCCCTTAAGCCCCGTGACCACCGGCACCAGAGCGCCACTGAACTGACTTGGCACATGGATGGCGATCCGGTCGATGGGCTGCAGAACCACAGGTTTAGCCTCGACCAGCGCCTCTTTCACCGCCGCTTTCGCCGCTGTCCGGAAAGCATGATCTGAACTGTCCACCGCATGGTGTTTGCCATCGGTGAGAGTCACCTTCAGATCCACAACCGGCAACCCGTTCACCCCTTCGGCGAGAGCTTCGCGCACCCCTGCTTCGACCGCCGGGATGTAGTTGCGCGGCACGGCACCGCCTTTCACGGTTTCCGCGAACTCAAAACCCACGCCCCGGCTGAGCGGTGCAAGCGTCAGCACCACATCCGCGAATTGCCCGGCCCCGCCGGATTGCTTGCGGTGGCGGTAATGCGTTTCTGCCGGTCGGGTGATGGTTTCGCACAGCGTCGCCGACAGTGGCGCTTGTTGCACGGCAACGCCAAAGACGCTGTCGAGTTTTGCCAGAACACGTCGTTCATGCGGCTGCCCCTGCGTCGCCAGCAGCGCCTCTCCGCTGAGCGCATCCTGTTCGACGCGCAGGCCCGGATCGATTTCACAAAGCTTTGCCAGAGCCGCCGACAAACGCGCTTCGTCGCGTTCGTTTTCCGGGGCCACGCGGCATTTGTTCTGCGACGGGCGCACCGTCATCCATGACGGGGCCGAGATCGGAGCCTCTGCCCCACAGAGTGGCGTCGCCAATGACAGATGATCGGTTTTCACCGTCAGGGCCAATGCCCCTGCTGGCAATGCGGAGACCGGCGTTTTGGTATCAATGTCCACAAGGCTGCCAATTGGCGCCCCCATCACTTGCGCTCCCGGTGCAAGATCGGTCCCGATTGCGCGGATCAATACGGTCTTTCCAAGGTGTTTGATCTGATCGGCAAAGATCGCCACGGCAACCGGCGCAGCCTCAAACCGGCCCGCCACGGCGGACACATCCGGCACCTCATGGCGCAGGCTTTTCATCAGCCGGGTCAACCCATTGCCCAGCGAAGCCGCACCAAGAAAGGCCGGGATCAGATCATGGTGCTGCAACACCTCCGCCGCGACACCATAGGCTTCGTCACTGAGAATTTTCTGATCTTCGATCAATTCCTCCAGAAGCGTGTCATTGAAATCCGCAAGGTGTTCCAGAAGATCCGTGCGCGCTTCTGCCTCGCGGTCCCGCATCGTGGCGGGCACTTCAACCAGAGACGAACGCGCGCCATCGTGGAATTCCCAGGCCCGTTCTGAAATCAGGTCGATCACGCCGGTGATCTTGCCATCTGCGCGCATTGGCACTTCGCGCAGCACGATGCCGTGCTGGCTGTAGGCCTGCAGTGCAGCCACCACGGCGCTGGTGCGGTCGGTCGCCACATCGAGTTTGTTGATGAACAGCAGAGCTGGCAGCCCCGCAGCCTCAACCAGCCGCAAATAGGGCGCGGCCAGGACGGCCGCTTCGGCGTCTGCGGGCACACAGAGAATGGCGGCATCACTTGCCGCCAGAGCCGGACCGGCCAGCGCCAGCGCATCGCCGCCACCGGGGCAATCCAGCAAGGCCCAGTCTTCATCAAGATAGCTGAACAGGGTCACGCTGGCGTCGCCGAACAAGCTTAGAGAGCGGCCCTTGGAACCGTCGAGCCCGGCCAGCGCGGCGGCCAGCGTCGTCTTGCCTGATTGGGATGGACCCAGAATTGTAACGGTTTTCATGCGATGTTCCTCCGGATGGCGCGACTGCGACAGGTGACTGTGCCGTTTCCGATGCATCGGAGACCCCGATCCTACCCAACGGCAGTATGGCCTCAAGCTAGCGCAGTCACGCAGCGACCGCCTTGGCGCAGGTCAAGTTTCGCGGCTTTTCTGCGCCGCCAAAAGATCTGGCGCAGCGTCTCAGTTCGCGCCCGCCTGACGCATGTCCTTGACGGCAAAGTCGATCAGTGCGCGCACCTTGCGGGGCAGCGTCCGGCCTTCAAGATAGACCGCGCTGATTGCATGGCTCGGGCGCGCCTGTTCCGGCAACAGTTCGACCAGACGCCCGGTTTCCAGATCATCCCCCAGCACGAACCTTGGGCAATAGGCCACGCCCTGCCCGGCCACCGCCAGATCCCGTGCCACCCGGGCGCTGTTGACCATGAAACGGCTGGGCACCTGAACGGTCACCTCTTCGCCGTCCTGCAGGAAGCCCCAGCGCGAGGGCGTGCGCCGGTTGGTGTCGACAATACAGGCATGCGCTGCAAGAGCCGACAGATCGGCAGGGGCGCCATGCTGTGCCAGATACGCCGGAGCGGCCACCAGCAGCGCGCGGATTTCCCCAAGCTTGCGCGCCTTGAGCGCAGAGACATCCGGCTGTCCGATGCGAAACGCCAGATCGATCCCATCCGCGGCCAGATCCACATAGCGGTCGTTCAGACGCAGATCGATCACCAGATCGGGATGCGGTTCGGCAAAGCGGCTGAGCAGATCCTTCACATAGGTTTCGCCAAAGGTTACCGGCGCAGAAATGCGCAGCGTGCCCGAATAACCGCGAGTGTCCTCGGTCACCGCGCCGAACATAGCATCCAGATCATCAAGCAAAGCCGGCGCGCGGGCCAAAAGCTCCTCGCCCGATGCGGTCAGACCGACCTTGCGCGTGGTGCGCTGCAAAAGGCGCACCCCTAACCGTTCCTCAAGTTCGGCCACGTATTTCGAGGTCAGCCGGTTCGATATTCCCAAACGATCCGCCGCCGCTGTAAACGATCCTGTTTCCGCCGTCGCCACGAAGGCCCGCACACCATCCAGCAGATCCATGCCACCTCCATTAGGAACAAAACAGGGAAAGTTATTCCATATATTCTCCATTTCATTCAGCCCATGCAAGGCGCATATTCCTTTCATCGCAACACAGACATTGCCTGGCACTGCAGCCGACTGCGGGGGCAGACAAGAGGTTACGAACATGAACATCGCAATCATCGGCGGCGGCACCATTGGTTCCGATCTCGCCCGTGCCATCGCGAAAGCCAACAATGGTGTGGAGATCGCCGACAGCAAAGGCGGCGTCGAAGCCGTCGAGAAACTGAATGCGGCAGACAGCCTCGCGCAGGCCGCCGACGTCGCCTTCGCGGAGCGCCCGGGCGATCTGACCGCGCAGGGCCACAAGGTCCAAACCTTCGGATGCTGGCCAAGGCACCTCGACGACACAGCTCAGGCTCTCCGTCTGAACCCCTTCCGGAAACCCCCCATGATTGAGCTGAGAACTGCCCCCTTCACCCTCTACCCGCTGCGTTGCCGCAGTTAAGCTCCCCTGCGCTTCGGCTTTCGGAGCGCAGCCCCTTTTCGCCTTTTTGAGAAAGGACCGCGCCATGAGCAGCATCCTACAACAGCTTCAACAGCTCAAACACAGCCTCAAAACATCCGACCGTATGCCGGTCGTGTTTCTGGGCCACGGCAGTCCGATGAACGCCATCGAGGACAATGAATATTCTCGCAGTTGGGCACAGCTGGGCAACGCCCTGCCCCACCCGCAGGCCATTCTGGTGGTCTCCGCGCATTGGATGACGCGCGGCTCGACGCTGGTCAACATCTCCAAAATGCCGCAGACCATCCATGACTTCTATGGCTTTCCGCAAGAGCTATTCGCCCAGCAATACCCCGCGCCCGGCGCGCCCAACGTGGCCAAGGAAGTGGTGAGCCTGCTTGCCAGCCACCATGCCGAAGGCGATGACACATGGGGCCTGGATCACGGCGCGTGGTCGGTGCTGAAATGGCTTTATCCCAGTGCTCAGGTGCCGGTGTTCCAGCTGTCGATCGACATGACCAAGGATCTCGGCCATCACCTCGAAGTCGGGCAGGCGCTGGCCGAGCTGCGCCACCGTGGCGTTCTGATCCTCGGGTCGGGCAATGTGGTTCACAACCTGCGCACCATGCGCTGGGGCGCCAAAGCCTATGACTGGGCCGAAGAATTCGACACGTTCTTCGCCGATCGCCTGCAAGCCCGCGACCATCAGGCCATCACCGACCGCGAAGGGCTCGGCCCCCTTCTGAAAATGGCCCATCCGTCTCTCGACCACTATCTGCCCGCCCTGACCATCGCCGGGGCATCGGATGACAAAGACAACTTGCTGTTCATGAACGAAAGCATCGACATCGCGTCGGTCTCCATGCGCAGCTTCATCTACTACTGAGGATTGCCACCATGCTGATTGACGGCAAATGGACGAAAGACTGGGACCCGGTGCAAAAGGCCGACAAACAGGGTCGCTTTCTGCGTCAGGTCTCCACTTTCCGCAACTGGATCACGCCGGATGGCGCGGCTGGACCGACAGGTGAAGGCGGGTTCAAGGCCGAAGCCGGGCGCTATCGCCTCTATGTCGCGCTGATCTGCCCCTGGGCCTCGCGCACGCTCATCGCGCGCAAGCTCAAGGGCCTCGAGGCCTATATCGATGTGACCGTGGTCAATCCGATCATTGGCGATCAGGGCTGGCAATTCGGCGGCTATGAGGGCGCGGATGAAGATCCGTTGTTCGGCGCAAGCTACATGCATGAACTTTACACCCGCGCCGATCCGCATTTCACTGGACGCGCCACGGTGCCGGTGCTCTGGGACATGAAGCGCAATGTCATGGTGAACAACGAAAGCGCCGACATCGTGCGCATGTTCGACACGGCTTTCGAGCATCTCGTGCCGTCGGATCTGCGGCTTTACCCGGACGATCTGGCCGCAGAGATCGACACGCTGAATGCACAGATTTACAGCCAGCTCAACAACGGCGTCTACAAAGCCGGTTTCGCGTCGACTCAGCTCGCCTATGACGAGGCCGTCAACGGGGTGTTCGAAACGCTCGACACGCTCGAAGACCAGTTGGACGGCGACTATCTGTTCGGCGACCGGTTCACCGAGACGGATATCCGCACCTTCGTGACCCTGATCCGCTTTGATGCCGCCTATCACGGGGTGTTCAAGACAAACCGCAAGCAGATCAAGGATTACCCGCGTCTACAGGCCTATATGGAGCGCATCCTGCGACTGCCGGGCGTGCGTGAAACGGTCAATATGGATCACATCACCCGCGGATATTACTCGATCAAAGCGCTGAACCCGACGCGCATCCGCCCCGTAGGCCCGGCCCATATCGAGGCCCTTCTGGCGGAGTGATCACCCGCCCTACGCCTGAACATCCATCCCGTTTTCTGTGGGTTGGGTGTCAGGGGTTTCTGCCGGCGTGTCCAGCGGCACAACGTCCACTGCCTGTTGGCTCGTCTGAGCACCGGCTGACCGCAACGCGCCGCGCACCGGCGCCACATCACCGTAATCCCGGCCATAGCCAACAGTGATATAGTCGTGCCCGGCATATTGGTCGTTGGTCGGATCGAATTCGATCCATCCGGTTTTCGCACCGACCCAGGCCCGCACCCAGGCATGCATGGCATCCGCCCCTTCCAGACGCGGCTGCCCCGGCGGCGGGAAGGTGCGCAGAAACCCAGAGACATAGCCCGCAGGGATTCCGACACCGCGCAGGGCGGCAATCATGATATGGGCGAAGTCCTGACAGACACCATGCCGGTTCTGGAACGCCACTTCCGGTGGCGTGTCCACATCCGTGGCGTCCGGGTCAAACCGCATATCCCGGTGCAGGGCGCCCCCCACCGCCTCGACCACCTCCAGGGCGGTCATGCCCGGCTGCACGCAGCCCCGCGCGTAGTCCGTCATCTCGGGGGTCAGGGTCACCAGAGGCGAACTTGTCGCGAAATGATGCGGCGCGTCTGGGGCAAGGTTCGCATGCGCGTCAATGTCCGCGCGCAGGGCTTCAAACGATGTCGAGAAATCCAGCCGCGGTGCTACATCCGGACGATCGATGCGCGCTTCGAGCGACAGCGACAGGCTGGCGATCGGCCGATGCCAAGCCACCGCGCTGATCGTATTGCGGAAAAAATCGATCCCATCGCGGCGTTCATCCGGCAGCGGCGAAATCGTCAATTGGCGCGACAACACGCGCTGCACCCCCGCCACATCGGCAGGCAGAAGCCGCAATAGGTTGCGCGTCCGATCCGAGGCGGCAGCATAATTGTAATCGATGGTCAGGCGGACATCATACAGCATAGCCTACCTCAGATAGCTCGCGGCCAGCAAATCGGAAATCCGCAGCAATTCGCCGCGCACTTCCAGAAGCCGTTCCGTGGTCAGCTCATCGGGGCTTGCGCAGGCAATCCCGGCCTCAAGCGGCAAGATCGCCCGCAGCAGATCCGACGGACGCCCGTGCCGATGCGCGTTGGGCAGCGCTTCGGCATCCCGACGAATGACCCGCAAGAGAAACAACAGCGCCCGCGGGTTGTCAGCATCCAGGGCCAGCAGATCAACCACCGTGTCCCGACCCGTCTCGATCCTGTAGCGCCGACGGTGAGTGATCACCGAATCCCCGACCTCCACCGCCATATCCAAAGACCCCGGCGGCGCCGTCTCTGCGGTAAACTGCGCCAGCAAAGACGCCATTGCATCGGCGCGCTCCAAAGCGCGCCCGATGCTCAAAAACCGCCAGCCGGAAAAACGATACATGTTTTCATGCACCAGCCCGGTGATGCCCGCGACCTTGCGCACCAGAACCGACATGGCCCGCGCAGTGTCATCGCCTGCCGTTGCGGTGATTGCCATCCGTCGCGCGGTTTTCAGCAGATCGTTAAGCGCAGACCAGGCATCGGTTGAAAACCGGTCCCGGATCTTTCCCGCGCATCCCCGCGCCCAGGCGACCCGGCTGATCAACGCCTCCGGCACCGGTTGGCTCAGGTCGAAGCCATAGCCCGCCAAATAGTTGCCCAGCATTTTCAGTTGAGGATCGTTCAGATTGTCTGTCGCCGCCAAACGGGTGTGATAGGCCCGAATCAGACGCACCGCATCCTCGGTGCGCTCCAGATAGCGCCCCAGCCAATACATGTTGTCCGCCGCCCGCGCCGGTAGAACCCCCGGCGTCACACGCCGGAAATCTCCGTCCTCCCGTGCCGCAGGATGCACATCGGGCAGCGCGCGGTCCGACACCACCCAAACATCCGCGACCGACCCGCCCCGCTGCATGGCCAGAGCCGTCGCATCGCCGGATTTGCCGATCCGGGCATACCCGCCTTTCATGAACTGCCAGCCCTGCGCGGTCCGGGCTGCAAACACCCGCACGGTCATGGGACGCGGCACGACATGCCCGCCCGGCTGGCCCTCTTCCGCGGCATCACACCATGCGGGGGTGGTCGACAGCGAAACGGCCTCCTGCCCGATCAGCCGCCCGCCTTCGCGCTGCAAATGATCGGCCAGACCGCCGCTGCCGGCTGCAAATGCCGCATCCGTCCCCCCTGCATCTGCAATGTCAAAGGGCAGCCCGGTCGCGCCTGCCTCGGCGATCAGCATATTGGCCGCGTTGTTCTGCACATATGCACGCTCCGCGGCGCCGCCACACCACCATGTCGCGATATTGGGAAGTTTCAGAGGCGCACCGGTCAACACCTCGCTGATCCGCGGCAAAAAGGCCATCATGGCCCGCATCTCAAGAACCCCGGACCCCAGCGCATTGGCCATGGCCAAATGTCCAGACCGCAGGGCCTCCATCAGCCCCGGCGTGCCAATCTGCGATGACGCGTTGAATTCCAGCGGATCGGCGAATTCCGCGTCGATGCGTCGCCACAGCATACCCAAGGGACGCGGCCCTTCGATCGTGCGCACCATCGCCTGCCCGTTTTCGACAACGATGTCTTCGCCTTCCAACAGCATCATCCCCAGATAGCGGGCGATGTAGGTGTGTTCGTAATAGGTGTCGTTGGACGGCCCCGGCGTCAAGATCCCGCTCAGGCGCGGCTCCTCAAAGGGGGGGCTGGCCAGCCGGTCCATCGCGTCGCGAAAAGCGCTGAAGAACCCCGCCAGCTTGTGGATGCGCGCACGCGGAAAACGTTCCGGAAATATCCTCCCGGTCGCCACCCTGTTTTCCAGCGCAAATCCCGCGCCCGACGCCGCCTGCGTGCGATCGCCCAGAACGAACCACGACCCATCCGGAGAACGGCCGATTTCGAAGGCCAGAAAGTGCAGATAATGCCCGCCACGCGGCGGCACGCCCACCATCGGACGCAACCAATGCGGCGATTGTGCGATCAGGCTGGCGGGCAGATGGCCCCCGGCCACAAGGCTGGCCGGGCCATACAGATCGGCCATCACCCGCTCCAGCAAATCCGCTCTCTGTGTCAGCCCGTCGCAGATCGTGTCCCATTCACGTTCATGCAGGATCACCGGAATATGGCTGAGCGGCCAATCGCGTTCCGCCTGAGGATCATGGGTGTACTGCCGATAGAACACCCCCGCATCGCGCAGATACTGATCCCCGCGGTCAAAGCGGGCCCGGATGTCTTCCTGCGACAGCTTCACGAACTGATCGACAAAGCGCCGCCAGACCGGCCGCATCTGGCCCTGCACATCCAGCAATTCATCCGCCGACCCCACCCGCGCGCGGTAGGCCGCGAACAGATCCGGACGCACGGACAAAGGGTCGGCTGTGGAAGACATGTCTGGTTCAGGTCCTTGGCTAAGCTTTACAGGAGCCCGATGGGCCTTCTCAGGTCAAGGGTCAAGGGAAATTCCGGATGCGGATGTTCAGGCAACGGACGATAATCACCTCCGGCATGACCAAAGGCCTCGAACCGCGCCAACCGCCGGGCCTCCGCCTCATTGCCGTTGACCGGGAAGGTGTCGTAGTTGCGCCCGCCCGGATGCGCGACATGATAGGTGCAGCCCGCGATCGCACGACCGGTCCAGTCATCGTAGATGTCAAAGGTCAGCGGCGCGTTGACGGGCAGCACCGGGTGCAGGGCTTCGGCCGGTTGCCAGGCTTTGAACCGCACCCCGCCCACCGAGGCTCCCGACGTCCCGGTCCGTGCCAGAGGCACCGGACGGCGGTTGCACATGATGCGATAACGGTCCTGATGCAGCGTCGTCATCTTGACCTGCAGCCGCTCGACAGAGCTGTCGGTATAGCGCACGGTGCCACCGATGGCGCCGGTTTCGCCCAGAACATGCCAAGGCTCCAGCGCCTGACGCAATTCCAGATGCACCCCTTCGGCCTCGATCTGGCCACAGAAGGGGAACCGGAATTCCGCCTGCGCCACGAACCATTCGGGGTCCATCTCAAAACCGTGATGCTTGAGATCGGCCAAAAGCGACAACAGATCCTCCCACAGGAAATGCGGCAGCATGAACCGGTCATGCAACACGGTGCCCCAGCGCACCGGCTTGCCTTCGACCGGCGCGTTCCAGCACCGGGCAATGATCGCGCGCAGCAACACCTGCTGGGCCAAAGACATGCGCGGATGCGGCGGCATTTCAAAGCCCCGGAACTCCACCAGCCCCAGGCGCCCGGTCGGTCCGTCCGGCGAGAACAGCTTGTCGATGCAGATTTCGGCCCGGTGCGTGTTGCCAGTCACATCGGTCAGCATATTGCGCAGCAGCCGGTCCACCAGCCAGGCCGGCGGCACAGCGCCCTCATGCGGCGGTTTGATCTGGCTGAGCGCGATTTCCAGCTCATACAGCGTGTCATGGCGCGCCTCATCAATGCGCGGCGCCTGCGAAGTCGGACCGATAAAGAGCCCCGAGAACAGATAGGACAGCGAGGGGTGGCGCTGCCAGATCAGGATCAGCGACTTGAGCAGATCAGGCCGTCGCAGAAACGGGCTGTCGGCAGGGGTCGCGCCGCCCACCACCACATGGTTGCCGCCGCCGGTGCCGGTGTGGCGCCCGTCGATCATGAACTTATCCGCCCCAAGGCGCGACAGACGGGCCTCTTCATAAATGGCTTCGGTGGTGGCCACGCAATCGTCCCAGCTGTGCGCGGGGTGAATATTCACCTCGATCACACCGGGATCGGGGGCCACGCGGATCACGTTCAAGCGCGGGTCGTCCGGTGGGGAATAGCCTTCGATATGGATCGGAAGATTCAATTCACTGGCGGTTTCCTCTGCCGTGGCGATCAGGTCGAGATAATCCTCCAGCGCCTCACAAGGCGGCATAAACAGGCACAACCGCCCATCGCGCGGCTCCATCGCAATGGCGGTGCGCACCTTGCCACCATTGGCCGGATCCACCCCCTGATCCATGACCGGCTGACGTGCGGTATCATCGCTTATCGCGGTTGCGACAGGTTGCCGGTGATCGGCACTGGTTTCCGGCAACAGCGCTGCTTTCTCGCGGGCTTCCCGCGCCGCGTCCTCTGCGGCAAGGTTTTCTATACTGTCTTGCACCCGCTTGCGCCGGACCGCGATTTCATCGTGGAAATCCGGCAAAACGCCATGATCCGTCATCGGATCAGCGGGGTAGGAATATGGGTAAGACGACGGCGGCACATAGGGCAACGCCCCCAGCGGCAGCCGGAAACCGACGGGGCTGTCACCCGGCACAAGGAACAGATGCCCGCGCCGGGTCTTCCAAAGCTCAGACAGCCAGCCGCCGCGCGCCTTGGACTGCCAACGCTGAATCGGCAGCACATAACCAGAGGGTTCGGTCAACCCGCGCTCAAATACACGGGCATATCGCGCCCGGTCTTCGGGGTTCTTCAGCTTGCTGTTTTCCGGCGTCACATTGTCCGGCAGCAGGGATTCTTTCAAAATCCATTCCGCCGGATCTTCATAGGCAGGCTGCGCATTGGCCGGATCCACACCAAGGTTCTCGGCAAAGCGCTTCATGAAAGCACCGGCCTGATCTGCCGTTGCCGGCTCGGGCGTCTTTTCCCGGGCAATCAGATCGGGGTTCTCCCAGACGGGTTTGCCATCCCGCCGCCAGTAAAGCGAAAACGTCCAGCGCGGCAGGCTTTCGCCGGGATACCACTTGCCCTGCCCGTAGTGCAGAAAACCGCCCGGGGCGAAGCGTGTTTGCAGCCGCCGGATCAGATCATCCGCAAGACCGCGCTTTTGCGGACCGACCGCCGCCGTATTCCATTCATCGCTTTCAAAATCGTCGATGGACACAAAGGTCGGCTCACCGCCCATGGTCAGGCGCACATCGCCCTTTTCCAATGCGTCATCCACCTTGTGGCCCAAGGCGTTCAACCGATCCCAGGCCGCGTCAGAAAACGGTTTGGTGATCCGCGGATGTTCCGCCACACGCGTCACCGTCATGTCAAAGTCAAACGACACCTCCGGCGCACCATCCGAGCTATAGCCCCCCGCAATCGGCGCGGCGTTGCGAAAATGCGGCGTGGCGGCCAGCGGGATATGGCTTTCCCCGGTCAGGAGTCCCGAGGTCGGATCCAGCCCGATCCATCCAGCGCCGGGCAGGAAAACCTCACACCAGGCATGCAGATCGGTAAAATCGTGATCCGTGCCCGACGGGCCGTCGAGCGCCTCGACGTCCGGCTTCAACTGGATCAGATAGCCCGAAACAAAACGCGCAGCGAACCCCAGATGCCGCAGCACCTGCACCAGCAACCACGAACTGTCGCGGCATGAACCCGACTTTTTCTCAAGCGTTTCATCCGGGCTTTGCACCCCCGGCTCCATCCGGATTGTGTAATTCACATAGTCGGCGATCTTGGCATTCAACCCGACCAGAAAATCCACCGTGCGGGTTTTCTTGAAGTCGATGGAGCCGACGAATTGCGCCAGCAACGGGCCTTCGGGTTCCGGGGTGCGGTAGATCACCAGATCCTCTTCCAGATCTGTCGGATAGCTGAAGGGCCAATATTCCGCGCTTTCTTCGACGAAGAAATCGAACGGATTGTAAACCGTCATATCCGCGACCAGATCAACCTCGATCTTGAATTCGCGCACCGGTTCGGGAAAGACGAAACGCGATTGCCAGTTGCCGTAAGGATCCTGCTGATGATTCACGAAATGATCGGCGGGCGTCACCTTCAGTGAATGCGAAATCACGCGGGTGCGGGAATGCGGCGCCGGGCGCAGCCGGATCGTCTGTGGGCTAAGCGTGACATTGCGATCATATTTGTAATGCGTAACGTGATGAATTGCCGCGTAAATTGCCATCGTTCCACTTGCCCTTTTCCGTCGTAATCGGTCGCAAAAATGCCGACCTCTTTCAGGATAGAGGCCGGCCATCTTTGCTTCACCCGCAAATCACCGGTATCGACGGGTCACGGCGCGAAATTTGGCGAGTTGATCATTTTTTAAGCGCCAGGCCGGACCCCGCAAGATCCGACCCCAAAGCCGCTCAGTTCACCAGAAAGGGAATCTCGAGCCCGAACGTCTGAGCCAAAAGGACGAAGTTCAGCCCCAAAACCGCTATGGCCCCGAGACCGGCCAGAAGACGCACAAGCCGGCTGACGACAAACTCGCCCATGATGTCACGGCGCGCCACAAAGATGATCAGCGCGACCATCGGCACCGGCAGGGCGATCGACAGCACCACCTGCGACATGACAAGCGCCTGCGTGGCATTCACCCCGGCGCCGACCACGGCAAAGGCAGGCACCATGGTGACCAGACGGCGCAACCAGATCGGCACATGGAAATGCAAGAAACCCTGCATGATCATCTGCCCCGCCATCGTGCCGACAACCGAGCTCGACACGCCAGAGGCAATCAGCGAAGCTAGGAACATGCCCGCCGCAGCAGCCCCCAGCAGCGGGGTCAGCGTGTGATAGGCCGTTTCGATTTCGGCGACCTCGGAATGTCCCTGGTGAAAGGCGGAGGCCGCCATCATCACCATCGCCATATTCACCAGCCCGGCCACTGCCAGCGCCAGAACCACCTCGGTGTTGGAATAACGCAGAACACGGCGGCGCTCGTCAGTGTTGTGGATCACAGCGCGGGACTGCGTCAGACCCGAATGCAGGTAAATCGCATGGGGCATGACGGTCGCGCCAATGATCCCCACGGCAATTGTCAGCGCGGCTGCGTCCGGCAGTTCCGGTGTCATCAACCCCTGAGCGGTTGCCCCCCAATCAATCGGCGCAATGAGGATTTCGGCCAGATAGCAAAGCCCGATAACGCCCACGAGCGCCCCGATGATCAACTCCATCGGTCGAAAGCCCTGCCGTTCGAAAATCAGGATCGCATAGGTCACGATGGCGGTGATGATCATGCCCACGAAAAGCGGCAGGTTGAACAGCAGCGACAAGCCAATTGCGCCGCCCAGAAATTCGGCCAGATCAGTGGCCATGGCCGCGACTTCGCTCACTGCCCACATCACCCAGACCACGGGACGCGGGAAATGGTCTCGTGACAATTCGGCAAGGTTTTTACCGGTGACAATGCCCAGACGCGCCGACAATGCCTGAAACAGCATCGCGATCAGGTTCGCCATCAGCACAACCCACAACAGCGTATAGCCATAGCCCGCACCGGCCTGAATGTTCGTCGCATAATTGCCCGGATCCATATAGGCGACCGAAGCGATGACCGCGGGCCCCGCAAACAACAACCGCCCTCGCCATCCGAGGTTTTTCCCCGCCAGAGCAGCAGCGATTCCCCGCTGGGTGCGTTCCGTCAAAGATTGCATGTGAACTCCATCAAGCATAGCTTTTGGACAAACTCATAGCCAAAGCTATACTTTTAACAACCCCCTAAATCACATCATCGGAAAAATGTCAGCAAAACGTGACCCCGCAGCCAAGAATTCGGGCGCGCTCCCCTGTCCCATCGACAATTCCGCGGTGTTCGCTATCATCCTCGGCTCTGGCCAGCACGGCCAGCCAAGGCTATAACGTATTCTCAAAATACAGGATCGCGCTCATGGCCAACCCTCCATCCCCCTGCGAACAACAGGCCGACCGGTTTTCCCGCGCGCGTGAGGCGCAGGCCATGGCCTTGATGGAAGACTATGTCGAGCTGATCGGCGATCTGATCGCGGAATTGGGAGAGGCGCGTGTCGCCGATATTGCCGCCCGGATGGGCGTCGCCCAGCCCACAGCGACTAAGGCAATTGCCCGGCTGAAACGCGAAGGACTGGCCACATCACGCCCCTATCGCGGGGTCTTCCTGACCGAAGAGGGCGCCGCCCTTGCCGACCGGGTGCGCGCCCGCCACCGCACCGTTGTCGAGCTGCTGATCGCCACCGGCGTGCCCGAAGACATTGCCGAGCTTGATGCCGAGGGCATCGAACATCACGTTTCAGAGGAAACGCTGGCCGCGTTTGAACAGTTTTTGGCGACCCGGGGTCAAAACTGATAAGACCAACTCACGCGGCAGTCCGTCGAATTGCTGTCATAGAGGGCGACATTTGACGATTGCACGCGATAGCCGCAGGTCAGCTTCGGCGTCGCACCCATCATTTTCAGCCGCTTGTCCGAGACTGACAGATCAACGCGATAGATTTCATCCCGGCGCGCATAATCGACCGTGAAGAATTCGGCATCATAGACCCGCAATGTCGCACTGACGCCGACACCGGCCCGCAGGTTGTCACCAAAGGGGCGCTCATAGCCGCCCCGCAGCGATCCGCCCCAGTAGGAATGATAATCGACCTCGCGCGTTGCCCGTTCAACCGTAACACCGACGCTCAGAATTTCGGAACGGTCCGTACGTTTGCTCCAGTGCACCCCCACCGAGGCATAGGGGCCGCTGAAACTGTTGCTTGCCAGATAGTCACGATACTCTGCAATCGCCGAGACCCCGACCTGCATGCCCTCGCCCAGATCCTGCGACCAGTTGGCATGCAACCCCTTGGCAACGCGATCAGACCCTCTGCCCTCTTCATCCTTGTGATAGAGGCGGCTGATATGGGCGCCTCCCCGCCACTGCGCGCCAGGCGAGAGCTGCACCAAATCGGACCAAAGCCGACCGTACCAATAGCGCAGGCTTTTCTCTTCATACCAAACATGGGTCAGAGACCCTCCGAACTCTAGTCGACGCCCCGCCCCCAATGCGACGCGATAGGCGGCGCGCCCGCCGACATCGACCCCAATCCCGGACATTTCATCGCCGCCATCATCGATCGTCAACCGCCCCAAAAGCGTTTCGAAATAGGTTTGCGAAGACGCATTCTTGATATTGGTTCCGGGCATCAGCGCGAAAGATCCCGACGCCACCAGAGGCCGCTTTTCGTAAAGCTTGTTCAGCGCCCCAAGATAAAGGTCTGCGTGATCCACCTGCCTTGGATCGTCCAGAAGATAGGTGAGAAAGGCCTCCGCTCGCCCCGTCTGCCCGGCCTGAATATAGGATTCCGCCAAAAGGATCTGTGTGCGCACATCGCGCGGAGCCAATTGCAGGGCTTTGGAAAAATAGGTGGCGGCCTTCGGCGCGTCCTGTGTTTTCAGCGCTGTCATGCCCCGCTGCATCAATGCGGCATAGAGCGTCGCACGCGCCTCCGCCTGCGATTGCGCCTGCGCGGCGAGAGGCAAAACGGCGCCAAGGCAGAGACAGCACAGCGCAACGAACAGATAGCGGAAAACAGGGCGCATTTAGGCCTCTAGATCAGGAGGGAAGAGCAGGGCAGCGCGACAAGATGGAATGCCACAGGGCGACAAACGCGCGCGCGCCCCGTGGACAGGTTTTATCGATGCAGCATCGATTTAGTTCTGTTCAAGAGCTGCGAAGCCACCTTCGTAAGCTTCTCCCGGATCATCGTTTTCCGCAATTGTGCCCTCGACGGAGCCATAAACACCGATCTGACCACCATTGTCGTAGAAGGTGCCATCCATATCCATCACGACCTCGTAGGTCTCCCCCTGACCCGCGGAAAGCATACCGTCCAAAGTGGAGGTCATAGTCGTAGTCGAGTTGACGGGGGTCACGGTGCCGGTGCCGGAAAGACTTCCGCCGAGCGATTCTCCCTGCGCGTAGTTCTCTCCACGGTAGATCACAAAATTATCTGCGTCTGCGTCCACCCTAGGAGTATCGAAATTGACTTCCAGTCCGAGATCACCGATCGCTTCGACCAGCACCCCATCCTGTTCATCTTCTTCGTCGCTGACGTCAATGACAACGCCACCGTCCATAACAATCGAGCCAGACAAATTGGTTGCCACGTCCAGATCTTCATTCTCGACATCTTCAATGAAGCTTTCGAGGTAGCCGTATTCTTCAGGCAGATCCACATCCGCCATGTCACGATCAACAGAGGAGCCGCCGCAGGCAGCCAGCGAAAGGGTGACCGCAGAGAGCGCGGTCAGGGAAGAGAGTTTCATGTCAGTGTCCTTAGAAATGGGTTCCAGACCATCGCGGCCCGCCCCGATGTTCCCAAGGACACAGCAGATCAACAACCTATAGGTTGTTATAGGTTTACAGACGCAGATATTTCTGATTGTGCGAAAAACACCGTCTTTCGCGCTGCACTCCGAGCGCAGCGTGGATCAGACCACGACCTCCATCGCTGTCTGCGCGCCCACGCCAAACACCCGTTTGTAGCGTTCGACCTCGGAGGCCGGTCCCATCGCCTTATTCGGATTGTCCGACAGCTTCACGGTCGGATTGCCGTTGGCGGAAATCGCCTTGCAGACCAACGAAAACGGCGCCAACGCGTCCCCAGGAGTCAAGCCTCGGAAATCATTAGTCAAAAGAGTACCCCAGCCAAAGGATGTCTTGACCCGACCTTCGAACTGCTTGTGAAGTTCGATGATCTTGTCCGTATCCAGCCCGTCGGAGAAAATGACCAGCTTTTGCGTCGGGTCTTCGCCCCGCGATTTCCACCAGTTGATCGCCGTTTCCGCCCCGGTCGCCGGATCGCCGCTGTCGATCCGAATCCCGGTCCAGCCGGCCAGCCAGTCCGGCGCACGATCGAGAAAACCTTTGGACCCATAGGTGTCGGGCAGGATGATCCGCAGATTGCCTTCATGCTCATCCTGCCAGTCGCGCAGAACGTCATAGGGTGCGGCAGCCAATGCGGCATCATCTTTCGCCAAAGCGGAATAGACCATGGGCAGCTCATGGGCGTTGGTGCCCACGGCCTCCAGATCGCGCATCATGGCGATGTGGCAATTCGAGGTGCCGATGAATTTTCTGCCCAACCCCTCGACCATGGCCTGCACACACCAGTCCTGCCAAAGGTAAGAATGCCGCCGCCGGGTACCGAAATCGGCGATCTTGAGACCATCGAGCGGCTGCAACTGTTTGACCTTCTCCCAGAGCTTCGTCATGCCGCGGGCATAGAGCACCTGCAGTTCGAATTTCTTCATCGGTCCCAGCACCGCGCGCGACCGCAATTCCATCAGGATCGACAGCGCCGGGATTTCCCACAACATCACTTCGGGCCAGCTGCCCTCAAATGTCAGCTCATATTGCCCGTCGCGCTTTTCCAGTTGATAGGCGGGCAGGCGCAGATTTTCGAACCACTGCATGAAATCGGACCGGAACATCTGGCGCTTGCCATAAAAGGTGTTGCCGCGCATCCATGTGCTTTCGCCGCGCTTTAGCGACAGCGACCGCACATGGTCGAGCTGTTCGCGCAACTCTCCTTCGTCGATCATCTCGGCAAGACGGATGTCTTTGGAACGGTTGATCAGCGAAAAGGTCACCTGCGTGTCCGGGCGGTTCCGAAACACCGACTGACACATCAGCAGCTTGTAGAAATCCGTGTCGATCAGCGACCGCACGATCGGGTCGATTTTCCATTTGTGGTTATAGACGCGGGTGGCGATGTCGACCATTTGCGACGGTCCTTCTCATGTAACGAATTGGTTAAAGCAGCCAAAAGAAGGGTTTGGCAAGCCGTCGGCAGATTTTTCAGGCAACAGGGACAGGGGGGCAACCGCGCTACGCGCAAAGGTCGCCCGCTCAGAGGAGCTTGACCCCCGCAGCTTTCATCCCATCGGTTGCAGCGGCCAGAGAACCGTCCAGATCGATGGCGCGGCAGAATTTGCTTTCCACCGTGACCTTGAAGCCGAGCCGCGCGGCATCCACAGCCGAAAAATTCACGCAGAAATCCAGCGCCAGCCCGACCATGGTCAGTGTGTCGATGCCACGGGTGCGCAGGTAGCCCTCCAGCCCCGTCGGGGTCTTGTGGTCATTTTCGAAAAAGGCGGAATAGCTGTCGATTGCGGGGTTAAACCCTTTGCGAATGATCAGATCCCCATCGCTGCGCAGATCCTTGTGAAAGGCCGCACCCGCACTGCCCTGAATGCAGTGATCCGGCCAGAGCACCTGCGTGCCATAGGGCATTTCCATGGTGCTCATCGCTGGCGCATCATGGGTCGAGGCAAAAGAGCTGTGCCCCGCCGGGTGCCAGTCCTGGGTCAGGATGACCGCGCGGAACTCTTCCATCAGCAGGTTGATGCCCGGCACGATCTCATCGCCCTGCGCCACGGCAAGCGCGCCGCCGGGGCAGAAATCATTTTGCATGTCGATCACGATCAGGGCTTCGTTGGACGGGCGCATGGCAGGCTCTCCTGAGGACAATGTTGTCCACAGGACTAGCCTCTTCCCCCCCGCAGATGCAAGGCTCCCGCATCCGGGAGCCCCTCACGCCCCTTGCGCTCAGGCTGCACGCAGCCTCAGCCCTGTACGCGAAAACGCATGACCCGACCGTTGCGCTCCAATGTCACCAACCAAGTGCCCGGCCGCGTCCGGGCCACTTTGGCCAGCATGTCCGCGTCGGTGATATCCGTCCCGTTCACATTCAGAATGCGGTCCCCCGGCTGCAACCCCAAACGCGCGCCATAGGCAGACAGCTCGGTCAGGATGACGCCTTTGGACATCAATGGCAGATCGTAGGCTTCGATCAGCGCCGGCGTCAGATTGGCCACGACCAGACCGTTGAGCGGCCCCGGCGACTGGATTTCGAGCGTCTCCGGTTCACCTGCGCCCGGTGCGGCGATCAGGTCCACATCCAGCGTCACCGGCTCACCCGCGCGCACAGCTTCCAGCGTCACCTGACCGCCCACCGGGGAAATCGACAGGCGGTATTCCAGATCGGACGGTGACAGGATCGGCTGCCCGTCAAAGCTCAGCAACACGTCACCTGCCGCAAGCCCGGCCTGGGCGAAGGGCGATTGCGGATGCAATTCCGACAGCACCACGCCTTCGGGACGCGGCAGGCCCAGCGCCTCGGCCACCGCATCATCGACAGCCTGCGTCGACACACCCGACCATGGGCGAATGAACTGCGTCTGGCCCGCTTCGGCCTGCCGGGTGAATTCGCGCACCAGATTGGACGGGATGGCAAAGCCAATGCCGTTGGAGCCGCCGGAACGCGACAGGATCGACGTGTTGATCCCGATCAGCCGTCCCGCCATGTCGACCAGTGCCCCACCGGAATTGCCCGGGTTGATCGCGGCATCGGTCTGGATATAGGAGCCGACTCCGCCGGGGATGGAACTGCCCGAGCGCGCCAGCCCGGACACGATGCCCGAAGACACGGTTTGTCCGACCCCAAAGGGATTGCCGATTGCGAGAACCAGATCCCCGACTTCCAGCGCGTCGCTGTCCGCCAGCGGCAAGGCGGGCAGATTTTCGGCCCCCTCCAGCTGCAGCACCGCCACATCGGCATCCTTGTCGGCCAGAATTACGCGGCCTTCGTATTCGCGCCGGTCAGACAGAACGACGCGGATGTCCGAGGCTTCTCCAACAACATGGTAATTCGACACCACAAGGCCGCTGTCCGACACGATCACCCCGGACCCCAGCGAACGCTGCACCCGCTGACGCGCCGGACCGCTGCGGAAGAACTGGGAAAAGAACGGATCGCTGGCAAAGGGTGACAGGCGCTCTTCAACCACCCGCGAGGCGTAGATGTTCACCACGGAGGGTGAGGTTTCCTTGACCACTGGAGCAAATGACAGCTGAATTTCCGCGCGACTGTCCGGCACCTGCGCCGTTTCGGCAAACGCCATCTGCAAAGGAGCGGAGACGGACAGAGCGAACAGAGCGAACAGAGCCACCACAAGAGCACTTCGTTTCATTGCAAGACCTCATGACTGAACCGGGATGCTCCATAATTGGCGCGTCAGGGCGCCGCATTGCAAGGGCTTGCCTGATCACGCCGCGCGGCGTATCGAGCACAATATGTTTACTGTCTGCGCGCTCTATCACTTCACCCGTTTCGACGACCCTGCGGCCCTGCAGGGGCCGCTTCTGGACCTGTGCCGGACGGAAGGAATCACCGGATCGCTTCTGCTGGCCCGCGAAGGCATCAACGGCACCGTCGCCGGTCCGACGCCCGAAGCCGTTGACCGGCTGGTCGCGCATATCCGCGCCCTGCCCGGCTGTGCCGATTTCGACTACAAGCTCTCGACAGCTCAGGACCAGCCCTTTGCCCGCATGAAGGTGCGGTTGAAGAAAGAGATCGTCACCATGGGCCAGCCCGATGTCGATCCGCGCGCCCGGGTCGGACACTACTGCACGCCGGAAGAATGGAATGAGCTGATTTCCAGCGACGACGTGGCGATCATCGACACGCGCAACGACTATGAGGTCGCCATCGGCACCTTCAAAGATGCCATCGACCCCAAGACCAAAACCTTCCGCGAGTTCCCGCAATGGTGGGAAGAGAACAAGGACCGGTTCCACAACAAACGGATTGCCATGTTCTGCACCGGCGGCATCCGCTGCGAAAAATCCACGAATTTCCTGCTGGGTCAGGGTGTGGATGAGGTCTACCACCTCAAGGGCGGAATTCTGAAATACCTTGAAGAAACACCTAAAGAAGACAGCCTGTGGCAAGGCGACTGTTTTGTCTTCGACGGGCGGGTCTCTATCGGACATGGACTTGAGGAAGGCCCGCATGAGCTGTGCCATGCCTGCCGCCGTCCGATCCTCCCCGAAGACAAGCTGCGCCCGGAATATGAAGACGGCGTGTCGTGCCATCAGTGCATCGACGAGACCGACGACGATCGCAAGGCGCGTTTTCGCGAACGTCAGAAACAGATTGCTCTGGCCAAGGCCCACGGGGAAACCCATTTCCGCGGCTAAAACCAAGGGCGCGCGTCACAGGAGTTCGATTGCATCGACCAGCGTGGTTGTGTCGGCCAGATCGGTCAGCAGGACCGAATTGTCGACGTCGAAAACCAGTGAAAACTGACCGTTGTCCCACTGGCCGTAGGTGTTCACAACGTCTGCGGCGCTCAGGGACGCATTGTTCCACAATGCCGCATCGAGAATGAGCACATCCATGTCGGTGTTCAGATCGTTCACCTCGTCATGACCTTCGGTGAAAACGAACTCATCCGCGCCACGACCGCCCGACAGATAGTCATCACCTTCTCCGCCTTCCAGCCGATCGTCGTCATTGCCGCCATAGAGACGGTCGTCGCCGTCATGGCCCCGGATCAGATCGTTGCCATCGTCCCCTTTCAGAAAATCGTGCCCGGAATACCCATAGACCCGATCATCGCCGTCACCGCCGTGCACGCGGTCTTTGTGTTTACCACCATGCAGGCGGTCATCTCCGGCCTCGCCGAACAGTTGGTCATGGCCGGTCTGACCATAGATCGTATCGCTGCCTGCCCCGCCATAGATGATGTTGGATTCGGAATCTCCGGAAAGACGGTCGTCAAAATCCGTGCAGATCACGATTTCGATATTGGCGTAGCTGTCACCCGTTGAAAAGCCTTCGTTCAAGGTGGCATCTGCCAGATCTATCGACACAAAGCTGCCGGAGCCGGAATAATCCACCGTATCCTCACCTTCGGCCCCGTCATAGGCGTCGCCCCCGCCCATACCGATCAAAACGTCATCGCCAGCCCCGCCCAACAATACATCCGCACCAGAGGTCCCGACGAGGGTCCCGCTGTCGATCCCTTCGGGATGGGTGATCACGCCGGGGCCGACATCGGGCATGTAATGGGCCAGCGCGATGTCGATGGACCCGCTGAGATCCGCCCAGTAGATCGGCATGCCGTCATCGGACACAAGGGTGAGCGTTTCATCGCCAAAGCTGATCTGACCGCCCGTGGCCGTCACGGAATAGTCCAGCGCGCTCAGGCTGCGCAGGTCCGACCAGGTGGACAGATCCAGACGGTCAGAGCCAGGTTTGAAGTCCATGATCGTATCTGCGGCATGGTCTTCGGCCAGCACAAAGCTGTCTGCCCCGTCACCGCCCCACATCACGTCCGCCCCGGCACCGTCATAGATGAGATCATTTCCGGCCCCGGCGGTGATATCGTCAGCGACAGCACTGCCATAGATCACATCGTCTTGGGTCGTGCCCATGACCTGTGTGCCACTGCCATCTGCCACCAGCGTTGCACCATTCAGACCCAGATCCAAGGTCAGGGTCTGAATGCCCACTTCGGCGCCAGATGTGGCCAGAATGGTCAGAACGCCATCCTGAGCAGAAAGCGTAAACCCAGAGACATTGCACAGCCCCAGCTCTGTCGTGTCCGCGACAGCCAGACGATGCACCAGCGTGCCATCGGGCAGCAACGAGAAAACGCTCAGCCCGTCATCGCTGCCCGCCGCCACGACAAAACATTCCCCATCGACCACAATCGCTTCGACATGGCTGACATTCATGAAACGGGTGTCGAGGCTGTCGATGACGTGATCGACCAGCATCATGCGCCCCTCCGGGCTGAGCGACACAACCGAAAGCGACGAGCTGCCCGCGGCAGCGATCACGCCATAGGTCGTGCCGTTGTGGGTGACAAAGGTGATATCTTCGACGGCGTTGATCCCCAGACCGTCTTCAGCGCCGAAATTGCCGGTCTTGGCCATCTGTCCCGAGGCGTTGATCGAAGCGCAAGTCAGGCTGTCGCCTTCGGTCGTCGCATAAAGCACAAAGCTCGCCCCATCGATCTGAACCGTTGCGAGGGCCGAGACAGTTTCCGGCGCGGTCACAAAGCTGCTCAGGGCAGTCAGCTGCCCGGCGGCATCGACCTGGTAGCAGGCCAGCGTGCCCTCGCCGACCCCTGCCGCAACCAAAACGCTGCCCAGACCCTCGACCTGCGTAAACTCTGCTGCGGTCATCGTCATCCCAAGCGTCCCCGTCCCCGCTGAAGCGCCACGCGACAGCCCGCCGTTTTCGTCCATGGTCACGGTCAGCCCGGCCAAGGCGTCCTGACCTTCAATCGCCAGATGCCGCAGCGCGCCTGACCCGGCGATGCTGATGCCTTCGGGCGGCATGTTCGCACAGACAAACCCCGCTTCGTCGACATAGGTGAGTGTCCCCGTCAGCGGATCGAACTGATAGGTCACGACCGACTGCAGTTCACGGGATGTGGCCACCAGAAAGCAGCCCTGGGATGTGGTCACCAGGTCGAGATCAGAAAACCGGACGTCATGGTTCAATATGCCGGATGTCAGGGCGGTGGTGTCGATGAGCTGGACCATTTTCGTCCCCTTTGCAATTTGGCGTTTCCGCAAACTCCTGTTGGCAGGATCGGAAACAGGCGGCCCAAAGACAGGGCAACAATGTGTCGAAAAGGGCGCTTTCAGAGCGAGTTTGCGATGAAGTTGAAACGAATTTTAAGCAAGTAAAACTAGGCAATTAAGGGCTGATTTACGATGCTGTGCGACATCTTTGGCCAACTGCACACCCAGTCGGGAGACCTTCTCATGACACAGAACAGCACCAGCTATGCGCCCTTGGATCCACGTTATGACGACCAATGGCATTTCGACATGATCGGCGACATGGAAACCGTCTGGGCCGACTATACCGGCGAAGGCGTGCAGGTTTTGGTCATGGACAACGGCGTGGAAGCCTCCCATCCCGATCTGATCGACACTTATAATGCCGACGGAAATTTCACTTACAACGGCGAGACCTATGACGGGATGCCTCTGGACGGGGTTCCCGACAGTGGCTCCACCTCGGATCACGGCACGGCTGTGGCCGGCATCATCGCCGCCGCAAACAACGATATCGGTGGGGTTGGGGTCGCCTATGGCTCTGATCTGACCTCGTTTGACTATCTCACCATGATGCAGGAACAGGGCACCTCAGACATGATTTTGTCCGCCTACCTGCAAACCGCGAATTTCGATGTGGTCAATCACAGCTATGGCATGTCTGCCGAAAGCATCGACTTCGATCCCTATTATTCTCCCGTGGGAGGTCTGATGCGCTACACCTTCGTGCGCAACTTCGATGCGGGCATGATGGCCAGTCTGCATGACGGGCGCGACGGTCTGGGCACCATTCAGATCTTTGCCGCCGGCAACGAAAGCATGAACACCAGCGGCAGCTATTCCACCAACCACCGTGCGACGGTCGTGGTGGGGGCAACCGACTGGACCGGCGACGCGACCTATTATTCCAATTTCGGCGTCTCGCTGATGATTGCGGCGCCTTCTGCCTCGGTCACTACGGATCGCACCGGCGGAGATGGCTATAACGATGGCGATTACACCAGTACGTTCAACGGCACCTCTGCCTCGGCCCCTGTCGTGTCGGGTGTTGCCGCCCTGATTCTGGACGCCAACGAAGACCTCGGATGGCGCGATGTAAACCGTATTCTGGCGCTGTCGGCACAGCAGACAGGTTCCGACTACGGCACTTCCGGCACCGGCCACGAACAGGGTGACTGGTCTTCCAACAGCGCCACAAGCTGGAACGGCGGCGGGCTGAGCTACCACCTGTCCTATGGCTACGGCATGGTCGATGCCTTCGCCGCAACGCGTCTGGCCGAAGTCTGGAACACATTCTACACGGACAGCCGCACCCTGCATAACGAAGAGACCCTGTCGATCGCGTCCTCCACGGGCAGCGGCGCCATTCAGGATGGCGGAGAGGCCGCGATCTCGGCCATGGCAGCCGGAGGCTTCGAAATCGAAAGCGCCTATGTCACCGTACAGGTCAACAGCTACGATCTGAATTCCATCTCGCTCTACCTCCTCACCCCGGCGGGTCAGCAATTGATGCTGATGGATCTGCAGACGGTCTGTGGCGCCAGCGAAGGTGACCTGCAAAGCTATGAATACACCTTCCACGTCAACGGGCTGCTCGGCATGGACAGCGCCGGGGCATGGTCAGTCATGCTGGTCGACAATGAAATCGACAGCGAAGTCTCAGCGCTCGCTGGCTTCTCGATCGAGTTTTTCGGAGAGAGCGACTCCGCCGATGACGTCTATCATTTCACCCAGGACTATGCGGACCTTCTGGCTGTCGAAGGCGACCGCGCGGTGATTTCCGACACTGACGGTGGCACCGACTGGCTGAACTTTGCAATGCTCGACGGCTCCGTGCTGGTGAACCTCGACACCGGCCTGCTGGATCTGAAATCCGCGGGCACCGGTTCTATCGTCTCCGGCACCATTGAAAACCTGATGGGCGGTCAGGCCGGAGACCAGCTTTTGGGTGATGACGGCGCCAATGAAATCCATGGCAATGACGGCGACGACATCCTGCGCGGTCAGGCTGGAAATGATCTGCTCTTTGGGGATGCGGGTGCCGATACGCTCTATGGCGGCCAGGGGTTCGACTACCTTTATGGCGGGATCGGCGACGATGTCCTTTATGGCGGCAACAGCCGCGATCGCCTGATGGGCAAAGATGGTGACGACCTGCTGGAAGGCGGCGGCGGCAAAGACAATCTGTTCGGGGGTCGCGGCGATGACATTCTACTTGGCCAGGCCTCCCATGACCGCCTGTCCGGCGGCAAAGGGCAGGACGATCTCGACGGGGGGACAGGCAACGACACCCTGATCGGCGGCGGCGGCACGGATGTCTTCCGTTTTTCCGCAGACTGCGGTCAGGATGAGATCCTCGATTTCTCAGTGGCCGAAGGCGACCTGATCGTGCTGTCGATTGCATTGAGCGGTTCGGTCACGGATGCCTTTGAGTGCCTGCAAGTATCCGGCGATGATCTGGTCTTCGATTTCGGCGAAGGCAACATGCTCACACTCGTTGGTCTGGGCGCAGATGCCGAAACAAACAATGTGCTGGATCAGCACCTCTCCTTCGCCTGATCCGGAATGCAGCGCCTCGCGATCAAATTCCTGCATCACTTGCGGCAGGAGGGGCTCCGCCCCGCAAGTCGACGCGCTTGGCACCACATCCGCAGACAGGACCGCCCGAACTCGGCGGCCCTGTCCGACCGCTTGCAGCACATTCTGACCCAAGGCTGCCCCCCCTTTGGCCCCCTGTCACCCGCCGAGATAGCCCCCGGATGCCAATGGGTCCTACCCCCGTTCGACAAAGGATCCGGCGGGCATATGACCGTCTTTCGAATGGTTCAGTCACTGGCCGCACATGGCCTGCCACAACGGGTGGTCATCCTGCCACCACATGGTTTTGCATCCCCCCGTCAGGCCGCCAATGCGATTGCCCGGGACTATATGCCGCTCAACGCCGACATCGGCCTGAACCTTGCTGCGCTGCAGCCCTGCCGCGCGCTGATTGCCACCGGTCATCAGACCGCCCATGCCGTCGCCGCCTATCGCGGGGCCACGCATAAACTCTATTTCGTTCAGGACTACGAACCCTGGTTCTTCCCGGCCTCCAGTGAAAGCCTTCTGGCAGAGAGCACCTATGACCTGGGCCTGACCGGCATCACCGCAGGCTCATGGCTGGCCGAAAAACTGGCCCGAGATCATGGGATGGAGACCCATGCGCTGTCTTTTGGTGTCGATCACAGGACCTATCACCCAAAGGGACGCCACCGCCCCGGCGATAAGAAACGCATCGTTTTCTACGCCCGGGTGACAACGCCCCGGCGCTTGGTCGAACTTGGCCTTGCTGCACTGATGCACCTGTCCGGTCAGCGTTCGGATTTCACCGTCACACTGGTCGGCGACGGGCTCGCGGGACTGGAGCTGCCCTTTCCTTGTGAGCGTCCGGGCCTGCTGAGCGAAGCCAAACTGGCCGAGGTGTTCCGGCGCAGCGATCTCGGGCTTGTGCTCAGCGGCACCAACCTGTCGCTGATGCCGCTGGAACTGGCCGCCTGCCGCTGTGGCGTTGTCATGAACGATGCTCCGAACACCCGCTGGCTGTTTGACGAGAGCATGGCGTGGTTTGCCCCACCGACCCTGCGTGGTTTGACAGAGACACTGAACAGCGCCCTCTCGGATGACGTCCAGCGCGCCAGCCGCATCGACGTCGCTTACACCCTGTCCCAGACCTGCAGTTGGGAGACAGAAGCCAGAAAACTCGCCAGAATTCTGGACGCGCTGTAAGCGGTCAGGCCACGCCCTGATGCACTGCGCCGGCCAAACGCGCGGCCCGCTTCAACCGCTTGCGGGTCCGTGCCAGAATACGGTCCGACCGCGCCTGTTCCACAGCTGTCAATGTCTGAGACACATGCGCCCAGCGCCTGCGCAAAAGCTCAGTTAACAACTCTGGATCAGCCACCCGGCGATCTGCATCCGGTTGCGCCAGAAGCAAAAAAGCCTGCTCCGCGCGCATCGTCATACACAGCCCCGACGCCAGTTCGTGATAGCCCTCGACTCGCGACGGGGCGGGATGCTGCCGCGCCAGCTGCGCCAGTGCCCGCGCACGCCCCGGCCCGTCAAAGCCGAAGGGGTTGAAATAACGCGGCACCTGCGGGTCGTCATGCTGCGTAACCGCCCGGACAAGGGCATGATCGCCGCGCAGCCGTGACATCAGCTTTGCCGTCGCGACACCGAGGCCAAGCTTTCCCTGCGCTACACGTTTGCGCGTCATTGCCGGTGTCACGCCAAAAGTCGGGGCAATCTGCGCGAATTGCGCATCCAGCGCCTCGGTAGACAAAACATAGTCGAACTTGCGCAGAACCGACCGGGCCTGGGCAAATATTCCCGCAATCCCGGGATCGACAAAGCTCGGAAATTTCGTCACCAGATAGTGGCACTGATAATCATCCCGAAAAAAGCGGGCCATGAACTGTTCCGGACTGAGCAGACGCCCGGACTTGCGGGCCATTGCGCTGCGTTTGTGGTTGAAACGTGACAGGCTGTGCCCCAGTGGGTCCCGCAGAACCACGAGCAGCCGCAGATCCTCGGCCCTGGCGTGCAACAGCGTATCTTCGCACACCCCATGCCCCTGTAGGCAAAACAGCTGTTGCACCTGGGACGGCTGCATATCTTCAATTTGCGGCAATCCGGCCACGAACCGGCTGACCCTTGCCGTGGGTCCAACAGAGAGCACAGCCTCCTTGCCCTTTTCCGCGCGAAAATGGCTGAACAGGGTCGTCCCCCCCGTTTTTGGAATATGCGGAAACACAAGCATCTGCGTCGGGCCTTCTCCATTTTGAGCGATGCCGCCCAGAAGACCCGAAGGCGTTTAACATCTTCCTAAGAGTCTTCGGATTACGGTCCTGTCGTGCAAACACCCTATCCCTCCATGGAGGCGGATACCGACCTCCCCGATGCGCCCTCCCCTCCGCCGGAGATCGCCGTTTTGCGCACGCAGCTGCATCGCACCCGACAGGTCAACGCCGCACTCTGGGCGCGGCTGAACCATGGCGCGGTGTTTCTGGGGGAAGACGGACAGGCCCGGACGCGTGATGCCACCAGCATGCAGGCTGTGCTTGAGGCCGAAAATGCCCAGTACCGGGACCAGATCGCCCATCTCGAACGACGCTGCCGGGAATTGGGACAAACCAACGCCGAACTGTGGAAGCGTGTGCACAACGCCGAGGCACGCCTCGCCTTGCCGTTGCGGCGTCGGGTCGGCCAATGGCTGCGCCGCCACGGGTTGCGCCCCTGACCGACCGCTCACGTCTCGGCCCGGTGTCCGCGCACCGACAGGATACCATCTGCATAGCCGCGAAACCGTTGAACGATTCGTGCCATTTCCAGATCGATTTGCTGCTCGCAGACCCCCTGCTGACGCAAGACCGCGCGGCGTGCCGATTGTTCCCGTCGAATGGCGGCCTCCACCAGCACCGGCCTGGTCGGAGCGATGACATCATCAAATTCCCGCAGGAAAAATGCCGCCTCCGTACGGCTGCGTTCATAGGTCTCTTCGGGCGTGTAATCATGCGAATGGAACACTGTCGCGGTCGGCGCATAGAGCCGCCCATAGCCCAGAGAAAGCGCCCGACGCGCCCAGATCTGATCTTCGCCATAGGACACCTCCGGATAGGGCAACTTTTCCCATACCGAGCGCCGCATGCAGGAATTATTGTCGGAATAGAAACGCAAGAGGCGCGCCCAGTGATGCGGGTCCGCGCCCCAGACCCGCCCGGATGTCTCCTGTGTCAACAACAAAGGCAGTTTCAGAAACTGATCGAAATGCTGCTCCAGATCGCGATCCAGATAGGCGGGATGTGCGGGATGCGCCACATGGCGCCCGAACAGGCCCGCCGCCTGCGGATAATGCGTCATCATCGCCCAGATGTCATGCAGCCAGCCCCGATGTGCCGGAATGGCATCCTGCGTCAGAAAGGCAATCAGCGGCGCCGTGGCCAAAGAGGCCCCAAGATTGCGGGTGCGGCCATGCTGAAACGCCTCTTGCGCAATGACCTTGACCGTCAGATCCGGCTGCGCCTGCAGCCACGCCGTCGTTCCGTCTGTCGAAGAGCTGTCGACACAGATAATATTCGGACGCGCCCGCCCCTCCTGTGCCCGCAATGCAGCGATCACCTGTTTGATCTCTTCGCCCCCGTTCCATGTCGGGACCACCACATCAACCACATCCGCGTGCAGTCGGCGCACCCGTGCGGCGGTCCTCCCCGATTGGCACGCCCCAAGCTCCTCCAGACGGGCGACGAACGCCGCCACGGCGTGTTCGGCGGCAGCCTCCCAGCTGAACTGGCCCACCCATGCACGTGCCTTTCGGCTTTGCGCGGCGCGCGCCGCCGGATCACGCAGCAATCCCTCAAGTGTCCTGACAATCGCCCGTGGCTCCGGCCCGGCAAAGGCCACGACGCCGTCGGGAAAGACCGCCCGGGTACTGTCCCCGTCCAATTCGACCACCGGCAGACCGCAAGCCATCATTTCCTGCGGGATCAGGGAATAATTCGTCGCAGAGAAACACAGCCCCAGATCGCAGGATCGATAGAGCGCTGCCAGATCCGGCGCATCCAGCACCCCATGATTCACCGCGGCATAGGGCACATCGGAAAACGGCAAGGAGGTCTGGCCGAAGAAATGCACCTCCACCGGCACCCCGCGCCGTCCCAGCTCATCCAGTGCCAAAAGGGCCAACGCGACGGCGCGGCGCGGCGTGTGATCGCGGGCGTAGACACAGAGCCGCACCAGTCCCTGCGCACGTCCCAAAGGCAAACAGCGACCCTGAGGATGATAAATTTCAGGATCGTAGGCCAGATGAAACGCCCGGCTCCAGCGCCCATAGCGTTCCGCCATCAGTTGATCGAGCCAGGGGCTCGCGCAGATGCACGCCAGATCCAGATCATAGCTGGCACGCGCCAAAATCGCCTCCGCCCCTTCGGCATAAAACGCAGCCTCGTGGTCCTGAACAAAATAGAACCGTTCCCGGAACCCGCGACAGGCCGCCGCGCAATAGGCCGTGGTCCAGCCCGTTGCGACCACGATGTCCCCCTGCGTGCCGTAAAGGGCCGGCGACAGGAACCGTACCTCGGCCCGAAGACACTGAAAATGGCGGACAATGTCGTCATAGGCCTCTTCCAAAGACATGTGAAAGTCTCGCCGCTCAATCCAGATCGTGCAGCGATGGCCAAGCATTTCCATGTGGCGGATCATGCGAAAGATGGTCATATGCCCGCCGCCACCGCGGGTAAAATCCGGGATGATCCAATGGATATCCAGCGCCGAGAAGTCGACCGGACCTGTCGGGGCACGCCGCGCCGGTGCAGGCGGCACATCCAGAAGGCCCGCAAGGGACGCAGGCGCGGACGTGGCCATGGGATCAAACCCCAGCCGCAGCCCCCTCTCACGCTGGGCCAACCGCCCCTCTGCGCGTCCAAAAAGGACATAATGTTCAAAGGGATTGATCCCGCTCTCGGCGATATCCGGGTTCTGTTCAAGATAGAAAGCCGTGTCGAAACACGGTGAGGGATCATAGCCCCATTTCCAACCTTCGGTCATGAAGTGGTCCAGCAGATCCTGGTCCGGCGGCACCGTCTCGCCATAACAGTCGCGATACCATGCCGCATCGAACGCCGCGGCCAGCCGCGGGTCATAAGGGGCCTCCGCCGCCACAAAGGTGCTGCCAAACGGCTCCTCTTCGGGCAGATCGCCGCCACATCCAGCTTTCAGATAGGCCCGCACCCCGCCCTCCGTCCCTGCGGCCAAAGCCGCCACCAAATCAAAGCCCGCACAGGGCGCACGGCCTTCGCGCCAACCGATCAGGCCGAAATGCGCCAGCTGCTCTGCCAGATCGGCGGGGCGAGCCAATTCCCGCAACCCGTACCACTGCGGATCCAGAACCCGTGCGATCGCATCAAGGTCAGCCTGATCAAGACACCGGGGCAACCCAGGGCTTTCCACATCCTTTGTTAACCTTGGCATGGAATAGATTCCTTCCAACCACCACCGGCGGGGCGCGCCCATACGCCTGCCAGAGAAGGACAGGGACCATGGCGCTTCTTGATGCGGCAATCATCCTCTGCGCAACACAACGATGCGGCTCCACCATGGTGGTCGAAGACATGCGCAACACCGGTGAACTCGGTCTTCCCGAAGAATGGTTCCTGCCATGGGCTGCGGAGAAGCCCGGCATCAACTGGCGTCAGGCCCTGGCCGGAGTCGCGCAGCGGGCGCAGTCCGACAACGGCGTGGTCGCACTCAAAATCATGGCCAACCAGCTGGGGCCAGTGGAAGACTGCCTTGCGCAGTTTATGCCGCCGGATTTTGCCAGCCCTTTCGGCCGGTTTGCGCAAATCACCCGGGCGGCGCATTTTGTCTACATCATGCGCGAAGACATTGTTTTGCAGGCAATTTCTAGACTGATCGCCCGGCAGACCGGCATCAATCACGCGACCCGACACAAAGACGATCCGCATTTTGCCGGCAATCTTCTGGCTGGCTATGACTCCGGCTATAACGCTGAAACCCACTACAGCTATGAGGACATTCGCAACGAATGCCGCCGCATCACGCTGGAAAATCTGCTCTGGCAGCACTTCTTTTCCGTCCATGCCATCACGCCGCTGATTCTGCGCTATGAACAGCTGTGCCGGGATTCCACGATGCGCCATCTTGATCAGATCGCGACACTTGCAGGACTCCCTGCCCCACAACGGCGCGAAGAGCGCAAAATGGTCAAGATGGGCAACCAGAGAAATGCCCAGTGGCGCGGACGGTTCTTCACCGACCTGGTAACGCGCGGATTCAGCTGACGGCAGCGACATGGGACGCTCCCGGTTGGAATTGCGCAGACAGGAAACTGTCGAAGGCGGCACATTTTTCCGCGTAGCACGCGTTGAAATGGCTGTAGTCCGCCTGCGCCAGCACCCTTTCCAGAGAAAATCCATCGTCAGCTAAGGCCCGCACCTCTATCCCCGGCAGGTCCAGAGCCGCACAGAGTTCGCGGGTCCGCGTGTCATGGAGAAACCACACCGCTGGCACCCCCGCGAGGAGCGCCATCATATTGCCGTGGAACCGGCTGCCACAGGCGAACGCCGCCCCCTGCAACTGCGCCTGCCAGCCCCGCCATGTGAAATGGCAGCGCAGGTGATCGGCCACATAGCCCGCCAAAGCCCCGCCCGGATCGCAGGGCATGCCGAAATAGCGCCCCATGTTGGAAAACTTGTCCTGCGCAGCAGACGAAAGGGAGGCCGTGCTATGAAACCCCAGCCAGCATTCGGCGAAATTGGCCTGAGCGATATAGTCAAACCCGCGTTTTATCGCCACCTGCAGCATCTGGCGTTGCACCGGCTTCAGCAAGGCATCAGACGCATAGCGGTTGCGGTCACGTTTGTAAGAAAACACGGCCCGTCCGATGACATCCCCTTGCGGGGGGGGCGCAATCTGAGGGGCCGCAGCGCCCCTCAGATAGGCGGAGGGGCACCCAATAACACGCGTGTTCGAAATCCCTTGGCGGGCCAGAAGATCGGCCGTGAACCGCCCACGCACCCCGACGCCCGCCCGGCTTTGCGCCGCATAGGCAACAAGGCGTATCGTGGCCGCCGGCAGTCGAAAATCCGCCTCATCGCTTTCGGCCTGCGCGCCCAGTCCGAGAATGATCAACGGCAGATCAGACCCTTCGACAAAGCGCGTCAGAAACCCGAAATTCACCCCCGGATGCAGCATGTTGGAGGCCGCCATCACGATATAATCGTAGTGGCCGCGCAGAGACTTTCCATCGGTCAGGCGGATGTCACTGAAAGAAAAATAGTCGATCCGTTTCACCCTCGGCAGGAGCCGCTTCAGATGGGCTCGAACCGCTTCCCCGATCAGCAGGTTTCCGGAATTTCCACCGGCAATCTGCAACTGCTCGGCAAATGCCATGTCGTGCCGATCGGCGATGTCGTCCAGAAACCAGCGGCACCCAATCATCAGAATTTTCATGACGGCACCCTGTTAACTGTGTTGCGGCGTTCTCTCTTGGCTAGCGAATTAAGCTTAAGGCCGTCTTAATGCCGCTGGCCCCTTCAGAGCCGCCCAAGGAAGGCCCCGAAGCAAAGGACCATCTGGGACAGTCGGCTCTGACGGTACAGGCCCAGCCGTCGCAACAGTCTTAGTGCGCGGGGACCGTCCAGTTGCGGCAGCATTTCAAACAGATCAATCTGGCGGCGCACTTCCGGGCAGACATAGCCGCGCAGAAGACGCAAAGCCTGCAGGTTCAGCGCCATATTCCGCCGGTAGCGCCCTGCCAGCAGCCTGCGAAAGCGCCGCAGATGCCCCCAGACCCCAAGGTTGGCCCCCACCAGATTACCGCCATGCTGCCGGTAATAGATCGTGGGTTCAGGATCATAAAGAACCGTCCCGCCACAGGCCGAAATCACCATATAGGTCCACCAGTCATGGGCTACGACCTCTCCGGTGTGCTGCGCCAGCTCCGACAAAAGCCGCCCGGCTGCAGGCGTCGCCAACATGGTGTTGCCGCCGGCAAAATTCTGCACCAGAGCGTTTTCGAACATCTTCGGGCGCCGCAAAAGCGGAGAGCGGCCCAGCGGGGCAAGATTGGCATCCGTCACCAGTGTGCGGCTGCCGTAAAGGCCCAGCGCCTCGGGCCCCAACCGGTGAAGGGCCCGCATTCCCCGCGCCAGACGCTCCTTGAACCAGACATCATCCTGATCGCAAAAGGCCACATAGCCCTCGGGCGCGCGCCGCAGAAGCGAAAGGAAATTCTCCGCCGCGATGCCGCACTTGGGTCCCTCGACCAATTGCACCTGCCCGACCGGAAAACGTTTTTGGAACCGGCGCACGATTTCACAGGTGGCATCGCAAGATCCGTCGTCGGACACAATCAGCCGCCAGTTCTTATGGGACTGGCAGGCGATACTGTCCAATTGCGCCGCGATAAAGCGGGCACCGTTGAAACTGGCCAGCAGGATCGTGACCGGACTATCCGCGAGATCGGAACGCGGTGTCATAGCTGCATCACGATATCCCGGCTGAAACGGTTCAGCAGCGCAAGGCCAAGCGCGATCAACACCAGACCGACAGCAAAGGGATAAATGAGGGTGACATATTCCCCGACATATTGCGGGTAAAAGGCGCGTCGCATCTGCCCGACGACATGCACCAGCGGGTTCCACCACAAATAGTCCTGATAGGGCTGCGGCACCCGGTCGTGCAGATAGATCACCCCCGAAATCAGCACCAACGGCCGGTTGATCACACTCCAGACATGCTGCCACATGGGGACGAAGGCTAGGATCACACTGGTGACCATACCGACGCCCATGCCCAGTGTGATCGCAGCCAGCACGGCCCCGAGCGCCCGAAACGCCTGTAAATCCGTGCGCGTGTCCCAAATCAGCGAAATCCCGGACAGCACCACCAGCATCACGATGGCCTGCGTCACAGCCGAGGCCAGCGCCCGCGCCAGCACCGCGTCCACATAAGTCATTGACGGGTAGTGCAGCATCGCCCGCGAGGCCCGAACGGCGTTGCTGATCCGGCCTGCCATATCACGGTAGAAATTGAAGATCAGAAAGCCTGTGGCATAGAAGATCTGAAAATTCGTCCCTAGGGGAGGCGATCTCAGGATCAGCGAAAAGATCACCGACATCACCGCGATTCCGGCAATCGGTTCGGCCAATGTCCACAGATACCCGCCCGAGGTCCGGCTGGACGCCGTCGCCAATTCGCGAATGGTCAGCGCCGCAACGGCGCGCATTGTGCGCAGGATCGACCCACGTTGTGACGCTCCGATAACTTGCTGCGCCGCCTGTGTGTTTGTTGCCGGCATAGCTGCCCGCCCCCGCTTGCAACGTGCGCCGAATTTCAGGCGCGTAAAGACTTTCTTCGTCTCTCTAGTGTGCAATGGGAGCAGTTAACTATCTCTGAACAGGAACAAACTTGGCTGCGCACGGAAAAATTTCCCATCTTACAATTCAATCCTGCGACTCGAATGTGGCGCTGGGACCGTCGGCAGCTGATCAGGAAACACAGCGCGAACGCAACGAACGCCGCCGCAAAAGACGCGCCGAACTTGAGGCAGAACGCGAGGCTTTTCGCGCAAAGACAGCCCATGTCATTGCACGGCTACGAGCGGAAAATCTGTACCGGATGCAAGAGACTTCGGTCTTGGCCGTCAACACAGCCGACGACACCAACCCTGCTGAGGATCAGCCGCAGGCCGTCCCCCAGAATACCCCCCAGAACTCCAACGAAACGACGACGGATCAGAGCATCGCCCCCCCTGTCGCGCCTCCGGTCACCCCGGCAAAGCTTCGCCTGCGGCATCTGGCAATTCTGACAAGTTTCCTTCTGGCGGTGATCGCTCCAATTGCGGGTGTATCCTGGTACATGCTGACCCGCGCCTCTGACCAATATGTGTCACATCTGGCATTTTCCATACGCACGGAAGACGCCGGATCGGCGCTTGATCTGCTGGGTGGGCTGACGCGTGTCACCTCAAACGGCGGCACCTCGGACACCGATCTGCTGTTCGACTACCTGCAGAGCCCTGCGCTGGTCAAAGAAATTAACGACGAACTGGACCTGCTGCAGATCTGGCGCAGCAACGAGCAGGACCCGATATTCCGTTTCTCGGGCCATCCGACGCTGGAGGCGCTGACAGCCTATTGGAACCGGATGGTCAAACTGTCCTACAACAATTCCAGCCATATCCTGCAGGTGCGCACGCACGCCTTCGACCCGCAGGATGCGCAGGTGATCAATGACCGGATTCTGGCCAAAAGCGCCGATCTGATCAATCGGCTGAGCGCCTCCGCGCGCGAAGATGCCACACGTTACGCCCGCGACGATCTGGATCAGGCTCTGGATCGTTTGAAGGCGGCGCGCAGCGCCATCACGCGATTTCGCAGTGATCATCTGATATTCGATCCCACCGCAGATTCGCACAGCCAGACCAGCCTGCTCAGCCAGCTTCAGTCGCAACTGGCGGAAACCATGGTCGCTCATGACATGCTGATGCAGCAAACCTCGCCAGAGGATCCGCGGGTGGTCCAGATCCGCAACAAGATCGCCGTGATCCGCAATCGCATCGACCAGGAGCGGCAGAATTTCGGAGCCACCACGGGTGCGGACGACCCGCAAGACTATGCTGCGGTGCTGACCGAATACGAACGACTGAGCGTGGAAAAGGAGTTTGCAGAACAGGCCTATATCAGCGCTTTGGCCGCCTATGACGGCGCCCGGGCCGAAGCCTCGCGCAAGACTCGCTATGTCGAAGCACATATTCCTCCGACCCTGCCGCAGAGCGCCACAGCCCCCGACCGGCTGTCCTGGATCGCCCTGTTCGGGATCTTTGCCTTTCTGCTCTGGGCGATTGCCATTCTGTTGTTTTACGCAGTCAAAGATCGGCGGTGACAGGATGATCCGTCTCGACAATGTCTGGAAATCCTTTCGCGTCGATGGCCATCTGACCCATGTGGTTCGGGGTGCCAGTGCCACCTTTCCGACCGGGAAAAGCGTGGCGCTTCTCGGACGCAATGGCTCCGGCAAAAGCGTGATGATGAAACTCATCGCGGGCACGATGCACCCCGATCGGGGCACAGTCACGTCGACGGGCAGCGTTTCATGGCCGGTCGGCTTTGCCGGCAGCTTCCACCGGGAAATGACCGCGACGCAAAACATACGCTTCATCGCGCGCGCCTATGGGGCAGATTCAGAGGAGCTAATTGCCTTCACCCGCGAATTTGCGGACCTAGGCGCGCATTTCGACCTTCCGATTCGCACCTATTCATCGGGCATGCGGTCGCGTTTGGCCTTTGGCGTGTCGATGGGGATCCGGTTCGATACCTACCTGGTCGATGAGGTGACCTCGGTCGGGGATCGCGATTTCAAGGATAAGGCCCGCGATCTGTTTTATGACCGCATGCGCCAGTCCGGGGCCATAGTGGTGTCCCATTCGAAACGCATGATCAAGGATCTCTGTGAGGCCGGCGTGGTGCTGGACCAGGGGCAACTGACCTATTACCATGATCTGGACGAAGCCATCGCCCACCATGACTGGCTCATCGACAACCTGCCCCGCGAACAGGCCTGAGCCCCTTTGCACACAGAAAAACGCCCCCGGTCCATAGGACAGGGGACGTAGAAACCGACAGGGCGCGATCAAGCGTCGAGGTTTTCCACGTTGAGTGCATTTTCCTGAATGAACTCGCGGCGGGGTTCCACGACATCGCCCATCAGCTTGGTAAAGATGTCGTCGGCCTCGGTGAAATCTTCGATCTTCACCTGCAACAGGGTCCGGGCTTCCGGGTCCAGGGTGGTTTCCCAGAGCTGGTCCGGGTTCATCTCGCCCAGCCCTTTGTAGCGCTGCAGCGACAGACCCTTTTCGCCTTCTTCGAGGATCGCGGCCAACAGGTCGCTGGGACCGTGGATCAGCGTGTCACGATCCTTGCGTACCAGATGCGACGGATCGTTGAAGGTGCCTTGCGTGGCCTCGACCTCTTGATTGATACGACGTGCTTCGCCGCCGCGCAAAATCGCGCCGTCCAATGTGCGCACCTCTTCCACACCCCGCAAGACACGCGTCAGCCGAATGCCTGCATCCTGCGTTGGACGACCGCTCCAGCCCCGCTCATATTCCACGGCAATCATGTCCAGGCGCTTTGCCACAGCATCGGCGGTGCCCGCCAGATCGCTGTCGACACGCCCCGGCTCAAACGCCCCAGCCAATGCCGCCTGCTCCACAATGTGGCGCGGGTAATGGGTCGGGAAGGCCGCCAGAATGCGTTTGAAGGTCCGCGCGCCCTCGACAACACGGGCCAGATCGGCTCCAGCGATCTCCTCGCCAGTTTTCAAACGCAGCACGGCGCCATCGATCCCCTGCTGGATCAGATAGTCATCCATCGCGGCCTGATCCTTGAGGTAGACCTCAGATTTGCCGCGTGACACCTTGTAAAGCGGCGGTTGCGCGATGAAGAGATGTCCCTGCTCGACCAGTTCCGGCATCTGGCGGAAAAAGAAGGTCAAGAGCAGCGTCCGGATGTGCGCACCGTCAACATCGGCGTCGGTCATGATGACGATCTTGTGGTAGCGCAGCTTGTCGATATTGAATTCGTCCCGGCCAATCCCGGTACCCAAAGCCATTACAAGGTTGCCGATCTCCTGCGAGGAAAGCATGCGATCAAACCGCGCGCGTTCCACGTTCAGGATTTTCCCCTTGAGCGGCAGGATCGCCTGTGTGCGCCGGTCCCGGCCGGTCTGGGCGGACCCACCTGCGGAATCCCCCTCGACAAGGAAGACTTCGGTCTGGGACGGATCCTTTTCGGAACAATCCTTGAGCTTGCCGGCAAGGAAATTCACGTCCAGCGCAGATTTGCGCCGTGTCAGTTCGCGCGCCTTGCGAGCCGCTTCCCGTGCCAGTGCCGCCTCGACGATTTTGCCGACGATCATCTTGGCTTCGTTCGGGTTCTCGTCCATCCATTCCGTCAGCTTTTCACTGACGAGGCTTTCCACGGCGGGGCGCACCTCGGAGGAAACAAGTTTGTCCTTGGTCTGGGATGAGAATTTCGGATCGGGCACTTTCACCGACAGGACACAGGTCAACCCCTCGCGCGCATCGTCGCCGGTAAAGTTGATCTTCTCCTTCTTGGCGATGCCTGAATCGGCCGCATATTTTGTCAGCGTGCGGGTCAGGGCACCACGGAAACCGGCCAGATGGGTGCCGCCATCACGCTGCGGAATATTGTTGGTAAAGGGTAGCACATTTTCGTGGTAGCTATCGTTCCACCACATCGCCACCTCAACGCCGATGTCGTCCTTTTCGCCCTGCACAAAGATCGGTTCGTTCATCATCGGACTTTTCGACCGGTCCAGATATTTCACGAACTCTTTGACACCGCCTTCGTAATACAGCTCGGTGCGATGCGGCTCTGCCGGGCGTTCATCTTCCAGAATGATGCGCACACCTGAGTTCAGGAAGGCCAGTTCACGCAGGCGTTTTTCCAGCGTCTCGAAGGAATAATCGAGGTTCGAGAACGTCCCGTCAGGATCGTTGGTCTTGGCCGAGGCCAGAAAGCGCACCTCGGTCCCGGTTTCATCCCCGGCGTCCCCGATCACCTCAAGATGTTCAGACGTCTCTCCTTTGACAAAGCGCGCCTTATGCACCTTGCCATTGCGCCAGACCTTCAGTTCCAGCCATTCGGACAGGGCGTTCACCACGGACACGCCAACACCGTGCAAACCGCCGGACACCTTATAGGAATTGCTGTCGAACTTACCGCCCGCATGCAGCTGGGTCATGATGACCTCGGCCGCCGAGACGCCTTCTTCGTGATGCATATCGGTCGGAATGCCGCGACCATTGTCGCGCACGGAGACGGAACTGTCGCTGTGAATTTTCACGGAAACGAAGTCAGCGTGACCTGCCAGGGCTTCGTCAATCCCGTTGTCCACGACCTCATAGACCATATGATGCAGGCCTGAGCCATCATCCGTGTCCCCGATATACATACCGGGGCGTTTACGAACGGCCTCCAAGCCTTTGAGAACCTTAATGGAATCTGCGCCATAATCGGAGGGCTGCTGCGCGGTTTCGGACATGCGGACTTCCTTGTTATTTCTTGCTTATTTTATACGCGAGCCCCCGACAGATGTCACGCAATTGACATGGAAAAAAGGGCGGAAAATGGGGGAAATTCGCCGAGCCTCACCCTAGGTGAACGGGATCACGAAAGCGACCACGATCAACAGGCATCCGGCAGAGATATTCATTCGTCGCAGCGCACTCGGAGAGGTCAAGATCGACCGCACAGCACCGACCGACGCGCCCAGCACGAGATTGCCCAGAAGCGGCACCAGCGCGGACACGCAACAGATCGCGATGATGTCGAACATCTGCAGCGTCCCGACGTCGAAAAAGCCCGGCAAAAAGCCCATGTAGAACAGGATCGCCTTGGGGTTTCCGAGAATGCAGATCAGCCCCGCCACGAAACCTGCCCACATGCCGGGCCGCGTCAAACGGCTGTCCGCTGCAATTGTCTTGTCGGCGTTGCGGATCAGCAAGACCCCCATAACCAAAAACAAGGCGACCGCAATCCAGCGCATCACGATCAGAAACCCTGCAAAGGCCGACACGATCCAGGAGACACCAAAGATCGCCAGCAACGCCCAGAAGAAATCGCCGATCACCACCCCCAGCGCCAGGGGCCAGGTTGCCTGAAATCCCCCCGACAGCGCCCGCGCCAGCATGGCCAGCCAAACCGGACCGGGCGTCAGAAACAGCACCAGAAGCGCGAAGGCGTAAAGGCCGAGATCTCCAAGCGCAATCGTCATTCCGGATCCTGCAATGTCAGACTGCCGTCCTCGTTCAGAGGCCAGAACGGATTGTAAGCCAACTCCCAAACATGTCCGTCCGGATCGGCGTAATAGCCGGAATATCCTCCCCAGAAAACTTTCTCAGGACGTTTCAATACGGTTGCCCCCGCCGCCTCGGCCAAGGCGAAAGCCGCGTCAACCTCAGCCTGTGACGGAAAATTCTGTGCCAATGTCATAGCCCCTGTCCCAAGCGGCGCACCGGGGCGGGCTTGATCCGCGGCCAGAGCTGCACAACCGAACAAGCCAAGCACAAACCCATTCGCCTGATAGACAGTCATCTCGTCTTGCGAGCTGGGATGCATCTGCCAACCAAGTGCATCGTAAAAGGCGCGGGCACGTATCATATCGTCCACACCAAGAGTAATCAGCGTCACACGTTGCGGGGTCATATCATCGCCCTTTCCTCAATCCAAGAAAGACCCGCGTCTTCCCGTACTTCGATCTGCATCGCGCGGGATCCTAGCTCGGCAAACAATTCGGGGCCTGTCCCGGTCATAAAAGCCTGTGCCCCCAGCGCGCATATCTCATCATAGAGCGCCGCACGACGCGACGCGTCAAGGTGGGCCGCCACCTCATCAAGCAGGAAAATCGGCGCCGCGCCGAAGTCTTCCGCCAGGGCCCGGCCATTTGCCAGGATCAGCGAAATCAAAAGCGCCTTCTGTTCCCCGGTCGAACATTGATCCGCCGGTACACCCTTTGCCGTGTAGACAGCGCCCAGATCAGCGCGGTGCGGCCCGACCAATGTGCGCCCCGCCGCCAGATCGCGCGACCGACCGTCCCGAAAGGCTGTCAAAAGTGCCTCTTGCTCGACCGGCAGTTCCATGTCGTCAGAGGCCTTGAGTGACAGCTCTGCCGCGGGGAAAACCGTCTGCGCGCCCTCCTGCGCCTCTGCCAGGCGGGTCAGGGTCGACATCCGGTGCGCCATGATGGCGGCACCATGTTCGGCCATTTGCGCCTCCAGCGCGTCATACCAATGGGCATCGCGCACCATATCCTTGAGCAAGCGGTTGCGTTCGCGCATCGCCTTTTCATAGGCCAGAACCACCTCGGCATGGCGCGGCTCAAAGGACATCACCATCCGGTCCAGAAACCGGCGCCGCCCTTCTGCACCCTCGATCCAAAGCCGGTCCATCGCCGGGATCAGCCAGACCACCCGCGCAATCCGCCCCAGCGCCACCTGTGGCGCGGTCTTGCCATCAATGCGCACAGTGCGCGAGGCAGCCGGTTCGGCCCAGGTTTCAATCTCATGCAACTGGTGCAGCGACTGCAGGTCCGCACGGATTTTCCACCCCAACCCTTCGGGCTTGCGCGCAACCTCATCCGGGCTGGCGCGCCGTAGGCCGCGGCCCGGCGACAGCAACGAAACGGCCTCAAGAATATTGGTCTTGCCCGCGCCATTGGGGCCCCAAATGGCGACAGGCCGCCCGTCCAACTCGAGACGCGCGGCCTTGTGGGAGCGGAAATGCGACAGGCTCAGCTCTTCTATGAACAGGCCGCCCATCGCGCCTCACTCGTTTCCTTTGCTGGAAAAATACTCACACCCGCATCGGCATGACGACATAGACGGCGGAGGTGTCATTGCCTTCTCGCATCAGCGTCGGATCGCCGGAAGAGTTGAACAGGAAGACGGCGTTTTCGCGGTCCACCTGAGACGCGATTTCCAAAAGGTACTTCGCGTTGAACCCGATCTCCAGGCGTTCGTCGTTATAGGCCACGGCCAGCTCCTCTTCGGCCGCACCCGAATCCGGGGCATTCACCGACAAGACCAGCTTGTCTTCGTCCAGCGACAGCTTGACGGCACGGGAGCGCTCTGACGACACCGTGGCCACCCGGTCGACGGCCTTGGCGAATTCGGCGGCATCCACCTCAAGCTTGCGGGTGTTGCCCATGGGAATAACCCGGGTGTAATCCGGGAAGGTGCCATCAATGACCTTGGAGGTCAGGGTGATATCCGGCGTCGCAAAGCGCACTTTGGCCTCAGAGACCGAGACGGCTATGCTCATTTCATCATCGTCCAGAAGCTTGCGCAACTCCCCCACGGTTTTGCGTGGCACGATCACACCGGGCATATCGCTCGCTTCGGGCGGCAGCGGCGCATCAATGCGCGCCAGACGGTGCCCGTCGGTGGCCACGCAGCGCAGGGCGCGCCCGTTTTCGCTGTCGGCCACATGCATGTAGACCCCGTTCAGGTAATAGCGGGTCTCTTCGGTCGAGATGGCAAATTTCGATTTGTCGAACAACCGGCGCAGAACCGGGGCAGGGACGGCAAAGTTGCTGTCATATTCCGCGGACGCCATCACCGGGAAATCTTCCTTGGGCAGCGTGGCCAGCGAAAAATTCGACCGGCCCGCTTCCACGGTCAAGCGCCCGGAAGCCCCGTCATCGGTCAATTGCACCATGGCGCCATCGGGCAGCTTGCGCACGATTTCATGCAGGGTGACAGCCGAAACGGTCGTTGCCCCCGCCCGTTCGACCATGGCCGCACATTTGTCGACGACTTCGATGTCCAGATCGGTCGCGCGGAAGGAAACCGTGTCACCTTCGGCCTCGATCAACACGTTCGCGAGGATCGGAATGGTGTTGCGACGTTCGACGACAGATTGCGCCTGAGAAACGGCTTTCAAAAGCGTGCCGCGTTCGATGCTGATTTTCATGCCACCCTCGTAAAATTCATAGGCCGGGGCGGAGAGGGTAAACCATTCCCCGCCGGGCGCAAGCGCTTGTTTACGGCGACTGTGTTGTCTCAGCGCCGGATCGTCAAGAGACGCAGGCACCGCCAACGACATTTGTCGCGGCGGTGCATCGCTTTGGTTTCAGTTTTGCAGCGCATTTGCAGCGCGCCGCCCTCAGGCTTCCAGAGTCCGGCGCAGCATTTCCAAATCATCAGCGATCTGGCTGTCGGTCACTTTCAGTTCCTCGATACGGCGCACCCCATGCATCACGGTGGTGTGGTCGCGCCCGCCAAAGCGGCGTCCGATTTCCGGCAGAGACCGCGCGGTCAGCTGCTTGGCCAGATACATCGCCACCTGACGCGGACGTGCAATGGAGCGCACCCGCTTCGGACCGATCATGTCAGACAGGCGGATCGCATAATGTTCGGACACTTTGCGCTGGATTTCCTCGACCGTGACCTTGCGATCAGAGGCCTTGAGAATATCCGCCAGACATTCCTGCGTCAGATCCAACGTGATTTCCCTCCCAACCAGAGAGGCGAATGCGAACAGACGCATCAGCGCCCCTTCCAGCACGCGCACGTTGGTGGAAATGCGATGGGCCAGGAACTCCAGCACCCCATCTGCGAATTTCAGGTCCGGATATTGCACACGGTAGGCGTCTGCCTTGGTCTGCAAGATGCCCAGGCGCAGCTCATAATCGGTCGGATGCAAATCGACCACCAGACCACATTGCAGCCGCGATTTGATCCGGTCCTCAAGATCCTTAATTTCCCCCGGCGCGCGGTCGGCAGAGATGATGATCTGCTTGTTCTGGTCCACCAGCGCGTTGAAGGTGTGAAAGAACTCTTCCTGCGTCGAATCCTTGCCTGCGATGAACTGCACATCGTCGACCATCAGAACGTCGACCGAACGGAAGATCTGTTTGAAGTCGATCATCTGTCGATCACGCAGCGCCTGCACGAAGCGGTACATGAACTGTTCCGCCGACAGATAGAGCACACGGGCTTCAGGGTTACGGATGCGGACCTCATGGGCAATGGCGTGCATCAGGTGGGTCTTCCCGAGCCCCACGCCCCCATAGAGAAACAGCGGATTGAAGGTCACCGGCCCACCTTCGGCCACGCGGCGTGCGGCGGCATGGGCCAATTCGTTGGGCTTGCCGACCACGAAGTTTTCAAAGGTGAAGCGTGCGTCCAGAGGCGCGCTCGGCAGATCGGCAGGGTCCACTACATTCGGAGCCGCGTGCTGCGCCGGGACCGGGCGATGCTGCTCGGCCACGGGCGATGCAGACGCAGTCTCGGTCGCGGCAACGGGTTGCTGCACCTCGACTTTGAATTCCACCCGCGTTGCCTCGCTGTTGGCCGCCTTCAGATGTGACAGGATGGTGTCTGCAAAATTGCGCGACACCCAATTCGCCATAAAACTCGTGGGCACGGAAAACACCGCAACGCCATCTTCGATTTGCTTCAGACTGAGAGGTTCGATCCAGTTCGCGAAATTGTTGCGGCCCACTGCTTCGAGCAACTGCGGTTTAACACGTCCCCACGTATCATTTTTCATTTTCGTTCTTCGACCCGTTATCGTTCTTGTATGTCTGCTGGCCGGGCCAGCATCAAACTGCCGCAGTTTCTCTGCGTCAGCCATGGCTCTGTTGCGGGTCGTCTTGAACGCCATAGGCCAGGCAACAGAAGACATATCACACGACACCCTCAAAAAGTCGCATGTCTTCGGCACCGATGCCTATTTCGATCGCGGTGGCAGCATCACATACACCCTGTGTTCATCCAAAATTGTGCATCTGAAACGGCAGCTTCAAACGCAACTCAGAACACAGAGCGGTATCAGTGCATCCGCGGGATTATTACGGACAGGCCAAGCCGGATCACAGGCAGATCGTGATCCGTACTGGTCAGCCCCTCCGCAAGTACCCCAACTCGCGAAAAGGCTTCAGAAATGTGCACAGCATTGGCAGATGCCACATCATTCCAATTGAAACGAAGTCGGTGCACGATCCCTGAATGTCCCCCCAAGACGACGTGAATCGCAGGGGTAAGCTAGCAACCCCTAAGCCCCCGGCGCAATCGAACTTCGCGCTTGACTCTGTCTTTCCCGAAACCGAATCCAAAAAGCCCTTTTGGACCCATATCTTCGTGTCAGCTTTGCCTCAGAATTTAACATCTGATCTGCAAACTGACCTTACGCCATTGTCTCTGCCGCTGATTTTTGTCATCCCACCGCGCCTGCGAGAGATTCGTCGCACAGCCGCGTCAATTTGAGGCAGACGCCCAGACATCATGCGCCCCAAAAGCACACCAGCAGCCCAATAAAAAAAGCGCACCCAAAAGGCGCGCTTTAAAAAGATGTTCACAGGTACAGCCCAGATTCACAGACCGGGCCATAGACCTGTTGTCTTCGTCCGCAGACTTAGCCCAAAGCCTTCACACGCGAAGACAGGCGGGACATTTTGCGGGACGCGGTGTTTTTGTGAACCACGCCTTTGGTGACGCCGCGCATCAGCTCCGGCTGAGCCGCTTTCAGAGCCGCCTGAGCCGCTGCCTGATCGCCGGAAGCGATGGCTTCTTCGACTTTGCGCAGGTAGGTGCGGATACGGGAACGGCGTGCTTTGTTGACGTCGGTGCGGCGAACGGCCTGACGGGCGCGTTTCTTGGACTGGGGCGTATTTGCCATGATCTTTTCCTCTTAGAGGTCGTGTTACAATTTCGATTGCGCGAACTGCCTCGCCACCCTTTCGGGGAGGATCATCATAGCCTAAAGCGGGCTCCACGCGCATGTAAGGCGTCCCTTTAGGTGAGAATCACCCAAAAGAAAAGCCCGAATTCACCAGAGGGCGATATATCAACGCCCCCGGGCTTACTTGTCGCGGAACTGCGGTTCGCGTTTTTCCATAAAGGCCGTCATGCCTTCGGTCTGATCTTCGGTGGCAAAGAGCGCATAAAACGACCGGCGTTCAAACAACACGCCTTCGGCCAGCGTCGTTTCATAGGACCGTTTGACCGATTCCTTGGCGGCAGCGACGGAGATCGCGCTTTTCTCGGCAATCTTCGCAGCAGTGGCCAGCGCATCGTCGAGCAGCTTCTTGGCGGGCACCACCCGAGACACCAGCCCGGACCGCTCCGCCTCTTCGGCATCCATGAACCGGCCCGTCAGATGCATTTCCATGGCTTTCGATTTGCCCACGAAACGCGTCAGGCGCTGCGTACCGCCCAGACCGGCCGTGATCCCCAGATTGATTTCGGGCTGGCCGAACTTGGCCGTATCAGCGGCAATGATAAAGTCACACATCATCGCCAATTCGCAGCCCCCGCCCAGCGCATAGCCTGCCACAGCCGCGATAACGGGCTTGCGGGTTGCGTCGATGCTGTTGGCTTCGGTCGCAAAGAAATTGCTGGTCGTGACATCGGCAAAGGTCTTGGCAGACATTTCTTTGATGTCGGCGCCAGCCGCAAAGGCCTTTTCCGAGCCGGTCAGGACAATCACCCGCACCTTCGGGTCGCGATCCGCCTTTTTCAACGCATCCGCCAGCTCGCCCAACAGTTCAGAGTTCAGCGCATTCATGGCATCCGGGCGGTTCAGCCGGATCAGTTCCACATCGTCTTTGATCTCGATGATGAGCGTTTTATAGGCCATCTGTCCCTCCATGCCCAAGGCGTTTCCCGGAGTCCTAACACCTGCCCCATAAGGATCAAGCTATCTTTGGCAGCTCGGACAAAAGAAGCTGGATCGCCCCGATTGCACGATGCGTTTTACCGTCGCCCCGCAGCCCGGCGTGACGCAGGGGGCGCCTTCACGCCCGTACACCCGAAAACGATGCTGGAAATAGCCCAGTTCTCCGTCGGCCTGTCGAAAATCCTTGAGCGAGGAGCCCCCGGCTTCAATCGCCTCAGTCAACACGTCGCGGATGATCGGCACCAGCCCCGCCACCCGAGGTGCGGAAATGCGCCCGGCTTTGCGCGCCGGATGAATGCCTGCGCGAAACAACACCTCGCACACATATATGTTGCCCAGCCCGGCGATGATGCGCTGATCCAGAAGCGCTGTTTTGATCGGAGTGGCCTTGCCTTTTAAGGCCGCGACAAGATGATCCTCGCTGAATGCGTTGCCCAGAGGTTCCGGACCGAGACGGGCCAGCAGCGGATGGGCACTCTCCTGCCCGGTCGGCATCAGATCCATCGCCCCGAACCGACGCGGATCGTTGAAGGTCACCCGCGCACCATTGTCCATGTGAAACACCACATGGTCGTGTTTCACTGGCATCGGGTGCTCATGAACGAATTGCCCCAAAGGATCGCCAGAGACCGTCATCCGCCCGGACATGCCCAAATGGATCAACAGGGTCTCTGCCGTATCCAGATCGGCAAGAATATATTTCGACCGCCGCCGCAGTCTTTCGACACGCGCGCCGGTCAGACGCTCGGCCATGCGGTCCGGAAAAGGCCAGCGCAAATCGGGTCTGTTGACCTCCGCCCGCGCAATCCGCGCCCCCGCCATAGAGGGTTCCAACCCGCGACGAACCGTCTCGACCTCTGGCAATTCCGGCATTTTGACCCCTCTGTGATTTCGGTTGCGATTGTCACGCCCGGCATGAGGCCTATAAGAAGGGTAAGTTTCGAGAAAGGTTCAAGAGCGATGAGCGACACGGGCGACAAGACCACACATTTCGGCTTCAAGGATGTGGCCGAAGATCAGAAAGCCGGGATGGTCCATGGTGTCTTCACCTCGGTCGCGTCGAAATACGACATCATGAACGATGTGATGTCGATGGGGATCCACCGGGTCTGGAAAGACGCAATGATGGATTGGCTGGCCCCGCGCCCCGGTCAGCGGTTGCTTGATGTGGCCGGCGGCACCGGCGATATTTCATTCCGTTTCCTCAATCGCGCACCGGGCGCCTCTTCGGTGGTGCTCGACATGACGGAATCGATGCTGGTCGAAGGTCGCAAACGTGCCGAAGCCGAACAGATGGCAGATCATCTGGACTGGGTCACCGGCGATGCGATGCAGTTGCCGTTCGAAGACAACCAGTTCGACGTCTACACAATTTCCTTTGGTATCCGGAACGTCACCCGCATTCCCGACGCGCTCTCCGAAGCCTACCGCGTTCTCAAACCCGGTGGCCGGCTGATGGTGCTGGAGTTTTCGCAATTGCCGAATGCCGCCATGCAAAAGGCCTATGACCTCTATTCCTTCAACGTCATCCCCCGCATGGGGCAAATGATCGCCGGCGACCGCGACAGCTATCAGTATCTGGTCGAAAGCATCCGCAAATTCCCCGATCAGGAGACCTTTGCCAAAATGATCCGGACCGCCGGTTTTGAAAATGTGAGCTATCGCAATCTCAGCATGGGCATTGCCGCGCTGCATTCCGGGTGGAAAATCTGATGCGGGGGCCTCACAACATCTGGCGGCTGATCCGCACCGGCGCAACGATGGAACGCACCGGAGCGATGCGCGAAGCCATGGACGCACTCGAGGCGCCCAAACTGCTGCGCGTACTGGCACGCACCCTGGTCTGGCCGTTTCAATGGCTGGGCTACAAAGGCGACGAGTCCGTTCCACCGGTGCCGCGCGCCCTGACCGCGCTGGGTCCGGCCTATATCAAATTCGGCCAGATCCTTTCGACGCGCCCAGACGTGGTCGGAACGGATCTGGCCAAAGAGCTGCAAATGCTGCAGGACAAGCTGCCCCCCTTCCCGCGTGACCGGGCCATCAAAACGGTTGAGCTGGAACTCGGCCGCCCGCTGGCCGAGATGTTTTCCGAGTTTTCCGAACCCGTGGCTGCCGCGTCCATCGCGCAAGTTCACAAAGCGGCCCGCGCTGACACCGGACAGCCGGTCGCCATCAAGGTGCTGCGTCCGGGCATCGAACGCGCTTTTCGCAAGGATATCGACGCCTTCTATTTTGCCGCCTCGCTGATCGAAAAATTGTCCCCCGCTTCGCGTCGCCTTCGCCCGACCGATGTGGTGGCCCATTTCGAAGGCGTGGTCCAAGGCGAACTGGACCTGCGGCTGGAAAGCTCCTCGGCTTCTGAGTTCTACGCCAACACCACGGAGGACGAAGGGTTTTCCGTGCCCGCCGTGGACTGGGCGCTGTCGTCACGGCGCGTCATGACGCTGGAATGGGTCGAGGGCATCACCGCCTCCGACATTGACGAAATCATCGCCGCCGGGCACGACCGTGCCGCATTGGGCGAGCGTGTACTGCAAGTGTTCCTGCAACACGCCCTACGCGACGGTTTTTTCCATGCGGATATGCACCAAGGCAACCTGAAAATCGCCCCGAACGGGGATATCATCGCGCTTGATTTCGGCATCATGGGGGTGCTCGACGAATACACCCGCCGGGTCTATGCCGAGATCCTCTATGGCTTTATCAAAAAGGATTACAAACGCGTCGCCGAAGTGCATTTCGAAGCGGGCTATGTCCCGGCCGATCGTGATGTCGATGAATTCGCCCGCGCCCTGCGCGCCGTTGGAGAGCCGATTTTCGGCATGGATGCGTCGCATATTTCCATGGCCCGGCTGTTGTCATACCTCTTCGAGGTGACCGAACGTTTCGGCATGCAGACCCGCACAGAACTGATCCTGCTGCAACGCACCATGGTCGTGGTCGAAGGCGTTTCAAGGTCTCTGAACCCGCATATCAACATCTGGGAAGTCGCCAAGCCGGTGGTCGAAGATTACATCAAATCAAATATCGGCCCCAAGGCGCTGCTGCGCGATCTTCGGAAAACGGCCATCGTGCTGGCGCGGTTTGGCCCCAAGCTGCCCGAGTTGACCGAAGCCGCACTGGTCGCCCAGACCCGGACGCCGGAACCGCCGGCCCACCCGAACCGCTGGAGCAACGCAGCGATCCTGATCTGCGGCGGCGCTGTGTCTGCCGGGATCGGGGCGCTGATCGCGCTGGCCGTCAGCTAATTTCCAAAGCGGCGGCCTCGGCATAGATCACTTCGCCCTGCGATGCCTTCCACAGGCAATAGGCCGCCATCCGCCAGCGATAGAGCGGCCGCAAATGCCGATAGCGGGCCACGACCCCCGCCTTGGGATAGCCCGTCAGGGCGGTCTCTTCTTCGCTGAGACGCAAAGGGCGCCGGCCATAAACGTGGTGCATCGCCGGGGACAGCGCGATTGCCAGATCCGCGACCGGATCGCCGACCCCCGGACATTGCCAGTCAACAAAGCACCGCCTGTCGCCCCGCACCAGCGCATTGGCCGGGGTCGGGTCCCCATGCAGGAAACAAGATGCGGCGGGCGCAACGGCCCCGACCACCGGTCGCTGACGCCAAAGCTCTGCCGCCTGCGGCCCCGTGCACCCATGCAAAAAGGTCTCTGCCTGACGCGAAATCCCAGCGGGCGTGCCATCGATCTGGCGCAGCCCTTCGGGAGGCGCGATGGCGTGTAACCGGCCCAACGCAGCAAGAACAGCCGCATCGGTTTGCACCAGCGGCCTGCCCGCCATATGGCCGTAGATCAGGCATCTCTGGCCCGGCACGGAAATGTCGTCGATCAGCTCCGGCGCCAGCCCCGTCGTTGCTAAAGCACGCAGCGCAGCACGCTCTGCTGTGCCATCATTCGGAAACAGGGCATTGGCCCGCGTCGGATCATAGAGCTTCACCACCCAATCTAGAGCCCCGCCATCGCGGTCGCCGGTCACGCGCCACAGCGCATTGGTGCGACCGCCCGACAGGCGTTGCCATCGCAGGTCACGCGCAGCGTATCTCTCAAGCTGTCGCCGGAACGCCTCGGACGGCGCGTCAGAAAAACGAACTGACATCGAACCGCCTCCCACGTCAGGTTGTGCAGATTTAAAGATATGCCCCCAGCCACCGCAACTATGCAATCGCATTTCTTTTTCGGCGCTTAGGGAACTTTTAGGCTTTCACAGGCACATTTCGATCATCCGATATCACAGACCAACCGTGCACAGATCCGTGACGTCAAACGGCATCAAACACACGAAAGAGCCAACATGCCAACCCATTTGCCCCCCCTTATGCTGACGCACAGCTTCCGAAACGTATCGTCTGGCGCGTCGCATCGACAACGGGGACGGGCATGAGCGGACTGGTTCTGAAACTGGCACCCCGGGAGCAGATTGTTGTGAATGGCGTGCTGATCGAAAATGGCGATCGCCGGGCGCGGCTGTCCATCATGACACCCGACGCCAATGTTCTGCGCATGCGTGAGGCACTGTCGCCCGAAGAGGTCACGACCCCGGTGCGCCGGGTCTGCTACATCGCGCAGCAGGCCCTCTCCGGCACGCTGCCGCCAGACGTCGCGCAATCGCAACTGTCCCAGGGCATCTGCGACCTGTCCCAGCTCCTGACCGACCCCACCAGCCATGACTTTTTGAGCAAAGCACGGCTGGCTGCGGACAATGGACAACTCTACCCGGCGCTCAAGGCCCTGCGCAACCTGATCCCAATGGAAAAGGCACAGATTTCGCCCCCCGACACGGCCCCCTGATCTACTCTCTGACAGACCCCGCAAACAGCGCGGAACCGCTTGCCGCAGGTGTTTTCCGCTGTCCCGTCGGGCCAGCCTTGCCCATACGGCGGCTTGGCCTTATTGACAGAACCAAAGCGAAAGACAGCGCGAGAGGCCAAGCGGTGGCAAATTTCCTGTATCAAAACGACCTGCCCGACGATCTGGATCTCGGACCTGTGGTGGCAATCGACTGTGAAACCATGGGGCTGAATCCGCATCGGGACCGGCTGTGTCTGGTGCAAATGTCCGGCGGCGACGGCAATGCCCATATGGTGCAGGTCGCCCGTGGCCAGACCGCCGCGCCGAATCTGTGCCGCATGCTGGCCGATCCGAACGTGCTGAAGCTGTTCCATTTCGGCCGTTTCGACATCGCGGCAATGTACCACACCTTCGGAACTCTGGCCGAACCCGTCTATTGCACCAAGATTGCCTCAAAGCTCGTGCGGACCTTCACCGACCGCCACGGGTTGCGCAATCTGCTGGACCAACTGCTGAAAGTGGACATTTCCAAATACCAGCAAATGAGCGACTGGGGCGCCGCCGAATTGACAAAGGCGCAGCTCGACTACGCGGCCTCGGATGTGCTGCACCTGCATGCGCTGCGTGACAAGCTCAATGAGATGCTGGAACGCGAAGGACGTATGGCAATGGCCCAATCCTGTTTCGATTTCCTGCCGACCCGCGCCCGCCTCGATCTTGAGGGCTGGCCGGACGTCGACATTTTTGCCCATTAATCCCGTTCCCCAAGGAGGTCCCCATGGCCCAAGCGGATGCTTTTCTCGCCACCGCCCGTCGCGTCATCACACAAGAAGCCGAGGCGCTCACCCTGCTGGGTGACAGCATCGGCACACCCCTGGCCAACGCGCTGGAGCTGATTCTTGGGGCCAAGGGCAGCGTCATCGTCTCTGGCATGGGGAAATCCGGCCACATCGGGCGCAAGATTGCGGCCACGCTCGCCTCGACCGGAACGCCCGCACATTTCGTGCACCCAGCCGAAGCCAGCCATGGCGATCTGGGCATGATCGGCAGCGATGATGTCTGTCTCATCCTGTCGAACTCTGGCGAAACCCCGGAACTGGCGGATCTGATCGGCTACACCCGCCGCTTCAAGATCCCGACCATCGGTGTGGCCTCCAATCCAGACAGCTCTCTGATCCGGGCCAGCGATGTGGCGCTGATCCTGCCCAAGGCCGAAGAGGCCTGCGGACATGGGATCGTCCCCACCACATCGACCACGATGACGCTGGCGCTGGGCGATGCAATGGCCGTGGCACTAATGGAGCACCGCGCCTTCACAGCCGACAATTTCCGCGTCCTGCATCCGGGCGGCAAGCTGGGGTCGCGACTGACCAAGGTCCGCGACCTGATGCACGGCGATATGCCGCTGGTCACGGCTGACACAGACATGCGCGCCGCGCTGAACGAGATTTCCGCCAAGGGCTTTGGCGTCGTGGGCGTCGTGGACGCTGACGGGCATCTGCAAGGCATCATCACCGACGGGGATTTGCGCCGTCATATCGACGGTTTGCTGGACAAGACCGCTGGCGACATCATGACCGCCAATCCGATGACCATCGCCTCTGATGCCCTCGCCGAAAAGGCCGTCGCCCGCATGGACGAACGCGCGATCACCTGCCTGTTTGTGCGGGATCCCGCCGAAGATGGCCGCCCCTGCGGCATTCTGAAGATTCAGGACTGCCTTCGCGCCGGGGTCATGTAAGAGGGTTCTATGGCCCGGTTCGACAACTCCTATTCGCGCTTCGTCGCATTCGCCAAAATCGTGCTGCCGCTGGCAAGCCTCGCGGTTCTGGCGACGCTGTTCCTGTTTGCGCGCGGCAAGGAGGTCAGCCTGTCCATCCCCTATGCCGAGGTGGAATTGGAAACTCTCGCGCGCGAGCAGCGGATCGACAATCCCTCTTTCGCCACTGTCACCTCAGACGGCGCCGCTCTGGAAATCGCCGCCAATCAGGTACGGCCGGATCTGTCGACCCCCGATGTGGTGAATTCCTCTGCCGTAGAAGGACGGTTGCAACTGCCGCAAAGCGCAACCATCACCCTGCGGGCCGACAATGCCGTGCTGGATGGCCCCGGCCAGATCGCGGAATTGTCCGGCGACGTCGAGATCGCCACCTCGACCGGCTATAAGATCCAGTCCAGTCGCATCGCCACCATGCTCGACACCAGCCACATCGAAAGCCCCGGTGCCGTGGAAGCTGACGGACCTCCAGGCAATCTGACCGCTGGCTCCATGGAAATCTCTCATGATACTGAGACGGATCGATACCTTCTGGTTTTCAAGAACGGCGTAAAGCTGGTATATCAGCCGTAACTTTCAAAGGGTAAGACGTGCCTATGCTCCGGACCATTTCACTTGCGACCGTTTTCAGCCTGTCTCTGATGGCCGTCAGCGGGCCTGCCCTGTCACAGGGCACGAACATCGCCTTTGGAAACTTTCGGCAAGACAGCTCATTGCCCGTGGAAATCACCTCAGATCAACTCAGCGTCGATCAGACCTCGGGTCAGGCGACCTTCAATGGCAACGTGCTGATTGCTCAGGGCGAGATGCGACTGGGGGCCGAAGGCGTCGACGTGATCTACAGCGACGATGGCGACAAGATTTCCAAACTGCTCGCGACTGGCGATGTGATTGTCACCAACGCTGGCGAAACCGCAGAAGCCCAAAATGCCGAATACGATCTCGAATCAGGGACGATCACCCTGTCGGGTCGCGTTCTCTTGACACAGGGCCAGAGCGCACTGTCGGGCGAACGCATGGTCATCGATCTTGCCACGGGCACCGGACGGATGGACGGCCGTGTCAAAACCATCCTGCAACCCGGGAACAACTGATGTCTGAGACCACCGGGCTACGGGTCCGAAATCTGCGCAAGGGTTACCGCAAACGCACCGTGATTCGGGACGTCTCTATGGATCTGGAGCGCGGCGAGGTCGTCGCCCTTCTTGGGCCGAACGGATCGGGAAAGACCACCTGCTTCTATGCCATCGCGGGGCTGGTCATGCCCGAAGCCGGACAGGTTCTGGTCGACGGGCGCAACATCACGCAGTTTCCCATGTATCGCCGTGCCAAGATGGGCATCGGCTATTTGCCACAGGAGGCCTCGGTGTTCCGCGGCCTCTGCGTCGAAGACAATATTCTGGCGATCCTTGAGGTCTCCGAGGAAGATCCGCATCTGCGGCGCGAAAAACTTGAAGATCTTCTGTCGGAGTTTTCGATTTCGCATCTGCGGCGCGCGCCAGCGCTGTCGCTGTCAGGCGGGGAACGCAGGCGAGTCGAAATTGCCCGCTGTCTGGCTTCGAATCCCTCCTATGTCCTGCTCGACGAGCCTTTCGCCGGGGTCGATCCGATCGCCGTGGCAGAAATCCGCGAATTGGTCTCCGATCTGAAGACCCGCGGCCTTGGTGTTCTGATCACCGACCATAACGTGCAGGAAACATTGGGCATTATCGACCGCGCTTATATTTTGCATGATGGCGCGGTGCTGATGTCGGGCAGCAAAGAAGAAATCGTGGCGGATAAAACCGTGCGCCGGGTCTATCTGGGCGACAATTTCCGCATATGAATGCCTTCCGGATTGCCGGTTTTCATTGACAATCACCCGCATTCTGCCGCCAAATACAGGGGATGCATGACGCGCGTAAAATTGCCTGCGCCACGGCGAACAGCCGCCTGAGGGCGCCCAGAACATACCCCGGTTTTCTGCTTGGGTTCCGGCAAAAGCGCATGTATTCAACTCCCGCTTCGAACAAAAACCCCAGACCTCGCCCCACGCCGGAGGAGGCGTCGAGCGCTTAGGTCAGAAGAAAGAAGGAGGTATCAATGCGGTACCAAATCAGCGGAAAGCAAATCGACATCGGCGCAGCCCTGCAAACGCATGTCCAAACGGAGCTCGACGCGGTCTTTGAAAAATACGCGCAACGCCCGACTGATGCGAATGTGGTCTTCTCGAAAAGCGGCGCAGAATATGTTTGCGAAGCCGTGGTCCATCTTTCGTCCGGCCTGACGGCACAGGCCAGTGCACATGCGCATGAAATCTACGCCGCCTTCGACGCCTGCGTCGAAAAAATGGACAAGCAGCTGCGTCGCTACAAACGCCGCCTGAAAGACCACCACAAGGATCGGGCCGAGCCGGTTGAACTCTTCGCAGGTTCCCAGTATATCCTCGCCGCGTCGGAATACGATGAGGAGAACGAGCCCGAATCCCTGCAGCCGATGATCATCGCTGAGATGGAAGCGAAGATCCCGACCCTCACGGTTGGCGAAGCGGTGATGCAGATGGAACTTGCCGGGGCACCTGTTCTTGTATTCCACAAAGAAGGAAAGACCGAAGTAAACGTGGTCTACCGCCGCCCGGATGGGAACATCGGCTGGATTGACCCTAACAACGCGACTTAACAGACTTGGCCCGCCTCGACGGGTCGGGGCGGGTAAACCTCTTATGAATATTTCACAGATCTTGAATCCGCAGGCCATTAAGGTCGTCGGCAAAATGACGAGCAAGAAACGCCTGTTTCAGGACTTGGGGGATATTGCCTCCGGGACGTATGGTCTTGCGATCAGCACCACCATTGACGCCCTGCAGGAACGCGAAAGCCTTGGCCCCACGGGTGTGGGCCACGGCGTTGCCCTGCCCCATGCGCGCATCGAAGGGCTGGACCGCGTTGTCGGCGCCTTCATGCGTCTGGAAACACCCATGGACTTTGATGCGGTCGACCGTCAGCCCGTCGATCTGATCTTTGCCCTCTTTGCACCGGCTGAATCGGGCGTCGATCATCTGAAAGCACTGGCTCTGGTGTCGCGCACCATGCGTGACAGCGACATTTGTGCCAAACTGCGCGCCAATAGCGACGTCACCACGTTGCACGCGATCCTGACCGAAGGCCCGGCGATCAAAGCCGCCTGAGCCGGCATCTCTGCGTTCAGCCCTGCCAGGGCTGAAATCCGAACATCATGTAATCCCGCTGATAGGCTGCCCGCACCTGCGCCTCTATGTCCGCATCATAGATGTCGGCCAGCGCAAAGGGCTGATCTGCGTGCTCTGCGGCCGGGCTGACCTTTTCGCGGCAGCCTGCCATCTGCGCAAGATAGGCCGCATCCGCCTGCAACCGGTCTTCCCGCAGGATCATATCCGGCAAGGAAAACTCGGCAAATCCTTTGATCACCTCGGATTGTGAGGCCCAGGACCGGTCGACCCGAAGCGATGTTTGACCGTTCAGATTGCCCGCCACGAAATGAATGAACTTCAGAAAGCCCGCACGGTGCTGCGCCAGGTCATACCCCGGCGCAGACGTCGAAAGCGGCAGGGGCAGCCCATAGGTCGTGCGCAGCACCTCGCGGATTTCGCCGTAGGTTTCGGGGCCTTGCGCCACGATATGTCGGCAATAGGCGCGATGCAGCCGCACCACCGGGTGCGACACCACCGTAAAACTGCGATGCCCTTTGTGCTGACGCTTCCACTGGCGCAGGGATTTCTGAGTGAAGCCATGCAGCAAGTCGGACACCTCCCTGCCATCCAAATTCGCCAGCCATCCCGTGACAGCGCCCTCGGGGCCGCCAGCAGTCGGCATGTACAACAGCGGCGCGTCAGCCGCCGCGACATAGCTGGGCACCGCAGGCCCCCGACGCGGTTCGAAGTTGGGCGTGTTCGACAGGTTGAAATGATCGATGTCGGACAGGGCCCGCAGCATATCTTCGGGATTGGAAACCTTATCGGTGATCGGTGCCGGGTTCTGCACCTTGGTCTTTTGTCGTGTCTTGTCCCGCGCGTCATGAACCCCCAGAAACCGCGCCAAACCGTTCAGGATCTCGACGTCCTGAATGTCTTCATAATTGATGTAGAACCCCGTCTGCCCGCTGATCTGCAATTCCCGCTGCACATACAGCTGAAAGGCCTTCATCGTCCCCAGATGCGCTTCGAACTCTGCCTTGTCGAAGGGCACTTTGGTGGTTTTCGCATGCTTGAGATCCCCCAATCGCCACTGGCCGGTTTCCCCGGCAATCTTGCGCGAGACATAGCTTTCCAGCGGATTGCGGGTCAGGATGATCTTGGCGCAGGCCGGATCAGACAGAACATGTTTGAGAATACGCGGGTCGTGATCGTGAAAGAACCGAAAGCCCGCCAACCCTTCGGTCTCCGCCCGCATCCGCGCCAGCAGATCAAGCGGCGCCGCTTCGCGCGCAGCCATGTCGATGCCCAGCAGCTCTGTCCGCTTGGCGCCGCCGATGAAAACCGGATTGAACGCCTCGCCCCAGCAGGTCAGCCCCGGATAGGCGTTGATGTTCTCTTCCAGAAAATTGGAACCTGTCCGCATTTCCGCAAACACCACGAAATATTCAAAGGGCTTGGGCATGGATCATTTCACCAGATAAGGGCGCTTGCGCGGGCCGGATGACGGTTTCGGGGCGGTATTGGTCGAAAAATCCCCGGCGAGATAGGGATTCATCCCCTGATTTTTCAGATCTTGCAGGAATTGCGAAAAGCCCGTCAAATCCCGGAGCTTCGGAGGTTCCAGAACATGCCGGTTGGTGCGCGGCAAAAGATCGTCGATCACCTCGCGCAGGGGTTCAACCCCGAGTTCAAGAAACTCTGACAGCGTCCAGATTCGCACACGCGCCTTCACATATTCAGAACGCAGAACATCCAGATGTTCCGCTTCTATCCGCTGAAGACGCGCCGCCTCTTTGCGACGCAGAGAGAAATTCTCTTCCGAACGAAACAGAGGTATCAGCCACGCCCCTGAAATCACCGAAATCTGCGCATTCGGGTCGGTCGTCATCAGCCAGTTGATGTCCTGCGTGTCGCGCGGACCGAACATGAAACATTGACGTTCCCCCCGGGTATTCCAGATCAGCGACGTCAGAAAACCACAGGGGTTGTAGTCACGCAGCGCCGGCCGGCTGGACAAAGCCCCTGAAAAGACCCATTTGCGCCCGGCGAATTCCGCGCGCTCCGGCGCATAGAGATGACCGTGCACCCGTGCGTTCACAGTGCGACCCAGCCAATCTTCGAAGTCCTCGAAAAGCTCGGTGAACCCTTCGAACACCGAATAGGGCGCACTGGTTTTGTTGTGGCCCTTGCCGTAACGCGGCATCCGGCTTTGCATATAAAGACCCGGGCGCCCGGAAACCCGCCGCTCCAGCGCCTTCGAAAAAATCCGGTCGATTTTACCCGGATTCGGCTCGATCCCTTTCATCGGATCGCGTTCGGAACTCAGGAACGTGTCATAGAGCAGATCTGCCTGCGGCCAGATTTTGCGTGCAACAAAGCAGTCCGAACGGCGCAGCAGCTGCAGATGATCGTCGTAAAACACATGTGGCTGACCGCGGAAATCGAATTTCGACAGGGTCAGAGACCGGCTTTCGACACGATTGGAATGACGCCGCACCAGCGTTTGATAATAGCTTTCGTCCGGGATCCAGACTTTCCGGAAATAGCGGTCATAGATCTTGCGGTTCGGATCCTCGAAAATCGCTGTCAGGGTCTGACGGCTCAGACACCACCACTGCGACCCCAGATGCGGCACCAGCCCGCCCGGGATTTTGCGCGCAAAGCCCACCCGCCTTTGCCACGCCACATAACGGTCAAACAAACGCGGCTGTTTTTTATATGAAAACGGAAACCGCAGTGTGAACCGCTCGATGTCAAGCCCACCGACCGTCCATGGGACATCCTCGGTGGTCACGCTTTCAATGAAATCCGTGCTCGGGCGCGCCGCAAGGTAATCTTTCAGATCGTCAGCAGATCGCAGCGGCAGGCACGCCCCCGACGACAGAAAGACATGGCTGGCCTCGGGAAACCGCTCCAGCAACATCTGCGCACCGGCCTGAGACGCCGCCACCAGAGACCATGTTCCCCATTCGCAGGCGTGCCGTTCGCAAAACAGAATATTGTCGCGGCCCTTCAGGCTGTCGACCAGAGCCTGATGGTCACTGTGGCCGACCTTCTTATCGACGTGGATGATCACCGGGCACCCGTGATCGTCCCAATAGCGCGCCACCTGCGCGGCGCGGCGCAGCGCGGTGTGAACCATCATCACCACCCCGACCGTCATACCCAGTTCCCTTTCGACATAAGCCCAAGGATTTCAAGCTGACGCCAGTTGATGTAGCGTTCGGACCAATTGCACCACAGGTCTGCATTCTGGCTGAGCCGCTTGTGATAAGCGCGATATTCACGCCCACCCGCATAATGCTGTTTGCGCTGCAATTCCTCTTCGGTCTTGTCCATCAGCGTGTGCAGGAACTTGGCATGCAGCAGCACGCCCGAAGACATCTCTCCGCCTTCAGTGTCATAGACCATATTCAGGCGGCGCGGCAGCAACATATGTGTCGAATTCATGTAGGCATAGCTGCGATGCCACTTCACCAGCGGGATCTTGTTCAAGGACGGTGCCTTTTTCGGCTCGTCCGAAAAGAATGCACGTGCCCTTGGGCCGCCCTGAATCCACAAATTGTGATAGAGCGCATTCATCGAAATCATGTAGTTGCCGCTGTCAAACCACTCTGCGATCTCAAAAGGGTTCTGCCCTTCTTCATAGCGCAGCGCATCAATTGGCCCCTTCGGATACATATCCAGCAGCATGGCCGAAAAGCTGCGCCGACCATAGGAATCAAGCCAGTCTGTCAAAGCCTGCAGCGGACGGGTGTCGCAGAATGGGTAGACAAAGAATTCGTCAACATCGACGGTCAGTGTCCAATGATTGTGACAGTATTTGCGCGCCAGCCAGTTCATCCAAAAGACCCCGAAACGGGACATTTTGTAGCTTGCCGTGGTGTGCCAGAGCGACACATCGGGCTGCGTCTCAAGATAGGCGCGCGAACCATCGTCGCTGTCGTTGTCCACGATCAGGAAGTGGCGCACGCCCATGTCGCGGTAATACTGCAGGAAATACGGCAGGCGGATGCGCTCGTTGCGCATCGTCGTGATCACCACGATGTCCTCTGCGCCGATGGCGGCAGTGCGATTCTGGACAGCCTTCAGATCCCAGCGTGACCGAAAGGACCGCCAGAGCATCTGTTTACGTCTCAGCCGCATTTTATATGGCCAGCGCGCGCTCACCTGTCTGCTGTATCCTTTTTCATCCCGCCCAGATTGTCATAGACAAACAATAGGCGCGTCTTTCACGCAAACGTCTTCTGAAGACCATCCTCGGAATATACACAATCCACCGCAAATTCTACAATTGTTCAGATCCGAGTGCCCGACCCTGACGTGCCGCCGGACCATCCGCCATCGGACAACAACCCCAGCTCCGCAAGCTGTCGCCACCCTGTGTAGCGCACGGCGCCGGGATACCACAGATCCGGCCCCTTCATAAGCGCATCGTAATAGCCGCGATACTCCAAGGGCCGCGCAAAATGCTGCTGACGCCGCAGGTCCTCGGCTGATTTATCCACCACCACGGGCAGGAACTTTGTATGCAGCAACGCACCAGAAAGACGCGCATCCCCCGGCCCGTCATAAGACAGGTTCATCCGGGCCGGCAACATGGCGTGGGTGGCATTGAAATAGGCGTGGCGCCAATGCCATTTCACCAGAGGCAACTTGTTCAGGGTCGGGCCATATTGCGGTTGATCCGGAAAAAACACCCGCGCCCGCACACCGCCCTGCACACAAAGGTTTTGCTTCGGTGTCTGTCGCCGCGCCCGATAGGGACCTGCATCAAAATAGGGCAAGACTTCAAGCGGGTCCTGCCCCGCCACATAGCCCCCTGCGGAAACCGCGCCTTTCGGATAGAGATCCAGCATCAGGGCCCCCATTGCCCCACATGCACGGCGATCCAGTTCTTCGGTCAGATCTTTCAGCGTGCGGCGATCTTGATTGGGGAAGACAAACAGCTCATCGGCATCAAGTGTCAGGCACCATTTTCCGCGCCCGTATCGCATCAACAGCCAATTGAGCCAGTCCATCCCGAACCGCGCCGCCTTATAGCTCGCATCAGTCGACCACAGCGACACATCCGCGGCTTCTTTCAGCAGTTCCGTCGAACCATCCGTGCTGCCATTGTCCAGCAGCAAAAAATGAGTCACCCCCAGACGTCTGTGGTAGTCCAGAAAATAGGGCAAGCGCAGCGCCTCATTGCGCACAACCGAGAAACATAAAATGTCCTGAGGCTCCAAAGCGCCGGTTCGGTCACGCAAGGCGTGAAGCGCATGGCGCGCGCGCAACGCCCGCCACAGCATATAGCGCCGCAACACCCGCAGCCTATAGGTTTGCCAGAACTGTCCCAAGCGCATCCATCCCCGAAAATCAGGGACAGACTAGGCGGTCGCGTTGGAAATAGGAACAGGGTTTGCGCGCGCCACAGACGCCGGGCTTAACCTTCGTAATGGCCGGTTTGATGCCAGAGCCAGGCGTCCCGGATCATGGTTTCAAGCGTGGAGCGTTTTGGCATCCACCCCAGTTCGCGCACTGCACGCTCAGAGCCAGACACCAGCTTGGTGCAATCCCCAGGACGACGGTCGCCTTCGACATAGGGCACATCCATATTGGTCACGGCCCGGGAATGCTCGATGACCTCGCGCACGGAAAACCCCTTGCCAGTGCCAAGGTTGAATACCCGGCTGCCCTTGCCCTCTTCGAGCCATTTCAGACCCAAAACATGCGCGTCGACCAGATCGCAGACATGCACATAGTCGCGAATACAGGTCCCGTCAGGAGTCTCATAGTCCGTGCCGAAAATGGTCAGCGCGTCGCGTTTGCCCGCGATCGCGTCCAGCATAAGAGGAATCAGATGGGTCTCCGGCTGGTGGAATTCCCCCACCTCGGCCTCCGGATCGCCCCCGGCAACGTTGAAATAGCGAAAAATCACCGACTTCAGATCATAGGCCTGTTCGAAGTTGGCCAGAATATCCTCAATCGCCTTTTTGGAAGCGCCATAAGAATTGATCGGCAATTGCACGGAGTCTTCGTCCAGCACCACATTGTCCTGATCGCCATAGGTCGCGCAAGTCGAGGAAAAGACAAACTTCATGCAACCTGCGGCCACAGCCGCCTCAATCAACGTCAGCGAGCCAATGACATTGTTGCGCCAGTATTTGCCGGGGTTCTTCATGCTTTCACCAACCTGGGAAAAGGCGGCAAAATGCATCACGGCGACGGGTTTGTGTTTCGCAAAGACCGCATCCAGCCGGGCGCGGTCCAGCAAATCCCCCTCTTCCAAGGGGCCGAATTTGACCGCCTCCGCCCAGCCTGTGGAAAGGTTGTCATATGTCACGGGCAGGTAGCCAGCGGCCCGCAATGCCTTACAGGCATGCGAACCGATATAGCCTGCACCGCCAGTCACCAAAACAGTGGCGGTCATCTCCAATCCTTATTCAGCGGCAGCCCGGTTTGCGGCCAGGCCATCCAGATATTCCTGCAGCTCATCATGCAGATCGTCACGCGACAAGCCGAAGGAAATCGTCGCCTGCAGGAACCCTGCCTTGGAGCCGCAGTCGAAACGCTGCCCGGCAAAACGATAGCCATACACACCGCGCTCAGTGCCAATCTCATCGGCGATGGCATCGGTCAACTGGATCTCACCACCAGCGCCCGCCTTCATCTTGTCGAGGTTTCTCATCACCGCCGGGGACAGAATGTAACGCCCGATCACGGCCAGATTCGACGGCTCCGTGCCCGGCGCGGGTTTTTCCACCATGCCCTTGACCGAAACGGCATTCCCCATGTCCTTTTCGACATCGAGCACACCGTAGGCCGACACTTTGTCTTCGGGCACTTCCATCGCTGCCACCATGGAGCCGCCGAGGTCTTCATAGGCTTCGACCATCTGCTGCAGACAAGGCTTTTCAGCGGCAATTACGTCATCAGGCAGGATGACCGCGAAAGGTTCGTTAGGATCGAGCAGACGCCGCGCGCACCAGACCGCATGCCCAAGGCCCAGTGCCTTATGCTGACGGATGTAGGCAATCGCGCCGCTTTCCATGTTGGTGTTGTCCAGCACGTCGAGCAGCTTGTCCTTGCCCTTCTTACGCAGCTCCTGCTCCAGCACTGGAGAGTGATCGAAATAGTCTTCGAGAGCGCCTTTGCCCCTGGAGGTCACAAAGATGAACTCTTTGATGCCAGCCGCACGGGCCTCATCGATGGCGTATTGGATAAGAGGACGGTCGACAAGCGTCATGATTTCCTTGGGAATGGATTTGGTCGCTGGCAAAAACCGCGTTCCCAATCCCGCCACAGGAAAGATCGCTTTTGTCACTTTACGGTTCATCTCTACTCCTTTGGGCCCGCTTGTTCGGGCTCGTGTATTAAAAGAACGATATGACACTAGTGCGCGAATCCCACAGGGTCAGTAGACGCGCACGAAATTTGGGCAACTATAGCACAGTTTTGCGCTTCCACCCCCATAAGGGCCACATATTGCTTAAAAATTAATCGTCTCAATAACAAATCTCAATCGGATCCCATCTCCGCCAGCATCGCCTCGATCCGCGGCACATCCTGCGGATTGTTCAATTCCCAGAACTGACGGCCCCGCGCCTCGACCTCAACACAGAGCACAGGACGCTCTTGTTCCAGGAACCGCAGCTGCTCAAGCCCTTCGAGCGTCTCCAGCGGGCCAGTCGGCCATTTCGGATAGGCGCCCAGCGCAGAGGGGCGATAGGCATAGACACCGACATGATGGAATACCGGCGTCGCCGCATCGTCTGCATAGACCTCAGACGTATAGGGAACCACTTCTTTCGAAAAATACAGCGCCTTGTGGTCAGACCCGAACACGGCGGTGGTGCCGCCGACACGGCCAGCCTTGCGATCATCGAGAAAGCCGTTCAGGGCGCGTCCATCACAGCGCAGCACCGGCGTCGCCACCTCTGCCGTTGGATGAGCGCGTAAACCTGCGACCAAATCCTCAACGAACCAGGCGGGCGTCAATGGCGCATCGCCCTGCAGATTGACCACAATGTCGTAGCTGCTGCCCAGATTTTCCCAGGCCTCAGCACAGCGCTCCGTGCCATTGGCGCAGCTCTCTGAAGTCATCACCACCTCTGCCCCGAAGGCTTCGGCAGCCGTGCGAATGCGGTCATCATCCGTCGCCACCACAACGCGATCCACGCCTTTGACGGCCATGGCCGCCTCCCAACTGCGCTGGATCAGGGATTTCTTGACCCCGCTGGCCCCGGCCAGTTCGACCAACGGCTTGCCCGGATAGCGGGTCGAGGCGTAGCGGGCGGGAATAGCGATCAAAACAGACATCAGGCTTCCTTCAATTCAACGCCGGGCGCATAGGCGATAAAGAACGGGTTGGCATAGTCCGGCTTGCCATAGCGCAGCGGGCTATGGTCGTCGAAACGCACCACATCGCCACCGGCGCCCAGCAGCACCGCATGGCCCGCAGCCGTATCCCATTCCATCGTCCGGCCCACACGCGGATAAAGATCGGCCTCTCCGGTGGCGACAAGACAGAATTTCAGCGACGACCCCGCCGATTTGCTATCCTTCGCATTGTATTTTGCCAGATAATCCTCAGTCGCTTGATCGCGGTGCGATTTTGACGCCACGATCATCAGCGCCGAGTTGTCCGGGGTAGAGACGGAGATTTTCCGCATCTCTCCCGGTGTTTCCAAGGCAAACGTTCCGGTTTCCTCATAGGACTGACCGTCAGCGCCGGTGATGAACAAACGCCCCTTGACTGGCGCGTAGACGACACCGCGCACCGGGATGCCATTTTCAACATAAGCGATGTTCACGGTGAAATCGCCGCGACGCTTGACGAATTCCTTCGTCCCGTCGAGCGGATCAACAATCAAAAAGGTGTCCGCTTTGAGATCGTGGGACGCAGCCTGTTCTTCGGTGATCAGGATCGTGTCAGGAAACGCGGCGCGCAGACCGGCAGAGATCAGCGCATCGGCAGCTTCGTCGGCAAAGGTCACCGGACTGTCGTCTTCCTTGGTTTTGACCTCGAAATCATCTGAATTGTAAATTTTCATGATTTTCTCCCCGGCCTCAATGGCCAGCTTGCGCATGAGGGGGACGAGCTTTTCAAAATCCAAATCGCTACTCCTGAATTGCAACGCGTGAACGCGTTTTCGTTGAAAGACACCTCAGAGCTTCTTATGCTACGCGTTCAAGGGAACAGCAAGAAATCCCTGCGCAACGGTTTTAAACCTGTCACAGGATGCTGACCTGAGATGTTTCAATACACGCCCAAACAGAGTGGTACGTCGGTCGCGCTGAACATTCTGCGGCTGATCTTTGTCAACACGGTGCGCCATGTGCGCAAAACCCACGGCAATCCGCTGATGGGGTTGATCGTGAACATGACTCAGATGGTCATGCTCGTGCTGATCTTCACGTTCATGTACAGCATTCTACAGGTGCGGGGCTCTGCCATTCGGGGTGACTTTATCCTGTTTATCATGTCCGGCATCTTTCTGTTTCTCACCCATAACAAGGCGCTGGCCGCCGTTGCGGGGTCCGAAAACGCGACGTCTCCGATGATGCAGCACGCGCCGATGAACACCGCGATTGCCATCATTTCGGCGGCTCTCAGCGCGCTTTACATTCAGGTCCTGTCCGTTGTCGTCATTCTGGGGGGCTATTACCTGCTACAGGGTGGGATACACATCCAGAACCCCATGGGAGCCTTTGGTATGCTGCTGCTGGCCTGGTTTTCCGGCGCCGCCATCGGCACGGTTCTGCTCGCGGCCAAACCCTGGGCCCCGCGCGCCGTGCAAATCATCCAGACGGTTTACAGCCGGGCCAATATGTTCACCTCGGGCAAGATGTTCGTGGCCAACCAGACGCCAGCCTTTCTGCGCTCCATGTTCACCTGGAACCCACTGTTTCACACCATTGATCAGGCCCGCGGCTTTACCTTTGTGAACTACAACCCGCATTACAGCTCCATCGCCTATGCGGTCATCTTTTCGATGGTCTTTCTCGTTGTCGGCCTGCTAGCGGAATTCTTCACGCGCAAACGTGCCTCTATCAGCTGGAGCGCCGGACGCTGAGCCGGTCAGCGGACCACCCGCAGCGTCAGGTTGATCCGCCCACCGTCCCGCAACAACTGGCTGGACCCCGGCCTCAACCGATCCACGCCGTGATAGAGCAGCCGCGCATCCCCGCCGAGCACCAGCACATCGCCCGAAGACAACCACAGACTTTCCGTATTGCCGCCACGCGTCTCATTGCCGATGCGGAACAAGGCATCATCGCCCAGAGAAACCGAAAGAACCGGCTGTGAGAAATCCGCTTCATCGCGGTCCTGATGCATCCCCATGCGCGCCGCGCGATCGTAATAGTTGATCAGGCAGCATTCCGGCGCCCTGTCGCTACCAGCAAGAGTGTCCCAGATGTCGCGAATCTGCGCGGGAATCGCCGGCCAAGGCGTGCCACGAGGATGTGTTGGCGCATAGCGATACCCCTGCCGATCCGACACCCATCCGAAATCCCCGGCCGAAGTCATACGCACCGACATCGGCTTGCCGGACGGCGTAATCGGAGAAAACAACGGCGCCGCCACCACCACTTTGCGCAGCTCGGACACCAGATCCGCCTGCGCCGCAGCATCCAGATATCCACGCCAGAGACGCACCCCACGGATCACAAGATCGGGGTTTGGTCCCATTTGACGTTCGCTCTGGCCATGATCTGAGTGCATACTCCGGCCCTTCATCTGCGGCAGTTCCAATTCAGTCCCGATAGGACATTTCAAGAAGAATATCGCCGATTTCCAGATCCCGCATCCCGTCTTTGTCGAACATGCCCTGTACCGTCAGCTGGGCAAACACATGCACTAGGCACCAGTTGAACATCTCCGCCCGAAGATCTGGGTCGGGCGCATGCTGCTTGTCCCAAAGACGCCCCGCAGACACCTCGCGCAGAATTGACGCGCCGGCCATCATTGGCCTGCTCAAAACCGGGTCGGCAAAATCCACACGGCTGCGCATAAACATCACTTCAAACAATGCCGGATGCTATCTGGCAAAGCACAACTAGCCCTCAATGGCAGCCGCACGGCGCCCCTAGCCAATATTTACGGCGTAAATATAAAGTGACATTCCTTTTGAGTAAGCTTGCATGACCAAATGACCAACCCCTGCGACACTGCCATTCGATGCGCTCATAGACCGCCTGACGGACCAAACCGGCAAAACCATCGCGATCACCGGCTGTACCTTGGGCACGGCGCGTCCTTGCAGAAGCGGCCTTAATCAAAGGCGCGCGGATGATCCGGCTGAACTGCCCTGAAACCCGACGCAAAAAGGGGGGCGATTTTTTTTGGCCGCGATGCCACGGGCACACATCGGTCCCGCACAATTGCTGCCGTCTGAACGCAACCCCGAGGATGAAGACCTTCTTTGGCAGGCCAGCATGACCGCAATCGGACTCGCGACCTTCTATCTCGGATGAGCGCCGGGAAATGACGCTGGGTCACAACATGCCTGCCCCATGGTCCTGCGCTCAAGAGACAGGCAACACCGATAAAACGATGCTTTTTTGCCCATTCTCTCCCGGACAGCGGCTTGCAGGCCCTGAAACCCCTCCCTATATACCCTTCGAAGCATGATCGGACTGAGCCACAGACCGATCAAAATCACTGGGATTGACGGCGGACGCCAAAATGGGTCCAACGTCACAACATCGCCAAAGAGAGGATTTTGAGCATGGCCAAAGTCATCGGTATTGACCTCGGGACCACCAACTCCTGCGTCGCCATCATGGACGGTTCGCAGGCCCGAGTTATCGAAAACGCTGAAGGTGCGCGTACAACGCCTTCGATCGTCGGTTTCACCGACAATGAACGCCTCGTCGGCCAAGCGGCCAAACGTCAGGCTGTCACCAACCCGGAAAACACCGTGTTCGCCGTGAAACGCCTGATCGGTCGTCGCACCACCGACGCCGAAGTTGAAAAAGACAAGAGCCTCGTGCCTTACGCCATCGTCGATGGCGGCAATGGCGACGCATGGGTCGAAGTCCGCGGCGAAAAATATTCGCCGTCGCAGATCTCCGCCTTCATTCTGGGCAAGATGAAAGAGACCGCCGAATCCTATCTCGGCGAAGAGGTGACGCAGGCCGTGATCACGGTTCCCGCCTACTTCAACGACGCCCAGCGTCAGGCCACCAAAGACGCCGGTAAAATCGCCGGCCTCGAAGTGCTGCGCATCATCAACGAACCGACGGCTGCGGCACTGGCCTATGGTCTCGACAAATCCGACACGAAAACCATCGCGGTCTATGACCTTGGCGGCGGCACCTTCGACGTGACCATCCTGGAACTGGGGGATGGCGTCTTTGAAGTGCAGGCCACCAACGGCGACACCTTCCTGGGTGGTGAAGACTTCGACATGCGGATCGTGAACTACCTCGCCGAGGAGTTCAAAAAGGAACACAATGTCGATCTGACCAAAGACAAAATGGCCCTGCAGCGCCTGAAAGAAGCCGCCGAAAAAGCCAAGATCGAACTGTCGTCCTCGACCCAGACCGAGATCAACCAGCCGTTCATCTCGATGGATCCGTCTTCGGGCACGCCCTTGCACCTTGTGGTCAAACTGACCCGTGCAAAACTGGAAAGCCTTGTGTCGGACCTGATCAAGAATTCGATCAAGCCCTGTAAAGCCGCTCTGAAAGATGCGGGCCTCACCACAGCCGACATCGACGAAGTCGTGCTGGTTGGCGGGATGACCCGTATGCCGAAAGTCACCGAAGAGGTGACCAAATTCTTCGGCAAAGAGCCGCACAAAGGTGTGAACCCGGACGAAGTCGTGGCCATGGGTGCCGCCATTCAGGCCGGCGTTCTGCAAGGCGACGTGAAAGACGTTCTGCTGCTCGACGTGACCCCGCTGTCTCTCGGCATCGAAACGCTGGGGGGCGTGTTCACCCGTCTGATCGACCGCAACACTACCATCCCGACGAAGAAATCGCAGGTCTTCTCCACCGCGGAAGACAACCAGTCCGCTGTGACCCTGCGTGTCTTTCAGGGTGAACGCGAAATGGCCGCCGACAACAAGATGCTTGGTCAGTTCAACCTCGAAGGGATCCCGCCGGCACCGCGCGGCATGCCGCAGATCGAGGTGACCTTCGACATCAACGCCGACGGTATCGTCGAAGTGGGTGCGAAGGACAAAGGCACCGGCAAAGAGCAAAAGATCACGATCCAGGCCTCTGGCGGTCTCTCCGACGAGGACATTGAGCAGATGGTCAAGGACGCCGAGGCCAACGCTGAAGCGGACAAGAAACGCAAGGATCTGGTCGAAGCCAAAAACCAGGCCGAAAGCCTCATCCATTCGACCGAAAAGTCGATGGAAGAGCATGGCGACAAGGTCGATCCGACCACCATCGAAGCCATCGAACTGGCCATCGCGGCGCTCAAGGATCAGCTGGAAACCGAAGATCCGGACAAGATCCGCTCAGGCATCCAGAACGTGACCGATGCTGCCATGAAGCTGGGCGAGGCGATCTACAAAGCCGAGCAAGCCAAAGCTGGTGAAGGCGATGACGCCGACGCAGATGACGGGCCCTCCTCTGTCGATGACGACATCGTGGATGCCGACTTCGAGGACCTCGACGACGACAAACGCTCGTAACCTGTAAAAAGGGACAAGATATGGCCGGGCCGGTCCCCCGGGCCGGCCATCCCTTTTTCAGGGCGTTCCCGAAAGGACAACATCCATGGCAAAACGCGATTATTACGAGGTTCTTGGCGTCGAGAAAGGCGCAGATGCTGCGGCGTTGAAAAAGGCCTACCGCAAAAAAGCGATGGAGTTTCACCCCGACCGCAACAAGGACAACCCGGAAGCGGAAGCCAAATTCAAAGAGGTGAACGAAGCCTACGACACGCTCAAGGATGCCGACAAACGGGCTGCTTACGACCGGTTCGGGCATGCGGCCTTTGAACAGGGCGGCATGGGGGGCGGTGGACGTCCCGGCGGCGGCTTTGGCGGCCAGGGCGACTTCGGTTCAGCCTTCTCCGATGTGTTTGACGACCTGTTCGGCGATTTTATGGGCGGCCAGCGTGGCGGCGGCCGGTCCCGGGCCCAACGTGGCTCAGACCTGCGCTACGACATGCGTGTCACCCTCGAAGAAGCCTATACCGGCGTTCAGAAGACCATCAATGTGCCGACCTCTGTGGGCTGTACCAGCTGTAACGGCACCGGTGCGGCCAATGGCGCCGAACCGCAGACCTGCCCGTCCTGTGCGGGCATGGGCAAGGTTCGGGCCCAGCAGGGGTTCTTCACCGTTGAACGCACCTGTCCGGCCTGTGGGGGCCTCGGGCAGACCATCAAAGATCCCTGCCCAGATTGTCACGGCGCTGGCCGCGTCCAGAAAGAGCGGTCTTTGTCGGTGAACATCCCCGCAGGCGTCGAAACCGGCACACGGATTCGGCTGGCCGGTGAAGGCGAAGCCGGGCTGCGCGGCGGCCCGACGGGTGATCTTTACATCTTCATCGAGGTGCGTCCGCACCAGATCTTCGAGCGCGAAGGCGTGCATCTGCATTGCTCTGTGCCGGTTTCCATGGCCACTGCGGCCCTGGGCGGCGACATCGAAGTGCCGACCATCGACGGCGGGCGCTCGCGGGTGAAAATCCCGGCGGGCAGCCAGTCCGGCCGTCAGATGCGCCTGCGAAACAAGGGCATGCCTGCTCTGCGCGGCGGTGGCTCGGGCGATATGTTCATCGAGCTGGCGGTGGAAACCCCGGTCAACCTGACAGCCCGTCAAAAAGAGCTGCTGCAGGAGTTCGAGAAGCTCGGCGAAGACAAGAACAACCCGGAAAGCTCCAGCTTTTTCAAAAAGGTGAAAAGCTTCTGGGATGACATGACCCACTGAGGTCTGTCGGAAATCTCATGACAGGGGGCGCTTTTGCGCCCCCTGTTGCGTTTGGGTTAACGGCATATTCAGCGAATCGCCGAAACTCTGTTCCTCATGACCACGACACCGCAGCCCATGGCCCAGCGCCACATGCCAGACTGGCTTTTCGCGTTGCAAGACGCACAGCCCGTCGCCGTGTCAGGTCCGCCGCCTGAGGATGTCCGCAGCCACATCAAACGCCTGCGCCATCGCTTTTCGCTTGCGGGGCCCGGCGCGCTGCCGGATGACGAACTGCTGGAACTCGTGCTGTGCCGCACCCTGCGGCGCACGGATGCCAAGGTGGTCGCCGGCGTGCTGCTGACCAGATTCGGCGACTACAACCGAGTGATTTCCGCGCCGATCGCCCGATTGATGGAAACGCGCCATGTCACCCGCCGCGTCGCACAGGATCTGAAAATCGTCGAGGCCAGCGCCCATCGGCTGGCCCGTTCACGGGTAATGAACCGTCCGCTGATCTCCAGTTGGGAGGCGCTGATCGACTATTGTCACACCGCCATGGCCCACCGTGAGACCGAACAGTTCCGGGTCTTCTATCTGGATCGAAAAAACACCCTGATCGCAGATGAGGAACAGGGGCGCGGCACCGTCGATCATGTGCCCGTCTATCCGCGCGAGGTGGTCAAACGTGCTCTGGAACTGAATGCCTCGGCCCTGATACTGGTGCACAACCATCCCAGTGGCGACCCGACGCCCTCGCCCGCCGATATTGCGATGACAGCCCAGATACGCCGTGCGGCAGAGGCGCTGGACCTGCAGCTGCATGACCACATCATCGTCGGACAATCCCGGGAGTTGAGCTTTCGCAGTGCAGGTTATCTCTGATCGCTCACCCACAGCTCAACGCGCCGGTTCAACAACCGCCCCCAGTCGACGTCATTGCAAGCCAGCGGCATCGCCTCGCCAAAGCCTTCTGTGGCAAAGGTCAGCCGATCTGCCTGAAACGCTTCTCCCATGCTGCGCTGCACCGCAATCAGAACCGCATTGGCCCGCCGTTTGGAGAGCGCTTGATTGACCGACGCCGTGCCCTCGGCGTCGGAGAAGCCTACAAAGCTGAGCCGCTTGCCATCGTAGACACCCGCCTCCAGCAATTCTGCCAGAAGCCGCACATTCGACCGGGACTGCGCATCCAGACGCACCGAACCACCCTCGAACCGGAAGCCCAGTGTTAAACGGCGTGCTCCCTGAAGCACCGAAGTGACCTGTTGCAGATCCGAGAGAGAAATTTCGTCTCCCGCGTGCCGAATCGCATTGGCAAACCTCTGGCCTTGCCCGCGAAAACTGACCTCTTCGACACCCTGATCGGCAAAAGGCGTGCGCGCCACGACAAGCTGCGCCTCCGGCGACACGACATACCGCAGAAATTCACGCGCCAGCGTCGGCAACCGGCGCGCCGGCGTGTACAGGAAAACGGGCCGTGTCATCGGATAGTCTTCCGACTTGATGTCAATGGCCGTAGCCGCCGCTTCGAACCCGCAGCCGCCTGTCAGCCCCAAAGGCTTGACCGCACCGCCACTGGACAGACGCGCCAGACCCACCGCATAGGGATCCTGCTCAACAGCAGCAACCAGCGCCGCATAGTCGTCATGCACTACCACCGTCTCGGCGGCTCCGGCAGGCAGCAACATCTGCCGCACCCGGCTGCCGATCACAAGATCGTCGCGCACCACATGGGCCACGATCGGGGCGTCCGCCCCGCCAAGCGCCGACCAGTTTGAAGTCTGCCCGGTGTAAATCTGTGTGAGATCCAGAAGCGACAGCGCATTCACAAGGTTGGAACGCGACACCACCGGCACCAGCGCATCCAGCGCAATCACCCGTGCACGATGCGGATCGAACAGATCCCCGACACCCGCCATCACCGCCAGTCCCCGCTCCTCTTCCGTCACCGGGCGCAAGGACAGGGCCATATCCGCAGCCTCCCCCATAAGGTCGGCGAAACCCTCACCATTCGATGTTTCGGAAATCAGGAACTCCCCGACGACGGTCTGATCCTCTGGCTCAATCAAAGACATCACCCGCATGGCGCCATCCGCCTGCGCCTCCTCTTCGACCTGATAGCCATTGCGCAGCGCGAAAGCGGTAATCAGTGCAGGCAGCAGCGCCTCTGTCCCCGCCGGGTCCCCGGAAATCCGGATTTGCGCGAAATAGCCCTCCAGATCCGGACAGCCCGGGCCTTCGCATCGCACCCCGGAACTGTCGACGGTCAACACCCCGAACTCTGTATCCACGCGATAGAACTGGCCATCGAAGCTCAGCAAAGTGCCGCTGATGGCAATCGAGCTGTCACGGGACATGAGATTCACATCCTGCGCCCAAAGCGCAGTTGCGAGAAACAGAGAAACAAGAAATGCGGCGAATCTCGCCGCACTTTGGATAAACATCAGCGCTGAACCTTCCGTTGAGCCGGGCCGAAAACCCACATCTTCAATTGGCGGCAATTGTCAGCTCTGGAATCATGTTTTTCAACTGGATAAAGCCGCCCAAGGCATCACAATCGGGCATGTCGACAAAGAAGGACTCTACAACCGGCGGCGCATAGGGGGCAAACTCCATCGTCGTACCCTGCAAAATCTGCCCGCAGGTGTCCTGCGTGACCTCCGCCTCGACCATTAAGGCCACACGCCGGGTGTCATCTGCCCAGTCGATTGGCGAGGAATAGATCTGCACCCGCTGGAACTGCGGCGTCGGTGCCTGCCCCAGCGTGGTCAGGAATCCCTGCTTCGCCGTCGCAGGATCGGCTGTGGCACCGCTCCAGATATGGCCAGCGTCGGCAAATCCAGCGCCATTCTCGAACGCGTGCAGCTCAATCCCCGCCGGACCGTCCCAGATCAGCGCAACCCGATCATAGCCATCTGCGGTAAAAACCGATGCTGCCGCATCGACGGTCTCACCCGAAGCAAGCTGCGCTTCGAAATGGGCCTCTTTCGCGAGCGCGGGCATGGCCAGATCTGCCCGTCCATCGGCATCGAGCGTCACCGCAAAAGACACGCCCTCATGCGTCAGGATCGCGGTTTCCCCTGCGGCACAGGGCGCCTGCAGCGACAGGTCAACCATCGCTTCGGCCTGAGGAATGGCCGTGAAATTCAAAGGGCAGTCCGTGGCTGACGGCGCATCTGTTTCATCCGGGGCGACCGCTGTCTCAGCCGCAGCCATCCTGGGTGTCTGCGGCAGCAGATCCTGCGTGACCAGCGGGACCTGCGGTTGCGCTGTTTGCGGGATTTCCTCAAGCGCGTGGGCGATGGTTTCCTGAACTGGCGCAGGGGCAGGCTGTGGCCGGCTCCAGGCCTGCAAAGCCCCGCCGACATCCATAATATATCCGGCAGCGTAGAAAATCGTCATGGACGAAATGGCTGCAATCATTCTTCGGCGTGAAAGCATGACATTCCCCCAATCCGGCCCCCAAAACAACCAAGCTTGCCCTCACCGTATGCGACAAGGGTGATCACAGTTGGGAAAGCTTGCGGCAAAAAAGTGACCGCCGCGTTTACAAAGCGCGGCGGTCTCTAAATGTTCGACTGCAAAAGGGGCTTAAACGGCGCCGTGACAGTGTTTGAACTTCTTGCCCGACCCACAGGGACACAGATCATTGCGCCCCGGGTTGCTCCAGGTCGATGGATCGTTCTCGTCAAACCCCGGAACGGCGTTCGGATGACCTTCTTCCGGCTCGCCAGGGATCTGCGGTTGCGCAGCCGCGGCAGCCGCTGCCTGCTGTTGCATCATCTGTTGCAGCATTGCGTTGCGCTCTTCTTCGGTCATCGGGCGCACGCGGGTCAGCTTCTGCGTGACTTCGGTACGCAGGCTGTCGAGCATGGATTCGAAAAGCTGGAAGCTTTCGTTCTTGTATTCGTTCAGCGGATCGCGCTGCGCATAGCCACGGAAACCGACCACAGAGCGCAGGTGCTCCAGTGTCAGCAGGTGTTCGCGCCATTTCGCATCGATCGTGTTGAGCAGGAATTGCTTTTCGATCTGACGCATTTGCTCATCGCCAAAGGCCTCGGCCTTTTCCGCCATCAGGGCGTCAGAGGCATCGCTGATGCGTTCAATGATGTCCTCATCGTCCACACCCTCTTCCTCGGCCCATTCCGCGACCGGCAGATCCATGTTGAGCGTTTCCAGAACAGAGTCATGCAGCTTTTCGACATTCCACTGATCCGGATAGGATTTCGGCGGAATCGCGGCCTCCACGAGATCTTCAACAACCTCGTGACGCATGTCCGATACGATTTCGTTGACGTTTTCCGACTCCATGATGTCGCGGCGCTGCGAAAAGACCACTTTCCGCTGATCATTCATCACATCGTCGAATTTCAGCAATTGTTTGCGGATGTCGAAATTGCGGCCTTCCACCTTGGCCTGCGCTTTCTCAAGCGATTTGTTGACCCAGGGGTGGACGATGGCCTCGCCCTTTTCCATGCCCAGAGAAGACAGCATCTTGTCGAGCCGGTCCGAGCCGAAAATCCGCATCAGGTCATCTTCCAGCGACAGGAAGAACAAAGACCGCCCCGGGTCCCCCTGACGGCCCGAACGACCACGCAACTGGTTGTCGATCCGACGCGATTCGTGACGTTCCGTGGCCAGCACATAAAGCCCGCCAGCTTCCAGCACGCGCTTTTCTTCTTCGGCATGCTCCGCCTCGATCCGGGCCCGGATTTCGTCGGGCTCCGCATCCGGATTGGCCGCGATGGCTTCCATCACCTTCATTTCGACATTGCCGCCGAGTTTGATGTCGGTGCCGCGGCCGGCCATGTTGGTCGCGATGGTCACCGCACCGTATTTCCCGGCGTCGGCCACGATCTGCGCCTCTTGTTCGTGATGGCGCGCGTTGAGCACATTGTGCTTCACGCCTTCACGGGTCAGAAGCTGGGACAGCTCTTCGGACTTCTCAATCGAGGTGGTCCCGACCAGAACCGGCTGACCTTTTTCATGGGCTTCCTTGATCGATTCGACCACAGCCGCCAGTTTCTCTTCTTCGGTGCGATACACGCGGTCATGTTCGTCGATCCGCGCAATCGGACGGTTGGTCGGCACTTCGACCACGCCGAGCTTGTAGATCTCCATGAATTCTTCGGCTTCCGTCACCGCAGTCCCGGTCATGCCGGACAACTTCTCATAGAGACGGAAATAGTTCTGGAAGGTCACCGAAGCCATAGTGATGTTCTCGGGCTTGATCTCAACGCCTTCCTTGGCTTCGATCGCCTGGTGCAGACCTTCAGACAGACGTCGCCCCGACATCATGCGTCCGGTGAATTCGTCGATCAGGGCCACCTCACCGTTGCGCACGATGTAATGCACGCCGTTCTGGAACAGCTTATGCGCGCGCAGGCCCTGGTTGACGTGGTGCACGATCGTGGTGCTTTCCGGATCGTAGAGCGTCTGCCCTTCTTCAAGCAGACCGGCCTGATGCAGACGCTGTTCGAGGAATTCGTTGCCTTCCTCGGTAAAAGTCACCTGGCGGGACTTTTCATCGATCTCATAGTGTTCTTCGGTCAGCTCCGGGATCAGCTTATCGATGGTCATGTAAAGCTCGGAGCGGTCATCAGACGGACCGGAAATGATCAGCGGTGTCCGGGCTTCATCGATCAGGATCGAGTCGACCTCGTCAACAATCGCAAAATTGTGGCCGCGCTGAACCATATCTTTCAGCTCTGACTTCATGTTGTCGCGCAGATAGTCAAAGCCCAGCTCATTGTTCGTGGCATAGGTCACGTCGCTGGCATAGGCTGCGCGTTTTTCGTCCTCGGGCTGGTTGGAATAGATCGCCGCACAGGTCATACCCAGCGTCTCGAACACTTTGGCCATCCAGTCCGCGTCGCGGGTGGCAAGGTATTCGTTGACCGTCACAACGTGCACGCCCTTGCCGCTCAGCGCGTTCAGGTAGGAGGGGAAGGTGGCGACCAACGTCTTACCCTCACCGGTTTTCATCTCTGCGATATTGCCCTGATGCAGAAAGATCCCACCCATCAGCTGCGTATCAAAGGCGCGAAGCCCCAGCGCGCGGCGGGCCGCCTCGCGACAGTTCGCGAAAGCCTCCGGCAAAAGCGCGTCCAGGCTTTCGCCCTCGGCAACGCGTTTCTTGAATTCTTCAGTCTTGGCGATCAGCCCGGCGTCATCGAGTTTTTCGAACTCCGGCTCCAGTGCATTAATTTTCGCCACAATCGGCCGGGTCGCCTTAACCTTGCGGTCATTAGGAGTCCCGAAAACCTTTTTTGCGAGTGTACCGATGCCCAGCATATTCTCTCCGCTCGATGCGTCCTGACAGGATCGTGTGAGAGGAGGGATTGCCCCACTGCCTTTCACCCCATAGATACTAGGCGTAAAGGCTCCTCTTCAGTGACCTCAAGCGATGTAAGGGGCCACACCAACACTGTCAACGTCGCGCCCCGATATGGAGCCGACAGGAAGGATTTTCTCGATGAATTACCGTTTTTCCAGCGCAGCAGCCCTCATGACCGCCGCGTTTTTCGCTGCAACCCCGGTTTTCGCCGAAGATATGACAGCCGAAACCGTGATTGCGACGGTCAACGGCACCGAGATTACGTTGGGGAATGTCATTGCCGCGCGCAAAACACTGCCGCCGCAGTACCAGAGTCTCGACGATGCACAGCTTTTTGATGGCATCGTGAACCAGCTTGTCCAGCAGGAATTGCTGAAACAGGCCGCAGGCGAACCGGATATGGCCCTGCAATACCAGATCGAAAACGAAACCCGCATGGTGATCGCGGGCACAACGCTGGACGACATCGCACAGGCGGCTGTCACCGATGAGGCCCTGCAAACGGCCTATGAAGCGAAGATCGCAGATTTTGAACCGGCTCAGGAATTCCATGCGGCCCACATCCTTGTGGAAACCGAAGACGAAGCCAAGGAGCTGGTGCAGGACCTCAAGGATGGTGCCGATTTCGCCGAGTTGGCGAAAGAAAAATCCACCGGCCCCTCCGGTCCGAATGGCGGCGATCTGGGCTGGTTCACCACCGGCATGATGGTTGCCCCGTTTGAAGAGGCTGTCGTCGCAATGGAAGATGGTGACATTTCCGATCCGGTCCAAACCCAATTCGGCTGGCATGTGATCAACCTGATCCAGACCCGCATGTCCGAGGCGCCGTCTCTTGACTCTCTTAAGGACGAACTCTCGGCAGAGATTCAGGACGAGGCCATTCGCACCAAACTTGAAAGTTTGGAGGCAGATGCGACGGTTGAACGCACTGAGGGTATTGACGCTGCCGCCATGCGCATGGATGAACTTCTCGAAAAGTAATCACCACGCGCAACGCGAAGGACGCCGGCTATGGCCAAGATCGACCACGTTTCCCCTCTCGCCCCGAAAGCGGGCTTTCCCCAGCTTCCCGCCATTGACGGCGTGCGCTTTGCCGCGCTCGAAGCCGGTGTGCGCTACAGCGGCCGCACCGATGTGATGCTGGCAGAGCTGTGCGAGGGGGCGACCATGGCTGGCGTCTTTACACGTTCTTCCACCCGGTCCGCCGCCGTGCTGGACTGTCAGGACAAGATCGGTCTGGATCTGCCCGGCAAGGCTGCCATTCTCGTGAATTCGGGCAACTCCAATGCCTTCACCGGGAAAAGCGGCTTTGACTCTGTCGCTAAGATTACCCAGGCCGTTGCCGACGAACTGGAAATCGATCAACAACGGGTCTTCACCGCGTCAACCGGCGTGATCGGCGAACCGATCAAATGGGAACGGATCACGGCCAAGATCGCGGATCTCAAGGCCGCGCTTTCCCCCGATGCGATGGAGGGCGCGGCCCGCGCCATCATGACCACGGACACCTTCCCGAAAGGCGCGACGCAAACCGCCGCGCTCGACGGGACCGACGTGACAATCGCGGGCTTTGCCAAAGGCTCTGGCATGATCGCGCCCGATATGGCGACCATGCTGTGCTACATCTTCACCGATGTCGCGATCAGCCGCGATGTGCTGCAGCAATGCCTGTGGCTCGACAATGCCAAGACTTTCAACTGTGTCACCGTGGATGGCGACACCTCGACCTCTGACACGGTGCTTGTGGCGGCCACCGGCAAAGCCGACATGGATCCGATCACCGATTTCGCCGACCCCCGCGTGCGCCCGTTCCGTGATGCGCTCCATGCCGTGATGCAAGATCTCGCGATCCAGATCGCGCGCGACGGCGAAGGTGCCACCAAACTGATCGAGGTGCAGGTCACCGGCGCCAATGCAGACGGTCCCGCGCACCGCGTCGCCATGGCGATCGCCAATTCCCCGCTCGTCAAAACTGCGGTTGCGGGCGAAGATCCCAACTGGGGCCGGATCGTGATGGCCGTCGGCAAGGCCGGCGAACGCGCCGAACGCGACCGGCTGACCATCTGGTTCGGCGATATCCTTGTCGCTGAAAACGGTTGGGTCGCCCCCTCTTATTCCGAAGACGCTGGCGCCGCCTATATGAAGAACGACGAAATCACCATTCGCGTCGATCTCGGGCTGGACAACGGCAAGGCGACTGTCTGGTCCTGCGACCTCACCCACGGCTATATTTCCATCAACGCGGACTATCGGTCGTGAAGATTGTTCTGGTTTCCGCTGTCGCATTGATTGACCCGGAAGGGCGCGTGCTGCTGGCACAGCGCCCTGAGGGCAAATCCATGGCTGGCCTCTGGGAATTCCCCGGCGGCAAGATCGAACCGGGCGAAACTCCGGAGGCCGCACTGGTGCGCGAGCTGCATGAAGAACTGGGCATTGAAACCTGGAACTCCTGCTTGGCGCCGCTGACATTTGCCTCGCACAGCTACGACGATTTTCACCTGATGATGCCGCTGTTCGCCTGTCGCAAATGGAATGGCATTCCGCAACCGCGCGAGGGTCAGGTGTTAAAATGGGTCGCCGCCCGGGATCTGCGCGACTATCCGATGCCGCCTGCGGATGTACCGCTGATCCCGATTCTGCGCGATCTGCTGTGAACCCGGCAGCCGCCGAGGCCGCCACCAGCCCGCAAAACCGTTCGTTCAGAAATTATTAATTTCACAATAAAATATCCGATTTTGCATAAAATTTTTGCGAAAATTACGCGCGCGCCTAAAATTTCCAAATGTTTTTGGGCCATGTTTGCGGTAACCTTTGTGCACATTGACGATATTACGGGGGCAAAAACATGATGCGTTCCATCACACTCGGAAAATACATCTCTGTTCAGGGACACTATGTGGGCGAAGGCGAGAATGGCAGAATTGTCGTGCGCGTCGGCGACAAGACCTTTTCCGGTCTGCCGGTCTCCTACAAGAAAGTCGCCTAAGCGACAGACCCGCTTTCCGATCAGACATGCAAAAAAGGCGCGCCATCCCAGCGCGCCTTTTGTATTTTGATCTGTCGCTGTCGCGTGACCTCTTACTCGAGGTTCCGCGCCACTTCTTCGCGTTCGAAAATCTCGATGACATCGCCAGGGCGAATGTCGTCGTAGTTTTCAAAGGCCATGCCGCATTCCTGACCGGACTGCACTTCCTTGACCTCGTCCTTGTAACGCTTGAGCGTTTTCAGCGTGCCTTCGTGGATCACCACATCGTCGCGCAGCAGGCGTACACCTGCAGAGCGGCGGGCGATGCCCTCGGTGACGAGACACCCAGCCACTTTGCCGACGCCGGACACTTTGAACACGTCCTTGATCTCGGCATAGCCGATGAAGTGTTCACGGATCTCCGCAGACAACAGGCCAGAAGCCGCCGCCTTCACATCGTCCACAAGGTCGTAGATGACCGAATAGTACCGGATTTCCACACCCTTCTGGTTGGCCGCATTGCGTGCCGGTGCGTTGGCACGCACGTTAAAGCCGATAACCGGCGCACCGGAGGCTTCCGCCAGACCAATGTCGGTTTCCGTGATCGCGCCCACACCGTAGTGCAGAACCCGCACGCGCACCTCGTCGTTGCCGATCTTTTCCATCGCCTGAACGATGGCCTCGGCAGAGCCTTGCACGTCGGCTTTCACCACAATCGGCAGCTCCGCCACGTTTTCGTCTGCCTTGGCTTTCGCCAGCAGCTGATCGAGCGTGGTCGCGGCACCCGCAGCAGCGCGTTTGTCCTTGGCCGCCTGTTCGCGGTATTCGGCAATCTCACGGGCCTGTGCCTCGGTGTCGACGACGTTCAGAACGTCCCCGGCTTCGGGCGTGCCATGCAGACCGAGCACCTCGACGGGAACGGAAGGCCCGGCCTCTTCGACGCGGTCGCCCTTGTCATTCACAAGCGCACGGACCTTACCCCATTGTTCACCGACCACGAAGACGTCGCCGCGTTTCAGGGTCCCTTTCTGCACCAGAACGGTGGCGACAGGACCGCGACCCACGTCAAGTTGCGCCTCGATCACGGCCCCTTCGGCGGCGCGATCCGGGTTGGCTTTCAATTCGAGGATCTCAGCCTGTAGCGCGATGGCTTCCAGCAGCGAATCCAGACCCATTCCGGTCTTGGCGGAGACTTCCACATCCTGAACGTCACCGGACAGATCTTCGACGATCACCTCATGCTGCAGCAGTTCGGTACGCACCTTGTTGGGATCCGCACCCGGCTTGTCGCATTTGTTGATCGCAATGATCATCGGCACACCCGCCGCCTTGGCGTGGTTGATGGCCTCAACCGTCTGCGGCATGACCGAATCATCGGCCGCCACAACCAGAACCACGATATCGGTCACATCCGCACCGCGGGCGCGCATCGAGGTAAAGGCCGCGTGGCCCGGCGTATCGAGGAAGCTCAGCACCGCTCCGCTTTCGGTTTTCACCTGATAGGCACCGATGTGCTGGGTGATGCCACCAGCTTCGCCAGAGGTCACGTTCGCATTGCGGATCGCGTCGAGCAGCGACGTCTTACCATGGTCAACGTGCCCCATGATGGTGATCACCGGCGGACGCGATTTCAGGTCTTCCGGCTTATCCTCGACGGACTGGATCACGTCCTCCACGTCAGCATCGGACACACGCTGGATACGGTGGCCAAATTCCTCGACGATCAGTTCAGCGGTATCGGCGTCGATCGACTGGTTCTGGGTGACCATCATGCCCATTTTCATGAGCGATTTCACCACATCGGCCACCCGTTCGGCCATGCGGTTCGCAAGTTCGGAGACCACGATGGTTTCCGGCACCTGAACGTCACGCACGATCTTTTCGCGTTGTTCGTTGCCACCCATGGCTTTCTGGCGCATGCGCTCCTGCTTGCGTTTCATGGAGGCCATGGAGCGCTGACGCCCCCCTTCACGCCCGGAGAGCGCCTGGTTCACGGTCAGCTTGCCGGAACGACGGTCGCCGCCGCCCTTGCCACGTGCATTGCGGTTTTCGTCTTCACGCTCACGCGCACGCGGCGTCGCGGGTGCGGCGCGTCCACCACGGTCTTGCTGCTTTTGCAGTGCAGCCTGAGCCGCTGCCGGATCGTCTGTCTTGGGCGTTTCGGCAGCAGCCGCAGGTGCTGCAGCCGGTTTTTTCTTGGCTTCTGCTTCACGCTTCTTCGCCTCTTCCGCTTCGCGGGCAGCGCGGGCGTCTTCTTCTTCCTTGGCCTTGAGCGCGGCTTCACGCTCTGCTTCCTCGCGGGCCTTTTCTTCGGCTTCGCGGCGGCGACGGTCGCGTTCTTCCTCGCGGGCCTTTTCTTCGGCAGCCCGTTTTTTGGCATCTTCCGCCTCAGCAGCTTTCGCCGCCGCAAGCGCCTTCATCCGGCGCTCCATCTCGGCGTCAGAAATGCCTGCGGGACGCTTCTTGGGATCCCCAAGAGCGGATTTTGCGATACCGGACCCGGAGGATTTGGAAGGGCCCGGCTTCGGAACCACAACGCGTTTCCGTTTGGTTTCGACCACGACATTCTTCGTGCGCCCGTGGGAGAAGCTTTGCTTCACCGACCCGGAGCCGCCACGAATGCCGAGGGTTTTCTTGCCGTCTGTATCGCTCATTTCGTCGTCTTACCCTTCCCGGTGGAGCCCTCTCCACCGTCTGTCTCGCGCACGCCCATCAGGCGTGTGGCTTCCTCTACAACACGTTTGCTGAGTCCGCCACCTGCGAGCGCGCCATGTATCACACTTTCGCGGCCAAAAGCCAAACCCAATTCGGAACTCGTCAGATGACCGAACCAACGGCCCCCTTCGGGTGTCCAGAGCTTGCCCTTACCACGCGCCGAACCATCGGAGGCTTGTAGCAGGACCATGGCCCGCCCCTCCGCCAGCCAGCTTTTGACTTTTTCAAACCCGCATACGGCCCCGCCGGCTTTGCGCGCCAGCGACACCAGATGCACGACACGATCGGCCAGCCCTGTTTCGATCAGGTCGACCAATCCGTCCGGGATTGTCACATTCTGACGTGCGGCCTTGGCAAAGAGGCGCTTTTGCACCGCCTCTTCCAGGACTGCACGGTCGGCAGAGATCCAGATCCCGCGACCGGGGAGCTTCTCTGCCAAATCCGGCACCAACAGACCATCTGGGGACACCACAAAACGGATCAGCCCACGTTTGGGCTGTGTCTCGCGCGTGACAATGCAACGGCGTTCCGTTTCCTCTTTGGTTTTGGTCATCCCACCTCGGGTCATCAATGTCCTCGTCACGAGGCCTGAACTCAGGCCTCGCTTTCCTCTGCGGTTTCCATCTCGTCTTCGTCGCTTTCCAGATCAGACGGGTCGACCCAGCCAAGCTGGATACGTGCGGTCATCACCAGATTTTGAGCTTCTTCAAGCGAGACGTCGAACTTTTCGAGGACACCATCGTCCTTCACGCGTTCGCCGTTCACCGTGGTCCAGCCACCGGCCAGCTCCCAGTCGGCGCAGGTCGCGAAATCTTCCAGTGACTTCACACCATCTTCGGCCAAGGCCTCAATCATCTGGGGTGTCAAACCCTCAAAGTCAACCAGACTGTCCACAACACCCAGTTCACGGGCATGCTCCATCGCCTTACGGTTGGCCTCTTCCAGCACATCACGGGCACGGGCCTGCAGCTCGGTCGCGGTGTCTTCATCCACACCGTCGATCACCAGCAGCTCGTCGACATCGACATAGGCCACTTCTTCGAGGTTAGTGAACCCTTCCGACACGAGAAGCTGCGCAAAGAATTCGTCCAGGTCCAGTTTTTCCATGAACAACTGAGTCCGGGCTGCGAATTCGGCCTGACGGCGCTCGGATTCTTCGGCCTCGGTCAGGATGTCGATGTCCAGATTCGTCAGCTGCGACGCCAAACGCACGTTCTGGCCACGGCGGCCAATGGCCAGCGACAGCTGTTCGTCGGGCACGACCACTTCGATCTTGCCGGCATCTTCGTCGAGCACAACCTTGGTCACTTCCGCCGGCTGCAGCGCGTTCACAAGGAAGGTCGGCGCATCTTCGTTCCACGGGATGATGTCGATCTTTTCACCCTGCAATTCGTTCACCACAGCCTGCACGCGCGACCCGCGCATACCGACACAGGCGCCCACTGGGTCGATGGACCCGTCATAGGAGATCACAGCGATCTTCGCACGCGATCCCGGGTCACGGGCCACGGCTTTGATTTCGATGATGCCATCATAGATTTCCGGCACTTCCATCTTGAAGAGCTCGGACATGAATTCTGGCGCGGTGCGCGACAGGAAAACCTGCGGACCACGGGCTTCGCGACGCACATCCTTGATGAAGCAGCGTACGCGGTCGTTCGGGCGATAGGTTTCGCGGCCGATCTTTTCGTTGCGGCGCAGGATGCCTTCACCACGACCGATGTCGACGATCACATTGCCGTATTCCTCGCGTTTCACCACACCGTTGATGATGGTGCCCACGCGGTCCTTGAATTCGTCATACTGACGATCACGCTCGGCTTCGCGCACCTTCTGCAGGATCACCTGCTTGGCGGATTGGGCCGCGATCCGGCCCAGTTCGACCGGAGGAACCTCGTCCTTGATTTCGTCACCGACCTGCGGATCGGCCATATATTGTTTGGCCTGTTCAACGGTCAGTTCTGCCTGATAGTTTTCAAGCTCCTCGTCCTCGACCACGGTGCGCACACGAGTAAAGGTGGCGCGACCGGTCTTGCGATCGATCGACACGCGAATGTCCATCTCGGAGCCGTAGCGCGACTTTGCAGCACGCGCGAGGCTTTCTTCCATCGCTTCGACCACCAGTTCGGGGTCGATCATCTTTTCGCGGGCCACGGCCTCGGCGGTTTGCAACAGCTCAAGCTGGTTTGCAGAGGTGATTGCCATAACTCAGTCCTCTCTCAATCCTCTGAAGACCCGTCGTCGGTCTGGATTTCGTCAAATTGGTTCTCGTCGATTGCATCAGACGCCTTGCGCTGACGCAGCATGTCTCGGATCAGGTCGTCGGTCAGCACAAGCTTGGCATCCGACAGCCAGTCAAAGTTGAGGCCGATGGTGACCTCTTCGCCGTTATCATCCAGCGTCAGGAGAACTTCGTCCCCCTCCACACCGGCAATTTCGCCCTTAAACCGACGGCGCCCGTCGATCATCTCGGTCGTCTCGATCTTGGCCTCGTAGCCTTCGAAGGTCTCAAAGTCCTTCAGGCGGGTCAGCGGGCGGTCGATGCCGGGGCTCGACACTTCAAGCGTGTATTCATCTTCGATCGGGTCTTCGACGTCGAGAATAGCAGAAACGGCGGTCGAAATCTCGGCACATTCGTCGACCTCGATCCCGCCTTCGGGACGTTCAGCCATGATCTGAAGGGTCTTCGATTTGGTAGAAGACATCAGGCGGACGCGCACAAGCTCAAACCCCATCCCTTCGAGGACGGGGTTGACAATTTCCGCCATCCGGCGGTCAATCGCTGTCTTGGCAATCAAATCGGACATGACCGGGCTGCCTTTCAGGTACGAGTTCAGGTTTTCCCCCAAGTCCACAACCAGACATTGGAGCACAAAAAAACGGGCGCGCGGCCCGTCGATCTTTCCCGGTGGAGCTTCGGGAAAGCCCCGACAGCGCCGCTGTTGGCAAGGCATATACGCGTGCCACGCACAAACCGCAAGCCCAATCCCTATCCAAGCTACGCCAGAACCCGCGCGATCCGATCCATTACCCCCACAAGCGCCTGCGTTATGCCCGGCTCGGACAAGGCATGCCCAGCCAGCCCCACCATCTGCAAGGTCGAGCCGGGCCAGCGACGGTGCAGCTCATAGGCGGTTTTCGGCGGGCAAATCATATCAAACCGCCCCTGAACGATGGAACCCGGCACCTGCGCCATACGGTGCACATCTTCCAATAACTGCCCGTCGCGCTCCAGAAAGGCGCCATGGGTAAAATAGTGGTTTTCGAGTCGCGCAAAGGCGCGCGCGTAATCCGGTGCGGGTTCCCCGGCGGCCCCACCAGAGGCAATCGTGGCCAGCGCATTTTCCCAGCGCGACCAGATTCGGCCATAGCTGACCTCGGTGCGATAGTCGCCGCTGAACAGCCGCCGGTGATAGGCGGCGATCAAATCTCCGTGCTCTTCCACCGGAATCGCATCGCGAAACTCGGCCCAGAGATCCGGCCAGAAATGCCCCGCCCCGCCGGCATAGAACCAATCAAGTTCGGATTGCTGCGCCAGAAACACGCCGCGCAACACCAGATGCAGCACCCGTTGCGGATGGGTTTGCGCATAAACCACGCCAAGCGTCGCGCCCCAGCTTCCGCCAAAGACCACCCAGCGCTCAATGCCCAGCGTTTCCCGGATCAGTTCGATGTCGCGGATCAGATGCCATGTCGTATTCGCCTCGACTGAGGCAAAGGGCCGCGACTTGCCGCAACCGCGCTGGTCAAACAGGATGATGCGGTAGATTTCCGGATCGAAATAGCGCCGCATATAGGGGCTGCATCCACCGCCGGGACCGCCATGGAACACCACGACGGGCACACCGTTGGGGTTGCCGCTTTGCTCCACATAGAGCCGATGGCCGTCCCCTACGTCCAACATCCGGTGGTCATAGACCGCGATTTGTGGGTAGAGATAGCTGTATGCGCTCTTTTGGCCTGAGACCTTGTCCATGGGAATCCTATATAGAGCGTTTCAAACGGCCGTGAACGGCGGCTGGGCCAAGTTGAACACGAAGGAGAGGATCATGCAAACGCATGGCGGCACCATTGACCCCGCAGAAGTCGCAAAATTCGAAGCCATGGCGGCCGAATGGTGGGATCTTGAGGGCAAGTTCAAACCCCTGCACATGATGAATCCCGTGCGCCTCGACTATATCACCACCCAGATCGCCGCCGAATTTGGGCGTGATCTGGCCGCAGAGGCACCATTCAAGGGGCTGCGCCTGCTGGACATCGGCTGTGGCGGCGGGCTGCTATCTGAACCGATGGCACGGCTTGGAGCCACAGTTGTGGGCGCGGATGCCGCCGAAGGCAACCTGCCGGTGGCACGCATCCACGCCGAAAAATCTGGCCTAGAGATCGACTATCGCCACACCACTGCCGAAGATCTGGCCGCCGCAGGCGAACAGTTCGACGTCGTCCTGAACATGGAAGTGGTCGAACATGTCTCCGACCCGCTGGCCTATCTGACTGCCTGTCAGACGCTTTTGAAACCCGGCGGGCTGATGATTTGCTCTACCCTCAATCGCAACCCGAAAAGCTACGCCATGGCGATCTTCGGCGCCGAGGTGGTGATGCGCTGGCTGCCCAAGGGCACGCATGAATGGAAAAAGTTCATCACGCCCGATGAGCTGTTCGAACTGATCACCAAGGCCGGGCTGACCCCCGTCGACCGCAAAGGCTTTGTCTTCAACCCGATTCTGTGGAAATGGTCGATCTCGGCGCGGGATCTGTCCGTGAACTACGTCACGGCTTCCACCAAACCCGCGTAATCGCGGCGGCCTGCACTTATTGCATCCGCGCGCTGCGCAGCGTTTCGATCGGGGTGCAACGTACTTCTTGCGATATTGTTCGGCAAACCGACCGAGGTGAAAGAACCCCAATCCGGTGGCCACCTCGGTCACATTGGTCTCCGGCGTCGGGTGGCTGAGATCCACCCAGGCCCGCTCCATCCGCATGTCACGTAACACCGTCATAGGCGACCGTCCGCGGCTGGTCCGGAACGCCGCCTGCAGCGCCCGGACACTGGCCCCGGCCTCGCGTGCGATGTCTTCGAGCGTCAGCGCCGATTTGAGATGGCTGGACATATAGCCCTCCGCCACCCGCACGATCCGTGGCACAGGCCCCGCAACGCTGCTTGTGGCGCCCGCCTGCGCCAGACCGCTAAAACAATGGCGTTGCGTCTGCAACAGGCCGACCATCAGGGTGGTTTCCAATTGCTGCGCCATCAGGCTGTCACCACCGATGGGCACCCCACCCAGTTCCGCCTGCTGGATGGCATATCCGAGCAATTCGACGAAAGCGCGCCCGTCTCCGCCGCGCATATCGTTGGCACCAGCGAATCGCAGAAGCCGATCAGCCGGCACGCCAAAATGGCTGCGCGCGGTCCGGGTCAGCGCATCCCGCTCCACCTGGACCATCACCTGAGCGCAGTTTTCGCTCCAGATCATGCAGGTGTCTTCATCGGGGTTCAACACGCCGCTCAACCCGCCACCGATGTCATGCTGATTGGTGCCGTTGCTGACCGACGCATGTCCCCGGATCGGAAACTGAAACAGATAGAACTGCCCCAATTCGCCCGGAGCGATTAGGGTTTTTCCCCCGTAGGTCATAACGTTAATGGACAGATGACGTCCGGACAAACGATTATGACAGGCGTCAAAAGATCCCGATCCGATCCGTTCCAGACGATGATCGCAATAGACCTGCGCCACTTTTTCGCGCGCCTCATCAAGATCCCGGCTGGCGAACAGCGGACGGTTCGACAGCGGCAAAGGCAGCCCTGCCCGACCCCGTTCTGACCTGCCGCCGCCCAATCGCATCTGTCCCTCCGCCATCAGTATTTGAAGATTAAAGCAATTAAATGCGCAATCCGGATACTCCGTTCGCAATCAGGATAGCCCGGTTTACCGGGGGTTCGGCAAGCTTCCTTTACAAAATTATGAAAACAGGGAGTAAGAAATGCGCGGACTGGCAGGCAAAGTGGCAATCGTTCCCGGTGGTGCCACAAAAATTGGCGCGGCCATCGTCAAAACCTTTCAAAACCACGGTGTCAAAGTCGTCGTAGCCGATATCAACGCGAAGGACGGCGTGGCGCTGGAAGGCGATGACGTCACCTTCGTCGAGGCCAATATTCGCTCGGACGAGGATATTGCCAAGATTGTCACCATGGCAAAGGAGACCTATGGCCAGATCGATTTCCTGGTTAATGTCGCCGCCACCTATCTCGACAACGGCGCGGACAGCACACGTCTGGAATGGCTCGAAGCTTTGGATGTGAACATTGTGGGCTCTGTCATGCTGATGCAGGCCGCCCGCGAAGAGTTGAAAAAGACCAAAGGCGCCATCGTCAACTTCGGGTCCATCTCGGCCCGCGTCGCACAGACCGGTCGCTGGCTCTACCCGGTATCGAAAGCGGCGATCCTGCAACTGACCCGCAATCAGGCCATGGATCTGGCGCCCGATGGCATTCGCGTCAACGCCGTGTCCCCCGGCTGGACCTGGTCCAACATAATGGACGAACTGTCGGGGGGCGATCGCGCCAAGACCGACAAGGTTGGTGCCGATTTCCATTTCCTGCCCCGTGTCGGGGACCCCGAAGAAGTAGCGCAAGCCATCATGTTCCTGTGCTCAGATGAGGCAAGCTTTATCACCGGCACGGATATCCGCGTAGATGGCGGCTACACGGCCATGGGGCCCGAAGGCATGACCCCAGCGATCCCGCGACTGATGGAATAACCCACGCACAGCAAAACAGACGCGCCAAACCGCGCGCGATCCGCAACAGGAGAGACATATGAAACGCATCACCATTATCGGCGGCGGACAATCCGGCCTGCAACTAGGCATCGGCCTTTTGCAGAAAGGCTATGGCGTCAAGATCATTCAGGACCGCACCCCCGACCAGATCGCGGCCGGACGGGTCCTGTCCTCGCAGTGCCAGTTCGACGCCGCCCTGCAACATGAACGCGACCTGGGTATCAACTTCTGGGAAGACAGCTGTCCACCGGTCGAAGGCATTTCCTTCACCGTCCCCAATCCCGAAGGCGCCGGCAAAGCGCTGGAATGGTCCTCCCGGCTCGATGCCAAGGCGCAATCCGTCGACCAGCGTGTCAAAATGCCCAAATGGCTCGAAGAATTCGAAAAGCTGGGTGGCATCCTTGAAATAGCGACCGCAGACATCGCCGCGCTAGAAACCGAAGCCAAGGCCGCCGACCTTGTGATCGTCGCCTCCGGCAAGGGAGAAATCGGCAAGCTGTTCCCGCGCGACCCAGATCGGTCGCCCTTTGATGCGCCACAACGCGCATTGGCCCTGACCTATGTCCATGGCATGCAGCCCCGCCCCGAACACTCGGCGGTGAGTTTCAACCTGATCCCCGGCGTCGGAGAATATTTCGTCTTCCCAGCACTGACCAAATCCGGCCCTTGCGAGATCATGGTCTTCGAAGGTCTGCCCGGCGGCCCCATGGATTGCTGGAAAGGCGCGACAACGCCACAGGCCCATCTGGAAACCTCGCTGAACATCCTCAAGACCTTCACCCCTTGGGAATATGATCGCTGCAAATCTGTCGAGCTGACCGATGACAATGGCATTCTGGCCGGGCGCTTTCCGCCGACCGTCCGCAAACCCGTGGGCACCCTGCCCTCCGGCACCAAGATTCTGGGTCTGGGCGACGCGGTCTGCCTGAACGATCCGATCACGGGCCAGGGTGCAAACAACGCGGCCAAGGCCGCTGCGGTCTATCTGGACGCCATTCTCGCCCATGGCGACAAACCCTTTGATGAAGCCTGGATGGTCACGACGTTCGAAACTTTCTGGAACTACGCCCAATGGGTTGTGCGCTGGACCAACATGATGCTCTTGCCGCCACCGCCCTTCGTGCTGAACATCATGGGCACGGCGCAGGCGGTTCCGACGCTGGCCGGACGCATTGCCAACGGTTTCAACGATCCGCGTGACTTATTCCCGTGGTTCGCCGATGAATCCGCCGCCGAGGACTACCTGACCAGCTTGCAGGCGGCCTGACATGTCGATTGATGTTGCCACATTCCGCAAAACGATGGGGCTGTTTCCCGGCGCGGTCACGCTGATCACCACGGGTGAAGGCGATCTGCGTCGGGGCATCACCGCAACGGCGGTCTGCTCGGTCTCGGACGATCCGCCCAGCCTGCTGGTCTGCGTCAACCGCAGCACGGGCACATGCAAGGAAATCGCCCGCAGCGGACGGTTTTCGGTCCAGTTGCTCGGTCAGGACCACGCGGATGTCGCCATGACCTTTGCCGGAGCGGACGGCAAGACCGGAGCGGACAAATTTGCCACCGGCAAGTGGAGTCGGTGCCCCGCCGGACAGCCCCGGCTTGGCGATGCGTTGGCCAGTGTGTCCTGTACGGTGATCGCAACGACCGAAGCAGGCAGCCATTCGATCTTTGTGGGCTCTATCGAAGATGTCGCCTTCGATCAGGGTGAGGCGCTGATCTATGCTCAATCGAAATTCCATAGGCTGACGGAACTGGCCTGAATACAGACCCAAAAAAAAGCAACAGGCCCCCGGTTTCGGGGGCCTGTTTTCTTATGCACTCGGGCCACCCCGGGGCGGATTTACGACGCCATCTCCGGGTGCAGATATTGCTCCAGCCCCTTGCGGCAGTCCTCCGGCCAGGGATGCGATTTATGATCCTTGGTCGAGGTCATCACGATCAGCTGCTCAATGGTCCACAGCACATCGCCATTCGCGGTGACCACGGTGTAGAGATCCAGAGAGCTTTTCCCGATCTTGCGCACATGCACGTTGAATTCGAGCACATCGCCGTAGACCGCGGGTTTCTTGAATTCGATGTTCATCTTGACGCTCGGCAAGCCCAGATGGCGTTCGAACATCAGCTCTTTCCAGGTCACGCCGAATGAGGCGAACATCGCCTCATTCACATCGACCAGCATCGACAGATAGGCCGGGTGGTAGGCGATCCCGGTGAGATCGCAATCGCCAAAGCGCATTGGCTTGGAAATCGTAAAGGGCATTTCGGGTCCTTTCAGTCTGGCGCCTGAAAACGCCGGTATCAGAAAATGGCGCATGCGCCGGATTTATAATTTATGTTTAAAGTTTTTAATCTTGTCAAATCCTGCCTGTGCCAATTTTGCGCACAAGATCCACAGCCACCGCAGGACAGCATAGGCAGTGCATATTGTGCGCACCCCTGAAAATAATGAGCATATTTTCAAAATCACGGCCTGCACCCCAGAAGGTCCATGTCTAAATATTTGGCATTTCCAGCGGAAATATCGTTCCACCCGGCGATGATGATTGACAGGCCATGGACAGCAATTTAACTTCATACTTAAAATAAATGTCCCGGCAGTTGCCCGACTTCTGCCCCTTCCAATAGAGGAACATGCAATGAAGATAGCGATTCTCGGTGGCGGCCCGTCCGGTCTGTACTTTGCGATCTCGATGAAACTGCGCGACGCCAGCCATGACATCACCGTCTATGAACGCAACCGTGCCGATGACACTTTCGGCTGGGGCGTAGTGCTGTCTGACGAAACCATGTCGAACTTCGAAGAAAACGACCCGGTGTCGGAAAAGATGATCCGGGACAAATTTGCCTATTGGGATGACGTAAAAACGGTCCGTGGCGAAGAATCCATGACTTCTAGCGGACACGGGTTCTGCGGCATCGGGCGCAAACAAATGCTTCTGCTGTTGCAGGAACGCGCCCGCGAACTGGGGGTCACGCTGGCCTTTGAGACCGACATCACGCCGGAAAAAATCGAAGAGCTGAAAGCCAGCAACGATCTGGTTGTGGCCGCCGATGGTCTGAACTCCAAAACCCGCAGCCTTTATGAAGACAAATTCCAGCCCGAAATCGACATGCGCAAGAACCACTTCGTCTGGCTCGGCACGCATCAGAAATTCGACGATGCCTTTACCTTCATCTTCGAAAAGACCGAACACGGCTGGATCTGGGCGCATGCCTATCAATTCGACGACGACACCGCGACCTTCATCGTCGAATGCGGGCCCGAGGTCTTCAAGGCCTTTGGCTTTGACAAACTCTCCCAACAAGAGAGCATCGCTCTGTGCGAAAAAATCTTTGCCAAGCATCTGGGCGGCCATGCCCTGATGACCAATGCCAACCACATTCGCGGCTCCGCCTGGATCCAGTTCCCGCGCGTCACCTGCGAAAACTGGTATTTCGACAATGTGGTGCTGCTGGGCGACGCCTCGGCCACCGCGCATTTCTCGATCGGTTCGGGATCAAAACTCGGCATGGAAAGCGCCATCATGCTGGCGGATGAGCTCAGCTCCGGCAAACCGCTGACCGAGGCGCTGCAAAGCTATCAGGATGAACGCAAACTACAGGTGATCCGAGTGACCTCTGCCGCGCGCAATTCCACCGCATGGTTCGAAGAGGTGGAACGCTACCTCGATCTCGACATGATGCAGTTCAACTATGCGCTTTTGACCCGCTCCCAGCGGATCAGCCATGAAAACCTTCGCTTGCGCGATCCGGAATGGCTGGCGTCTGCGGAAAGCTGGTTCCAGAAGCAGGCTGGCAGCAATTCGACCCGCCGCCCGATGTTTGCCCCGTTCAAACTGCGCGATATGGAGCTGGTCAACCGCGTGGTCCTGTCACCGATGGCACAATATAAGGCGAAAGACGGCATGCCGAACGACTGGCATTTCGTGCATTACGCCGAACGTGCGAAAGGTGGCGCAGGTCTGATCTTCACTGAAATGCTCTGCGTGTCGAAAGAAGGCCGCATCACCCCCGGCTGCCCCTGCATCGGTGAGGAGCAGGTCCCGGCATGGAGCCGTCTGGTCGACTTCGTGCACAGAGAAACCCCGGCGAAAATCTGCGCCCAGATCGGCCACGCAGGTCGCAAGGGCTCGACCCGTCTGGCATGGGACGGCATCGACAAGGCGCTGCCCGAAGGCGAAAACTGGCCGCTTTTGTCGGCCTCTGCCATTCCCCTGATGCAGGGCAATGTCGTGCCCAAAGCCATGGACCGCGCCGATATGGATATGGTCAAGGACCAGTTTATCGCCGCGGTGAAATCTGCCAAAGCCGCCGGTTTCGACATGATCGAAATGCACGCCGCCCACGGCTATCTGCTGGCCTCCTTCATTTCGCCCGTGACCAACAAACGCGACGACGAATACGGCGGATCGCTGGAAAACCGTATGCGCTTCCCATTGGAAATCTTTGCAGCCATGCGCGCTGAATGGCCCGAAGAAAAGCCGATGACCGTGCGGATTTCGGCCCATGACTGGATGGGGGAAGATGGTATCACCCCCGAAGACGCCGTGGAAATTTCCAAGATGTTCCAGACGGCAGGCGCCGACGCAATCAACACCTCGTCGGGTCAGACCGACAAGGCCGAACAGCCAATCTATGGCCGGATGTTCCAGGTGCCTTTTGCGGACCGCGTGCGCAACGAACTGGACGTGCCAACCCTGGTGGCGGGCAACATCTACGAACCCGATCACGTCAATTCGATCCTGATGGCTGGTCGCGCCGATCTGGTGCTGCTGGCACGTCCGCATCTGGCGGACCCCTACTGGACACTGCACGCAGCGGTCGAACTGGGGGACACCGAACAGGTCTGGCCCGCCCCCTATGAAGGCGGCCGCCGTCAGGCCAACACGCTGGCAGAGCGCGCAAAGGCGATGAGCGCATGAGCCTGAGCGGGAAGACAGCCTTTGTCACGGGCGGCGGCTCCGGCGTTGGGGCCGTCATCGCCACCCGGCTTGCCGAAGCAGGTGCGGCGGTCACGATCTGTGGTCGCCGGGCCGCACCGCTTGAGGCCGTCGCCGCAGGCCATGCCAATATCACGGCGGTTGTCGCCGACATCACCGACGAGGCGGCGATTTCCGACGCCATCGCAAAGGCGGCCCCCGACATCGTGGTGGCCAATGCGGGGGCCTCTGAAAGCGCACCCTTTGCCAAAACCGATCTGGCTGCCTTTGAACGCATGATGACGGTCAACCTGACCGGCACCTTCCTGACCCTGCGCGAAGGGGTCAAGACCATGCAGGGCAAACCCTGGGGGCGGCTGATCGCCATTGCCTCGACCGCCGGGCTGAAAGGCTACCCCTATGTGGCGCCCTATGCGGCCGCGAAGCATGGCGTGGTTGGCATGGTCAAATCCCTTGCGCTGGAACTCGTGCGCAAGGGCATCACCGCCAATGCGATCTGCCCCGGCTTTCTCGACACCGAGATGACCGAACGCTCGATCGCCAACATCGTCGAAAAGACAGGCCGCAGCCCCGAAGAGGCTCGCGCCTCGCTGGAGGCCACAAACCCGATGAACCGGCTGGTTCCGCCCGAAGACGTCGCCCAGGCGGTGCTCTGGCTCTGCTCCCAGGGCTCAGATATGGTCACAGGCCAATGCATTTCCATATCCGGGGGAGAAACATGACCGAGACATTCACGATCAGACGACAGGTCGAATTCAACCACTGCGATCCCGCAGGGATCGTGTTCTATCCGCGGTACTTCGAAATGATTTCCGCACTGATCGAACGCTTCTTTTCGGATGGCCTGTCTTTCAGCTGGGCCGATATGGGCACGCTGGAGGGCGGCATGGGCACCCCCATGGGCCATATCGACGTGCGCTTTCGTGCACCGTCGCGGCTGGAAGACTGGTTGGAGCTGTCCCTGAACGTGGACCATCTCGGAACATCCTCCGCACGTTTTGCCATCACCTGCACCTGCGAAGGCGCCCTGCGGTTCGAATGCAGCGCCACGGTGGTCTACGCCAACACAACAGAGGGCAAATCCGCGCCCTGGCCCGACAGCCTGCGCGCGACCATGTCCCGCTACATGCTTCCATAAGATCAAAAGAAAGACGCACAATGACAGTTCTGACTCCTCATATGTTCCTACAGCCTGATGGCTGGGTGCCCGCAAAAGGCTATGCCAATGGCGTTCTCGCCGAGGGCCGCATGGTCTTTACCGGTGGCCTGGTCGGCTGGAATGCCGATCAGAAATGGGAACATGAGGACATGGTCGGGCAATTCCGTCAGACACTCGAAAACATCGTAGCTGTGCTTGATGAGGCCGGCGCACGCCCCGAACATCTGGTGCGACTGACCTGGTACATCACGGACAAACAGGAATACCTAGACAACCTGCGCGGTTTCGGCGCCGCCTATCGCGACGTCATCGGCCGGCATTTCCCTGCAATGGCCGTTGTGCAGGTCGTCGCCCTGATGGAAGACGAAGCCAAGGTGGAAATCGAAGCCACCGCGGTGATTCCCAATGGCTGAGCCCGTCGCGTGCCCGGACACGGCCCCGGTTCTGAAAACCGTCGCCCCCTATGGGGAAACGACACCGCGCGGCAATGTCTTTGGCGGCTGGTGTCTGGCACAGATCGATCACGGCGCGGGCCTTGTCGGGCGCAAAATCGCACAGGGCGATGTCGTCATCCTGTCGATCAAAGAGCTGACCTTTCATGCGGCACTTTACCCGGGCGAGGAATTCGTCATGCACGCCGACCTGATCCGACGTGGCAACAGTTCTTTTACACTGTCTCTTTCTGCATGGGCCGAACCAGAGGATGCCTGCCGCCTGATCATGAGCGCCGAAGCGGTCCTCGTGGCTGTAGACGAAGCCGGAAAACCCCGAAAACTGCCTGAACACTGAGCAAAAATCGGCAAAAAAGAGTTGTTTTCACAATCTCACCCCGGCGACCCCTCTGCTTTCGCCGGGGTGTCAGGTTTGGCTTTACCCTCAACTTGATAAATTGATATGTAAAACAAAATCAGTGCGGTTCCTCAGGCGGAGTTTGTTTCATGGCAACAGAGCATCAACACGACATCGAAGACGACGGGCTGGCCCGGCAACGTCTGCGGCTTTGGCTGCAAATGCTGAAGGCCGTGCGCTACGTCGAAGGCACTCTGCGCGAACGTCTCCGCGCCGGATATGGCACGACCCTGCCCCGTTTCGACGTCCTCGCCGCCCTGCATGCCGAACCCGAAGGCATGAAGATGAGCGAACTGTCCCAGCATCTTGTGGTCTCGAACGGCAATGTGACTGGTGTGGTCGACCGGCTGGTGTCAGAAGGTCTGGCCGAACGACAGACGGTGGAAAGCGACCGCCGCGCCTTTCGGGTGCGCATCACCGACAAAGGCCGCGCCCTGATGGATGAAATGACAGCCGAGCACCTCGGCTGGATTGACGAAATGTTCGAACAAGTGTCCGAAGCGGATGCCGCCCGTGGCATTTCCATCATGCTCGATATTCGTCACAAAGGCTGACCCCATCACAGAGAAAACCCCCGACTGTGATTTGCCGGGGGTTTTTATGTGCGCCGGTCTTGCAGTGAGCTCACAACAGACCCGTTTCCTTGGCAACGCGGCGATAGCCCGCCCCAGCGGTAAAACCACCGTCAATGACGAAATCTTCGCCAGTGATGAACTGCGACCCGTCGGAAGCCAAGAACAGCACCAGTTGCGCAACTTCATCGGCCTCTCCTGCCCGCTGCGCCGGGGTCATGCCGATCATCGGCCCCAAATGCGGCGAATTGCGGTTCAGATCGGTCACGATCAGACCCGGGCAAATGGCATTCACACGAATATTGTCCTCCGCAAATTCCATCGCCGCGGTCCGGGTCAATCCGCGTAGCGCCCATTTCGACGAGGTATAGGCCGGATCGTAATGGCCGGAAAAGGCACTGTTCGACGAGATGTTCACGATCGAACCGCCCCCGGTTTCCGCCATCATCGGCGCGGCGAGCTTGATGCCGATAAAGGCACCTGTGGCATTGACGTCCAGCACCTTGCGCCATTCTTCAACCGACATGTCGCGAATGATCTTGCGATTGATGATCCCAGCGTTGTTGACTAGAATATCCAGCCGACCGGTCCAGTCGCGCACCATGGTCAGGGCTTCCAGCCAACCCGCCTCAGAGGTCACATCGAGCTTCAGGAATTTGACGTCCTTGCCCGCCTCACACAGGCGCGCAGCCAGCGCCGTGCCATCGTCTTGCAGAACATCGCACAGCAGAACAGAGGCCCCGGCGGTTGCCAGAAGCTCGGCCTCAATGGCCCCCTGCCCGCGCGCCGCCCCGGTCACAATCGCGGTTTTGCCCGACAGATCCGTCAGGGCGTTCTTCACGGTGTTGAAATCGATGCTCATGCCTGCACCATCCTTTGACGTTGCTCCCCCAGACCCGACGCACCAAGCGTCACGATCTGACCTTCTTTCAAAAAGACCGGCGGCTTCATCCCCAGCCCGACGCCCGGCGGCGTGCCAGTGGCAATGATGTCGCCCGGCTCCAGCGTCATAAACTGCGAAATATAGCTGACAAGAAAGGGAACATCGAAGATCATCGTGCGGGTGTTCCCGGTCTGGCGGCGTTCGCCATCGACGTCCAGCCACAGATCGATATTCTGAATGTCCTCGAATTCATCCTTGGTCGCGAGCCATGGGCCGACCGGCCCAAAGGTGTCGTGACCTTTGCCCTTCATCCATTGACCGCCGCGTTCGGACTGAAACGCTCGCTCGGACACATCGTTGACCAGCGCATAACCCGCCACATGGTCCAGCGCCTCGGCCTCTGAGACATATTTGGCGCGGCTGCCGATCACGACACCCAGTTCCACTTCCCAGTCGGTCTTTTCAGAGCCGCGCGGGATTTCCACGTCGTCATTCGGCCCGCAAATCGCGTTGGAGGCCTTGGAAAACAGGATAGGTTCCGCAGGCGGCTGCTTGCCGGTTTCGCGCGCGTGATCGGCATAGTTCAGCCCGACGCAAATGAACTTGCCCGGACGCGCTATGGCCGACCCCAACCGGGGCGTCCCTTCGACAAGCGGCAGGGTTTCGAGATCCAGCGCCGCAAGCTTTGCCAGCATGTCGGGTGCCAGCGCATCGCCGTTGATGTCCGGCACCACAGCAGAGAGATCGCGCAAGGCGCCACTGTCGTCGCGCAAGGCGGGGCGTTCAGACCCCAGCGGCCCGTAGCGGAGAAGTTTCATGACGGATGTCCTTTTTGTTCGCTGCCCCCGACATCACGACCGACATCGGAGGCATCATGACCATTGGCCTGCAAAGGCCTGACTGGCGTCAGGCGCGGCGATAGCCTTCGAGCTGCTCATCAGGCACGTCAGGCAGGTTGGTGACCAGATTGTCCGGGGTGCGGCAGGTCAGCCAAACCAGCTCTTCCGTGGTGCTCATGTTCACTTCGACATGGGGCATGAAGGGCGGTACGAAAACGAAATCGCCCTCATACATGTCGATATATTCCTTGTAGTCTTCGCCGAAGTAGATCCGGCCATGCCCTTTGAGGACATAGCCACCGGTTTCGCATTCCTCATGGTGATGCGGCGGCGAACGGTGGCCCGGTTCGTTGGACACGCGGCCAAACCAGATTTTCGTGGCGGGGGTATGCTGCGGGCTGACACCGGATTTGCGAACACATTCGCCGGATTGCAATGTGCCGTCGTCCAGCTCGCCTGAACGGGTGACAACGGGAACAACTTTATCGGTCATGGGGTTCCTCCCTCCTGAGGTTGGTAGAGCGCGGCACATCGGGTGCACGCTGATCTCAGAAACTTGGCATCATTTATTTTAAACTTCAAGTGTTTTGATCTATGCAAGCATTATCAGATGCTGCCCGGTATCCTTAAGAGCGCCAAAAAACCAATTATGAACAAAAATGGGGCGGCCTGCCGCGCAATCTGCGACAGGCCGCCCCATTTTCTTTAGCTTTGAATATTATTCTTCGAAAAGATTAGACCGCGATCATCAGCGGACCGAATGCGATCAGAAGATACACCACGATCAAAACCGCCAGATAGGGCAAGACGGCCCTGGTGATCCGCTCAATCGGCAGATTGGCCGTGGTCGAGGCCACGAAAAGGTTGATCGCCACTGGCGGTGTCACCATGCCGATGGCCAGACCCACAACGATGATGATCCCGAAATGCACCGTGCCAATCCCGAGCTGCGTCGCCAGTGGCAACAGCATCGGCGTCAGGATGATCAGCGCCGAAGCGGTCTCCAGAAACACCCCGGCGATCAGGATCAGCGCCATGATGAGCAACAACAGCACATAGGTGTTCGACGACAGCGACAGCGCGAATTGCGCGATGGCATTGGGCACCTGCCAGCTCGACAGGGTCCAGCTCAGGATCGAAGAGGCCGCAATCACGAACATGATCACCGCCGTGGTCACCCCGGCGCGCACCATGATTTGATACAGGCCCTTGAGCGTCAGATCACGGTAAATGAACAGCGACACGATGATCGCGTAGTTCACCGCAACCACCGCTGCTTCGGACGGTGTGAAGATCCCCGAGAAAATACCGCCCAGAATGATCAGCGGCGCCATCAGCCCCCAACTGGCCGACATCAACGTCCCCAGAATCGTCCGCAGGTTCAGCGCCGTGCCACGCGGGTAGGCCCGTCGATGGCCCTGGATCAGCGCCACGATGATCAGGCCCAGCCCCATGGCGACACCGGGGATGAACCCGCTCAGAAACAGATCCTTCACCGACTCCTGCGCAATCACCGCATAGATGATCATCGGAACCGACGGAGGAATGACGACCCCGATCGTGCCGGAGGCCGCAATCAGCGAGGCCGCCGATGCAGGATCATAGCCCTTGCGTTTGAGCTCCGGCACCAGACTGGCCCCGACGGCAGCCGTCGTCGCGGCGCCAGATCCGGAAATCGCCGCAAAGAACATGCCGGCCAGCACCGACACAATCGACAGGCCGCCCTTGATAAAACCGAACATACTATCGGCAAAAGCCACAAGACGCTTGGAAATTTCGCCCTGCGCCATGATGTCCCCAGCCAGAACGAACATCGGCACGGCGACCAGCGCAAAACTGTTGATTCCGGAAAACATCTGCTGCGGCACGACCATCAGCGGCATGCCGGAAAGGTTCAGCGCGGACATGGTGGCCGCCCCGATCACAATCGCGACCGGGATGCCCATCAGCAGGAAAAGGACGAACAGGCCAGCAAGAACGAGGCTCATTCGTTCAACTCCATATGTGTTTCGCGCAGCCCCTGACCGGCAAGGATGCGCAGCAGATCAATCACCGAAAGCCCTGCCATGATTGCGGCAGACAGCGGCATGACGGCATAGACATACATCATAGACAGTCGCAGCGAAGGCGACTTTTGAAAGCTCTGCATATGCATGTATTGCCAGCCGATTTTGGCCAGCGTGGCGAGAAAGACGATCACCACCAGCGTTGCCGCAACGCTGACGATCCAGCGCAGCGGCGCGGGCAGGCTATCGCGGGCCAGTTCGACCGCGATATGCCGCCCTTGTTGAAACGCCAGCACGGCGCCCAGAAAGGTGATCCAGATCAGGAGGAAGCGCGCGACTTCCTCCGTCCAGCTCACAGAGGTGAAAAACACCCGAGACACAATCTGGAGCGTGATCACAAAGGTGAGCCCGGCCATGCCCGCAAACACCACGGGTTTGAGCACCTCGCCCACCATTCGGTCGATCCACGCCAGCGCTTTCAACATCTTACTTCAACGCCTCTTGGATGCGCGGCAGGTAGTCACCGAACTTCGCACCGTATTTTTCATAGATCGGTTGAACAGCTTCGGAGAAGGCGGTCAGATCCGGATCTTCGATGATGTTCATCCCGGCGGCTTTCAGCTCTTCGATCTGCGACGCCTCGGCGGCATAATTCTCCGCACGCTCATATGCGGCAGCATCCTTGGCGGCCTGCAGGACGATGTCCTGCGCCTCGGCATCCAGTTTGTTCCAGACCGGCATGCCCATCACGAACAGCGCCGGTGCGTATGTGTGGCGGGTCATCGTCATGTTGGTCTGGGTTTCGTTCAGTTTGAACGCATAGACCACACCGACCGGGTTTTCCTGACCGTCGATGGTGCCCTGCTGCATGGCGGTCAGCGCTTCGGTCCAGGCCATCGGGATGGCATCGGCGCCGAGTTCACGGAAGGTGTCAACATAGACCGGGTTTTCCATCACGCGGATGCGCAGTCCATCAAGATCGGCCGGAGTCTGCACCGGGCGCTTGGAATTGGTCAGGTTGCGCGTGCCGCGTTCTGCATAGGCCAGACCTTTGAGGTTCACTTCGGACAGACGGTCCAGAAGCTCCTGACCGATCGGCCCGTCGAGCACTTCGTAAGCTGCCTCTTGCGACGGGAACAGGAACGGCAGTTCAAAAACCGCCATATCCTCGAGAAAGTTGGCGACGGGACCGTTGGTAATCACACCCATGTCGACGGTGCCGATCTGCATGCCTTCCAACAGCGTGCGTTCGTCGCCCAGCGTCGCGTTCGGGAACACCTCGACCGTGATCGCACCTTCGGAACGTTCCTGCACCAGCTCCTGAAACTTGGTGGCCGCCATCTGATAGGCATCCTGTTCATTGGTCACATGCGCCAGACGCAGGGTAACCGGTTTGATTTCTGCGGCCAGCGGCAGCGCAGAGGTGGCCAGTGCCGTTGCCGCAACTGCGGCCGCACGAAGAATGGTTTTCATTGGATCCTCCCAAAGCGATATCTCGGAAAGGCGCAGATCTGCACCTCTTTACAAAATGCAATCCGAAGAAGGCCACTCAGCGTCACATAGCTGCTCAAACTTCTGACGAATTGCAGATTTGTTGCGCATATGGCTTAAAATCGGAAAGAGATGCAAGGCTTGCGCCCCGCGATTGCGGTCAGATTCCCCTGCATTTCCGCGCGCTCCCCTGTTCGCATACTGTAAGACATGGCGATGCTGGCCTCGACAGTGCAATTTCCCTTGCTATTTCGAGGATACAGATACATACCATTGGATGTGTTTTCGGGATTAAACAGCCTTTTGGCTAATTTGATTCCAAAAATTGACGTCACCGCTCTTGCCGGCCAGGGTTGAACACCTAACTTCTTGTTCGCACCGCCCGCGCTGCGCATTCGTCGGTGACACGACCAATATTCGCGGCACCCGTTGAAACGGATGCACGTACACATGATGGAGAGCCCTGAGTGGCCACGAAAGACAAGCAAATCGGCGCTCAAGAGCGGCAGGAGATGGATGAGCTCACCTCCGGCCTCGTAACACCTTTGCGTGCTGGCTTCGGCAACTCCATCGCGCGCAACAGCGCCCAGACCGGCCTGGCCGCCACGGCAAGCGCAATCGGCATGGGGCTGGCCGTTCAAAGCGCCTCTGAAGAGGGGCTGTCCGCCTTTGCCGCCGTTCCGCAAGAGGCCGAAGGCACGCCCCCCGCCGCCGAAACCGAAGCCACCACAGAAGAGACTGTTCCGACAGAGGAAGAGCTTTCTGAGGCCGATGACGACACTGCCACAGATCATACGGATGGCCCGGCCGAGACGGAAACCACGGCCTCGGCACCAGACATAACAGACAACACCGCGTCGATCGACAGCGGCTTGTCGGCGACGTTCGCCTCCGTGCCTCTGTCCGGCCTTGGCGGCGCAACCACCACTGCAGACATTCCAACGGCGACCAGCACTGCAGCCACCACACCCGCCGCGACCTCTGTGACGCAAAGCGAAGACGACGGGCTTTTGGGCAGCGTGCTGACACCAGTTCTTGGCGAAGATGGGCTGGTTGGCTCTCTGCTGGGGGATGAAGGCGTTGTCGACAATCTTTTGGACGGGCTGATCGGCGACGACGGGTTGGTGGACGGCTTGCTCGGCGAAGACAGTCTGGTGAACTCGCTTCTGGACGGCGTACTCGGCGATGACGGATTGCTTGATCCGCTGTTGGGCAACAACGGGCTTTTGGGCGGCGTCGTCGGCGACGAGGGTATTGTCTCCGGCCTCGTGGGAAACGATGGCCTTGTCGACGGGCTTGTCGGGACAGACGGGCTGCTGGGTGGCGTAGTTGGCGAAGACGGGCTGCTCGACGGCGCTATTGAAATCGTGATCGGAGACGACGGGCTTGTGGATGGTCTCTTCGGGGACGACAGCATTCTCGACGATCTCGCAGGCGACCTGCCGGCTCTGGACATGTTGCTTGGCGATGATAGCCTTGTACTAGGCCTTCTCAACCCTGTGCTCGGGGATGGCGGCGCGCTGGAAACCATCCTGGGCGAAGACGGGCTGGTCGGCGGCGTGCTCGACAATGTGGTCGGCGAAGACGGCCTGCTCGACGAAATTACCGGGGACATCCCGGTCCTGAACACGCTGCTGGGCTCCGACGGGCTGGTTGGCACGCTCCTGGGCAGCGACGGGCTGGTCGGATCCCTGCTGGGCAATGACGGACTGGTTGGCAACCTCCTGGGCTGGGGAAGCGACGACGCCAGCGAAGACACCCCGGACGGTGCCGATGACGGTGGGTTTCTCGAAACCCTGCTGGGTGGTCTGGTGGATGGCAGCGACAGCGACGCCGACACAGCGAACCTGCAGAGTGATGACCTCACCTCAGACAGCCTGCTCAATGGGTTGCTTGGCGATCTCGATGTCTTCGGCATCGAAACAGCCGCCCCAACAGACGGTGCAGCCGACGACCTCTTTGCCGGCCTGAGCGGCACCGACAGCCTGACCGGCACCCTTGCCGAACAAGGCCTGCTGGGCGATGCGACCACCGACGCTGCGCCGGACGCGGAAGTCGATGGACTGCTCAATGAAATCCTTGGGACGGGCAGCTCGGAAATTCTGGGCGAAGACACCTTGTTCGACGCGCTGCTCGGCGGCGATGATTCGGAAACGTCTCTGGGCGGCGGCCTCTTCGGCGGGGATGGCCTGCTGGGCGACGCATCGATCGATGACGCCCTGGGCACGCTGTTTGGGGGCGAAGCAACGGACGACGGAAGTAGTCTTTTGGACAACCTCTCTCCCCCATCCACTGACGATGACATCGGCTGACGCATCTAGGGAACGTAGAAACGATTTACTTTTCAAAAGACTAAACACAGTTGTCAGGGCAACATCCGAACGGCCCCGAAAAAATTCGATCACAACTGTACGCATGCATCCTTCAGGAATTTTCACCCGAAAGTCGTTTAGTGCTTGCGAAAGACTTGCTTTGAACACACCTTTTGGTTAACCGCCTAACCAATTAGGGGCATTAGTAAACGGTGCAATCATTTTTACTGCAACGTCTTGGCGAATTTGGATTGTGGGGGCTTTTGGATGGTCGTCGAGGTTACGACGCGCGCTTTGGGATCGGGGGAGGCAGTCACGTGGTCTAACGTTGAACGTTTGACGCTTGAAGACCCTGCGCAGATCACCCTTGGCCCGGAAACCCCTCCGCTGACACGCCTCGGCAAGGTCGGGACAGATCTCAGCCTGCAATTCGAAACCGGAGAACACCTCTACATCGAAGGCTTCTTTGAAGTGGGCGATACCGGAGACGTAAGCCGCCTGAGCACGGCCTCGGGTCAGCCGCTGGCCTCCGGCCTTCTGGCACCGGAACCCGACATTTCCGAAGATCAGCGCATGATCGAGATCTTCCCTGAACTCGAAGAGTCCAGCGATGCCTCCTCGACGCTGGCCCCCGCATCCGACCCTTTTGAAACCGCTCACCACCTGCTGAGCGACGCTTTGACGACCGGCGCAGATTTTCTGACCGATTACCCCATGGAGTTTATTGTATGACCCTGCGCGCGCGCCGCCCCTCTGCCCAGCCAGCTGTGAAAGCGGCACGCCGTCTTTGCGCAGGCGCTCTGATTGCCCTAACAGCAGCTTTTCCGGCTACCGCCCAGATGACACTGCAAACGGCGGCCTTGCTGTCGACGGAACAGGATCCTAACATCACCGCCTTGCGGCAAGAGGTCGCGAGTCGCACCGTCGACATCGAAGCCGCACGGGACGGGTATTACCCCAGTTTCAGTCTCTCCGGCGACAGCAGCACCACCGATTCCGACGGCCCTGGCATCACCCTGACCGTGTCACAGGTCCTGTTCGACTGGGGCAAGATCCGCAGCGACATCAAAGCCGCTTCGCAAGTCCGGGTGCAAAGCATCTCCGACCTGAAGATGGCGGTCGAGGATATGACCCTTGAGGTGGCGGAATTCTTTCTGGACGTCGAAATCATGGGCCGCAAAATCGCGCGGACCCGCACCTATGTGGACTTCGCGCATCGGATCGCACAGCAGGCCAGTGACCGTGCCACCGCCGGGGTCAGCGACAACGGCGAAGTGGCCCGCGCCCGGCTGGAAATCGCGCGCGCAGACGACCAGATGTCACAGCTCGTGTCGAACCGTCAGATCGCCATGTCCCAGCTGGCCTACCTGATCGGACAGGATCCCATGGCCATCGTTCCCCCTCCGGAACTGAAGTTCGACAAACACTATGGTACCGCCATCAAGATCCAGAGTGCAGTGCGGCTGTCCCCGGATTATATCGCCGCACGCGCACGCGCAGCCGAGGCCGAAGCGGGCGTCGAAAAGGCCAAGGCCGCGCGTCTACCGACCATCAAGTTGCAGGCTGAAGGCCGCGTCGATCTGGATGGCGGACGCAGCCAGACTGCGCTCGGCGTGTCCGCCGGAATGGACCTCAACTCCCGGGGCTTTGGTCGGCGCGCCATCCAATCCGCCGTTCTGACGCTGCAATCTGCGCAATCCTCGATGGCAGCCACCGAGCGAGACATGGCAAATGCCGCGAAAAGTTCGCTGGACCGTCTGCAAATCCTGCGCTCCAGCGAAGCCTCCCGTGCCCGACAACTGGCGGAATCTCAGAAGGTGCTCGACACCTACGAACAACAGTTTTCTGGCGGCAAACGGGAACTTCTGGATCTGCTGACAACCGGTCGTGACCTTTACGACGCACAAATCGACGAGATTGAAACCTACGAAGAACGCAAACGGACAGAATACCGCGCCGCTCATGATCTGGGTGTGCTCGGGACACTGATCATGGCAGCGAGTTATGTCCAATGACACAGACTACGGACCACCCAGGCACCAAAGCTGAGGCACGTCACAGCACGCAAAGCGATCCGCTGGTTCAAGCTCTCGTCCATCTGTGCCGGGTACAGGGCGTTTCGACCTCCGTCGCCCAGCTGACCGATGGTTTGCCACGGCCCGACAAGGCGATGATGACGGCGGATCTCGCGCCACTGGCATTGCGCCGGGCCAACATGAGCTGCCGGATCACCCGCGAAAGCCTCGACACCTTGCCGGAACACAGCTTTCCGGTTTTGCTGTTTCTGAAAGATCAGCGCTGCGTGATTCTGGAAAGCCTCAGCGCCACAGAAGCGCAGATCCTCCTGCCCGAAGCGGGTGGCGGACGCGCAAGCTGGAGTCGGGACGACCTCAAGGCACTGCATGATGGCCGCAGCCTGATTTCAAAGCCACTCGACATCGTTTCAAAACGACTGGACGAGAAAAAATCCGACCGTCACCACTGGATACTCGGACCGGTTCTGAAAAACTGGTGGATTTATCGCGATGTGATGCTGGCCTCTTTCGCAGCCAATCTGCTGGCCATCGCGACAGCGCTGTTTTCCATGCAGGTCTATGACCGCGTGGTTCCCAACAATGCCTTTGACACACTTTGGATTCTTGCCAGCGGTGTTGGCATCGCCATTGTGCTGGAACTGGCGCTGCGGCTGATGCGGGCATCGCTGGTGGATGTCTCGGGCCGGGATCTTGACCTGCGCCTGTCCGCGCAGCTGTTCGACAAGGTCGCCAACATGCGGCTGGCGCATCAGCCCGCCTCGACGGGGGTCTTTGCCAATCAGGTGCGCGACTTTGCCACCGTGCGGGAATTCTTCACCTCTGGAACAGTCACGGCAATCTGCGATCTGCCCTTTGTCCTGATTTTCATCGGCGTGATCTGGTTCATCGGTGGCCCCGTCGCACTGGTTGTGCTGGCCGGGGTTGTTCTGACGATCCTGCCCGGTCTGGTCATGCAGAAGCGTCTGGCAGCAGCCTCGCGCGAAAACACCCGCGAAGCGGCTGCGCTGAACGGGCTTTTGCTTGAAACCATCTCAAATCTGGAAACCGTCAAAGCCTCGCGCGCCGAAGGCCGGCTACAACGCGCCCATGCGCAGCTCACCGCGACCATGGCCACCACCGCCGTGCGCACACGGGGCCTGACCAACCTGATGAGCCAGCTTGTCAGCACCGTACAGAAGCTGGCCTATGCAGGCGTGATCATCGCAGGGGTCTATCTGATCAGCGCCGGCGAGCTCACCGTCGGCAGCCTTATTGCCTGCACGCTTTTGTCCAGCCGCACCATGTCCCCCATGGGGCAGGTCGCCGGGCTGCTTGCGCGCTGGCAGCACGTACGCGCCGCCATGGTTGGCCTCGACAACATCATGGAGCTTCCCGTGGAGCGCCCGGCAGACCGCCATTTCGTGCGCGCCGCTTCTCTGAGTGGTACTTACAAGCTAAACGATGTTGTCTATCGCCATGATCCTCAGGCCCCCCCTGTGATTGCGATCCCGGAACTTGACGTGGCCGCCGGCGAACGCATTGCGCTTCTGGGGGGCAACGGTGCCGGGAAATCGACCCTGCTGCGCCTCATGGCGGGGCTGACCGATGCACAATCGGGCAGCGTGCTGATCGACGACCTGGCGATGAGCCAGATCGACCCGATCGACCGGCGCCGTCAGATCGGCTACCTGCCGCAAAGTGTGGCGCTGTTTCAGGGCACGCTGCGCGACAACCTTCTGCTGGATCACGGGCTGCATTCTGACGAAGAGCTTCTGGAGGCGCTCGACGCCGTCGGGTTGGGAACCTTTGTTCGGCGTCACGTCCGGGGCCTTGATCTGCAACTGCAGGGCAACGCCAACGTGTCGGGCGGGCAACGGCAATCCATCGGTCTGGCACGCGTGTTGCTTCAGGATCCGAAAATCGTGCTGCTCGATGAGCCGACCTCGGCCTTTGACCATATCACCGAAGCCAATGTAATCGCCTATCTCAAAACCTGGCTGGAAGGCCGCACCACGGTCATCTCGACCCACAAGCGGGAACTTCTGGCCCTAACCGACCGCGCGGTCGTGCTCAAAGACGGGCGCGTTGCCCGCGATGGCGATCTGCATAAAATTCTCAATGCAGCCCGCGCGAACTCCACCCAGAAACGTCCGGTGAAGGCGGTGACATGAGCAGCTCCGATCTCATGTCCACCAGCCACATTGATGGCAGCTACCGTCGCCAGACGATCAAACGAGCACGGCTGACGATCCAGACCATCGTCGCCTCGCTGATCATCGCGATCACATGGGCGGCTCTGGCACAGATCAATGAGATCACCCGCGGCGACGGGCGCGTCATTCCGCTGCGCCGCATGCAAACCATCCAGAGTCTTGAAGGCGGCATCCTGTCGGCGCTCAACGTGCAAGAGGGCGATATCGTCGAAAAGGGACAGGTTTTGGCACGGCTTGATCCGACCCGGTCGCAATCCGCCTTTCTGGCCACCCAATCCGAAATCACCGCGCTGAGCGCCGAAGTCGCCCGGCTGGAAGCCGAGGTTCTGGAGCGCCCGGAGCTGGATTTCGGTGCGACGCCAAATGAAGCCGAACAGACCGAACTGCGTCTGTTTCGGGCGCGGCGCACCAAACTCGAAGCCTCGCTTTCAGCACTGGAGGCTGAACATGCCTCGATTCAGCAACAGATCGACATCACCAGCCCGCTGGCAGCCGGTGGATCTGTCAGCCGCATCGACCTGCTGCAGCTGCAACAGAAAAAGGCCGAGCTTGAAGGCAAGATTTCCGAAACCCGGAACCTTTATGTGCAAGACGCCTACAAGGATCTGGCCCAACGCCGTGCCAAGCTGACTGCGTTGCAACAGGACCTGATCCAGAAACAGGATGAATTCCAGCGCACGGAAATCAGATCGCCGGTCGCCGGTCGGGTGAACAACATCGATATCACGACATTGGGCGGTGTGGTGCAGCCCGGTGAAGCGATCATGGAGATCACCCCGACGGACGATCAGCTGATGATCGAAACCAAGGTCCTGCCACGCGATGTGGCCTTTGTCGCGCCGGGCATGCCCGCCAGCGTCAAAATCACGGCCTATGACTTTTCCACCTATGGCGATTTGCGGGGCACCGTCACGCAGATTTCCGAAGACACCGTGGAAGAGGACACGCCACAGGGTCCCAAGGACTTCTACCGCGTGATGGTGCGCACCGATCTCAGCTATCTCGAGCGCTACGGGGAGAAATATCACATTCGCCCCGGCATGGTCGCGCAGGTCGATATCGAAAGCGGGGAACGCTCGGTTTTGAGCTACCTGACCCGCCCCCTGCTGAAGGCCCGCCTGCGCTGATCCGATCCCGAATTCTCTGACACTCCTACGTTTTGCGCCGCTCCAAGCCCCCCGGACAAGCGCGTCACGACACAGACAAGAAAGACACCACAGTGGACCACACATTTTCCTACCGTGCCGCCCTGCCAGCTCTGGCCGTGATCCTGTGCCCCACCCTGATCGCCAACAGCGCCGCAGCCCAAACCCGTGCCTATGACACCGTGGAGGTGCGTGGCGCACAATTTATCCCCGAAGAAGATATCCAGCGCACCTGTGGCGTCGAGGCCAATGTCCCCTATTTCGATCTGGAAATTCGCGCCATTGAAGATTGCCTGATGTCCACTGGCGTCTTTGAAAGCGTCAAACTCTACAGCGAAGACGGCACGCTGATCATCGACGTGCAAGAACTCGACACCCGGCCCGGACGCATCGAAGCCTCGCTGAAATACGCCTCGGAAGACGGCGCCATGGCGGGCGTGTCCTTTGAGCGCTACAACCTGTTCCCCAAGACCTACGGCGCCGTGCATCTCGATTTCAACGAAGAGGTCACGCGCGGCAGTCTGAACCTCTATCGCACCGAGGTCATTGGCGAAGACATCGACATGGGCTTTGATCTGGTCGGCGCCCGCATTGATTACGATGATCGCAGCTTTTCTCAGGACACCCTGCGGGCCGAACCGTTTCTGGCTTGGACGCCCGGCGATCAGCTGCGCGTCGAAATGGGACTGGGATATCGCACACACAGCCTATACGACATCGACGCCGGAGCCAGTGCGCTGCTGGTGCAGGAAGAAACCGACGACATTGATGCGGCCTATCTGCGGTTCAGCGCAAGCTATGCCAGCCTCGAAGATCAGACCATCGCCTATCTGGTGAAACTGGATCAGTTCTTCTGGAACGTCGGCACCGATGACCTGCTGTCGGACACCCGTCTCACAGCGAATGCGGCCGTTCCCCTGTCGGAGCAAACCTCCTTGCTGGCGGGGCTGCGTGCGGGCGCGCTGCAAGGGCTGGATGACAATGCCACCCGCGTGATCGACCGATATTTTGTCGGTGCTGACAGTTTCCGGGGCTTTGCCCCCCGCGGCATCGGTCCGCGTGACGGTGACGATGCCCTGGGCGGGAACAATTACCTCGTGGCTTCTTTCGAGGTGCAACGCGAACTCGGGTCTTTGGGCCCTGTCCCGATGCGTGGCGGCCTATTCGTCGATCTGGGCGCCTCATGGGGACTGGACGATACGCTTGGCGGCCTGATCGACGATGGCTGGCACACCCGCAGCTCCGTCGGCCTATCCCTGACCATTGATGTCGCAAAGACCCCAGTGTCGCTTTACGTCGCCAAGCCGCTGCAAAGCGAACCCGGCGACGAAGAACAGGTCTTTGGCCTCAGCCTGAGCGCGCATTTCTGACGCGTTTCGCACATTTCTCCCCCTCAAAATACATACTAAAGGTCGATATAAACATCCTTTTGTATACTTCTTGATTCGATTCTCCTACGGTGGACAGGCGATCATCACACCAGATGATTCGCTTTCCGTGCGTCGAAGGGGATCAGCACCGATGTACCAGAAGGTTGAGTTCGAGACCGATGTAGAACTGCCTCATCAGGGCATTTGCGCCACACGCCCGCGCAGTCGGGATCACCATGTCGTCATCCTCGCGGACTGGGACAGCCTGCCCTATGAATTCAGCCACCCCGGCAACGGTCTTCAAGCCGCCCTGCTGAATGCAGACGCCAGCGAAATGGCCGTGGGCTTGCTACAGGCACGCGCCGGAGAACTGGATACATTGGTAATTGATGAAGATTTCTTCGGTTCCCCCGAAGCCACGGCAGATGCCTGCACACAGCTGCGCCGCATCATGCCGGATCTGCATATTATTGCCATCGCCACGGAAATCTGGGGACATGGCGCGCAACAAAACACATCCATTCTGGAAATTCTGGGACTGTGCAACGCAACGCTGCCGTCACAGGCCTGCCCGCATCGGGTGCTTGCCACCTTACCGACAACACAGGCGACCCAGCATTAACCAAATCACAGGCGTTTGCTCGCCCCTGATCAGATGATGTTCATATCCCGGGCAACGATCACGGCCTGCGTGCGGTTGTTCGCCCCAAGTTTGGAACAGATCGATTTCACATGCATCTTGACGGTGGCTTCGGCCAGCGAAAGATCCGAACCGATTTCACGGTTGGGTTTGCCTTCGGCCAACAGGGCCAGAACCGTCATTTCCCGATCGGACAACGGCACATTTGCGGCTTCACGGGCTTTCACCCGTTGCTGCTCCAGCAACTCAACCGGCACGTAACGCCCGCCAGCCGCCATGAAACGGATTTCATTGGCCAGATCCTTCAGCGACGCGGTTTTCAGGATCACCCCCGCCCCGCCCAGCGCAAGGCTTTCCGACACGACGTGAGACGACGGATTGCTGGTCAGAAGACCGACCGGTTTGCCGCCGTTATGCTCCAGCGCCTTGCCGAGACCCGAAACCCCATTCATGCCCGGCATATTCAGATCCACAAGCACCAGATCAAAAGCCCCTTCTGCATCGATCTTCTCAAGAGCGGCATTCAGATCCGGGGCCGTCGCGGCCTTGATGTCCGGAAGATTCGACAGAAAATGTTGAAACATCTCAAGAACCATTGCGTGATCATCCGCGATCAGGACCCGCAGGATTGTCGTCTCTGTCGTGCTCATGAAATCTGTCTCATCCGTTTTTGGCGTGGCAGCTTGGGTCAGTCGCGCGTTCGCATCCACGGACCACGGTACCGTAGTCCGAAATGATAACCCCAAAGCGTTGAAGATCAATGGGTTTGATTTCAACGCCTTCAGAGGGATGTATCGAAGTGAAGCGAAAGCGACAAGTCTATAACGACAGGTGGCGCTTTCCGGACTACAGCCCTTCGACCGCGCGCCCCGTGTCCGCCAAAGCTTGCTCAAGCGTGCGAAAAAGGTCTTCGAATTCCATCTGGCCGGTTTCCACGGCAGATTCCAATGCACGCAAATTGCGTTCAACCAGACTGAGCCCCGTCAGGCCACAGGCCCCAGTGGCTGCATGCAACTTACGCCCCATGTCTTCGCCGACGCCCTCTGCCTTCAGTTCGTCAAACACCTCATGTGCTTCCTGCAACGCCCGGCGCATGAAACCGCGCGCCCCCTCAAGACCCAGCTGGGACACCAGCTCTTCCACAACCGTTTTTTCCATAGCCTCCTCGCTATCTGTCAAGGTTGCAACGCGTTTGGCGACAGATGCACTCTGATCGTCCTGCGCCTCAACATCCGCTGCCGCTTTGAGCAGCGCTTCATGCAAATCCTTCGGGCGAATAGGTTTTTCAAGCACCCGCACGATCCCGGCGTCGCGGCACGCATGACGGATTTCATCGCCAACATGCGCGGTCAGCGCCAGGATCGGCCCCTGCCAAAACTGCGTGTCCTGCCCCTGACGCGCACGGACCCGGCGCGCAAATTCCACGCCGTTCATGAAAGGGAGGGTCATATCGGTCATCACCAGATCAATCGCCTGCGCTACGTCACCGCGCTCCAGTAAAGACAGCGCCTCCATCCCGTTTCCAGCAGAGACGACCTCCGCCCCCGCCGCGCGCAGCACATGGACCAGCCATTCCCGGCTTGATGGGCTGTCCTCGACAATCAGGACGCCCAGACCATTCAAAGGACTTTCGCCCGGACCTGCCAGAGACACCGCCGGAATGCTCTCTTTGGCAAAGTTGCGTGGCTCTGCGGTCTCAAGCGTGAACACCGCGCGCAGGATGGTTCCGGTGACCTCGGATGTGCAGGGCGCCCCATCCGGGCCACGGTCATACACCTCGATTGCGCCGCCCAATTGACGAATGGCATGCGCCAGAACGTTCAGCCCTGCAGAGGGGCGCCTGTCGTTGGTGGAACACTGCTCATCAGCCGACGGACGGCCACCACTCTTGCCCAATGCCTCCATCAGGCGCGCCTTCTGCGCGACGGGCAAACCACCGCCCTGATCGCGCACCTCGACCGCGATACTTAATCCCGGCGTCGTCGCCGCATCATCGATCGCCTGCCCCAAAGGAGTCGCTTTGAGCACCAGTTCGATCACATCGCCGCCATATTTCACCGAATTGTCGAGCATATTCTGACAAAGGGCGCGCACAAAACGCACGGGGCCATGCGCCCAGACATCCTGTGGCGGATCGAACCGCACGCGCACCTCAGCCCCGCGGGCCTTGGCAATCGGACTGACCATCGCGACGAGGCTGCGCAATTCTTCCGTGAGATTGAAGTCCTCATCCGGCTTCAATCCTGCCAACGACTGTTCCCCCTTGATGACGCCCAGAACATTGCTGATGTGATCGAGCGCCAGATCCGCGGCATGTTGCAGCTGATCCCGCGCCGCAGCCTTGTCGTAGGCGCCTTCCCGATCCGACATGTCGAGCACCGATTGCGCCGTCGCCAGAAGTGACTGGATCGGTGTCCTCAGATCGTGCGACACACGCATCAGCGTCGCCGCGCGTGCACGGTTGCGCAACCAGGTCGCCTCCAGATCGTTTTCGGCCAGCCGCAACAGATAGCCGGTGGCACGCCCGAGCGGTAGTGACACAAGCTCGCCTTCCATCGGGGTTTTGTCATTGGGCACTGAGACGGGCACGCTGCCCGCCCGGCGAGCACGCTGACACAGATCTGGCCAGTCCAGAAGCTTTTGCAATTGCGCACTGTCGAATCCCAGACGATTCGCCGTCGCATTTGCCAGCAGGATTTCAGCACTTTCCGACGCCAGAACAACGGCACGCCGGTCCGTGGAAATCAGCCGGGCAATGGTCTGCAGGATCGCACGCACCGAAGCCGCGCTCTCATCAGAAGCGCCACCTGTAGAAGCTTTTTCCACACGATCTCCCGTCTCCCGCCGTTCCGTCACACCATCTCCCCCATGCCAAACAGCACTTAAAACGTTCAAATTTCTAAAAGAAATTCCAGCCCGAAAGGTGATCCCACTTACAACCGCACACCACAGGTATGAAGCCATGCCCCCTTCACCACAAGAGCACACGCACCGAAAAGTCGTGTATATGCACCCCAAACACCATGAAGATATGTTGACATTACTTTAGTATGGGTAAAATATACATACTAAGGGATATTTAATTATCCTTTAGTATTGTGGCCATCTTTCTGGCCAGGGCGAAACTGAGTGAAGCAAGGACAAGTGGGATGGCAACAACAGAGATTCAGGCTGGTGCTGCAGCCGATGTCACCATTGGCGCGACCAAAGCTGACATAAACCGCTACTTTAAATCCGGGGATGACCTGGTCGTTGAATTGAACAATGGCGATCAGATTGTCGTCGGCGATTTCTACACTGCCGCCGAAGATGGCGCCGCACACCGATTGATGCTCGCTGACGGCAGTTTCAGCGGTGTCGAAGGTGTGTTCGATGACAATGGCGCTGCGGCAGCCGGACTGGGTGCCGGCATGGCCGTCAATGAAATGGGGGCCGGTCTGGCCGCCCTCGGGACCGCTGCACTCGCCGGAGCCGCCGGCGGTGGCAGCGACGACGATGGCAACGAACCGGACCAACCCACGGATCCAACAGACACGACAGACCCCACCGACACGCCGGATGGTGAGGAAAAGGAAACCGGACTTCTGGATTCCGTTCTGGCAGATGATGGCCTGCTGGGTGGCGTGACCGGAAACGAAGGCACTCTGGGGGCCATCACCGGCTCTGAAGGGCTTCTTGGCCAGTTGGCTGGCAACGACGGGCTGCTGAGCGCCGTCACCGGCGAAAACGGTCTGGTCGGCGCTCTGACCGGCAGCGGCTTGCTCGGCGATGGCGACAGCTCTGGAGATCCGCTGCACAGCGTCACCAGCGGTCTGCTTGATGAAAATGGCCTCGTGGGCGGACTTCTGGGCAGCACAGGGCTGACCAGCGGCCTGCTCGGAGACGGCGGCCTTGTCGACGGTCTAGTCGGCAGTGATGGTCTGGTCGGCGGTCTTCTGACCGAAGACGGGCTGGTTGGCAGCCTGCTTTCTGACGAGGGGCTGGTCGGCGGACTTCTGGGGAGCGACGGCTTGGTCGGCGGTTTGCTCAGCGGCGTCACTGGCTCCGATGGGCTGCTCGGCGGCGTTGTCGGTGAAAACGGCCTGCTCGGCGGTCTCACCGGCGATGACGGCCTTGTCGGCGGATTGCTCGGCGGTGAAGACGGGCTGCTTGGCGGCCTCACCGGGGATGACGGCCTTGTTGGCGGACTGCTCGGCGGCGAAGACGGGCTGCTTGGCGGCCTCACCGGCGATGACGGCCTTGTTGGCGGACTGCTCGGCGGTCTCACTGGCGATGACGGCCTTGTCGGCGGATTGCTCGGCGGTGAAGACGGGCTGCTTGGCGGCCTCACCGGCGAAGATGGCCTTGTCGGCGGATTGCTCGGCGGTGAAGACGGGCTGCTTGGCGGTCTCACCGGGGATGACGGCCTTGTTGGCGGACTGCTCGGCGGCGAAGACGGGCTGCTTGGCGGCCTCACCGGCGATGACGGCCTTGTCGGCGGATTGCTCGGCGGTGAAGACGGGCTGCTTGGCGGCCTCACCGGCGATGACGGCCTTGTCGGCGGATTGCTCGGCGGTGAAGACGGGCTGCTTGGCGGCGCGACGGACACGGTGGACGGGTTGCTCGCCAGCCTCGGCGCCGAAGACGGTATCCTCGATCCGCTGATCACCGATGGCGGCCTGCTCGGCGATGTCACCGGGGACAATGGGGTGCTCGGCGATGTGACCGGCGCGGATGGGCTGGTCGGTGATCTCGTCACCAACGACGGGCTGCTCGGAGATGTGACGGGCAGCGAAGGCTTGGTCGGCGATCTGCTCGGTGCGGGCCTGCTTGGTGATGGCGATGAAAGCGCTGAATCTGGCGATGGGCTGCTTGACGGGCTGCTGGGCGACGACGGCTTGGTCGGTGGATTGCTTGGCGGCGGCGATGATGGCCTGCTCGGCGGGCTGACTGGCGACGATGGCCTGCTGAGCGGCCTGACAGACGGTCTGGACGTGATCTGATCACGCGACACTATCGGAAAAACAGAAGCCCCGCCATGTGCGGGGCTTTTCACGTTTGTCCCCTCGAATGCTTTGCAGCTTTCTCTCGAAAACCCATAGTTCCGAGTTGACAAAAACATACCTTTGGTTAGGTAATACATACTAAGGAATATGTTTATTCCATACGAGAATCTGGGCGCCGAGAGCGAGGAGTGCAAGACACATGACCGAAACAACCCTACAAGCCGGCCCGGGAATCCGCGTGAAGATCGATGCGTTGCAAGAGGACATCGAAAGCTATGCACGACGGGGAGACAATCTGATCGTCGATCTGAAAAACGGCGACCAGATTATCATCAATGATTTCTATACACCTGCTGCGAATGGATCCCTTCACAGCCTGGTCTTCGAAAACGAGGTCGAAGCGGGCGTTCAGGGTGATCCCGCCGCGGGTCTTGGCGATGACATCTCGAATGCCGGCATTGCGGGCTTGGCGCTCGCTGGTCTCGGTCTCGCCTTTGCCGCCGGCGGTGGCGACGGGGATGACGATACATCGGACCCAAGCGATACGTCTGATCCGAGTGATACTTCCGATCCCAGCGATACGTCTGATCCGAGCGATACATCCGATCCCAGCGATACATCGGACCCAAGCGATACGTCTGACCCAAGCGATACGTCTGACCCAAGCGATACGTCTGATCCAAGCGATACGTCTGATCCCAGCGACACATCGGACCCGAGTGATACGTCCGATCCGGGCGACGCAGAAGTTCAGGGGTTCCTCAATCCGCTGATTGGCGATGACGGCCTGCTTGGTGATCTAACCGGATCCGAAGGCTTGTTGGGCGATGTCACCGGAAGCGACGGATTGCTGGGGCAACTTGTCGGCGAGGACAGCCCACTCGGCGCACTGGGTACATCTTTGCTCAACCAACCCCTGTTGAACGACGCGCCGGTCAGTGACGAAATCGGCCTGCTGGACGGTTTGATTGCGGATGGTGGCCTGCTGGGCGATCTGACCGGAGATCATGGTCTGCTGGGAGACGTCACCGGCACGGATGGGCTGGTCGGCGATCTGGTCGGCAATGACGGCACGCTTTCCATGCTGACAGGCGCCAACGGGTTGGTCGGCGAATTGACCGGCACCGGCCTGATCAGCGAGGGAGAAGAGACAGCCGATGACACCAGCGGCGGGCTGCTGGACGAGCTGCTTGGAGACGAAGGTCTGCTTGGTGGTCTGCTCGGCGGGCTGGGCGGGGGAGAAGACGGTGCCCTTGACGGCCTTCTTGGTGAGGACGGTGTGGTCGGCGGGCTACTTGGCGGCGATGACGGTCTTCTTGGCGGCCTCACCGGCGAGGACGACCTGGTCGGTGGGCTGCTTGGCGACGAAGGCCTGCTCGGGGGTGTGCTCGGCGACGAAGGCTTGGTCGGCGGACTTCTGGGCGGCACGGTCGGCGGGCTTCTCAGCGGTGTCACGGATGGTCTCCTGGGCGGAGACCTGCTCGGAGGTTTAACCGGGGATGATACGACAGGTGATGCATGACACAGACCCAACTGCAAAAACACCACCACGAATTGCACGCCATATTTTGCCGTACCAAGGCTGAAAAACGCATGTCGCGCGCACTCGACAGCCTCAGCGGGATCTATCAGACCACACGCCTGTTCCTGCAAGGCCGATGGATTGGCGGCACCTTTTAAGGCGCCGCGACAAGACAGGACTGTTCCACCCCACGGAGCACTCCTCTAGAGAGGCGGGCTATGCCCACACACCTTGCACCACTCATGGCCTGCCTCTCGCCCTTTTTATACACGAATAGCGCTGATCCGGGACAGTTTTATGCAACCACAGGAGCAGGAGTTTCACCGCCGTGTTCTAACAGCGGCTTCTCTCGCTGATGCCAGCGGTTTTCGCGGCACGGCGCAGGCCCTGCGCGACCTGTCGACCATGTCCCCTGATTTCAGCGCGGACACAGCCCAGATCGACGCAAGGTCCCATCCACAAACCACCCAAACAACCACAAAGCGCCCACAATGAACAAGACTGTCGGCATCTCCGATTTCCAGCGCGCCGCTGCCATTGCCCGCAAGCTCGGTAAGGAAGGGCGCTACATGGAGGCCGCCATCGCCTATGCTCAGGCGGCCAAGATCGACCCGGGCAGCAAGGCCGGGATATTCGTCGCGCTTTCGCTGCGGGACGCGGGCAAGACCAAAGAGGCCGTCGCCGTTTTCGCCAAATACGCCAAGGATCATCCCGATGACGTGGACGGCTGGGTTGGTCTGGGCACCTTGCTGAAACGGTTGGAACGCTATTCCGAAGCCATCCTGCCCCTGCAAAAAGCCCTGTCGATGCGCGACGAAGTCACCATCCGCAACACCTATATCGCCTGCCTGTGGCGCACGGGTCGGCTGAAAGAAGCCCAGCTGCAAGGTTTGCGCAATCTCAATGACAAGCATCGAAACGCGCTGCGCACCTTCGATGCCTCGCCGTTCAGGGACATGAAACTGTCCCCCGGAGGCCGTGGCTTTGATCCAGACCATCGCGAAAAGAACATCATTTCTTTTTCTCTTTGGGGCAATCGCCCGGAATATGTCACCGGCGCGATTGTCAATGCGCAGATCGCACAGCATATCTATGTGCGCTGGACCGCCCGGTTCTACTGCGATGCTTCGGTGCCGGAAGATGCCCGCAACGCGCTCAAGGCCTATGGCGCGCAGGTGGTGATGATGACGCGGCCGGAACATCAAAAATATCGTCCGATGTGGCGCTTTCTGGCCTCTGATGATCGCGACATTAACGTCTTCGTCTGTCGAGACGCGGATTCTCGCCTGAACGCCAAGGAGCTTCTGGCGGTGCAGGCCTGGCTCGACTCGGGCAAGCGGTTCCATGTAATGCGCGATCATATCTATCACCATGAACTGATCCTCGCAGGCATGTGGGGGGCGATGGCCGGTGTCTTGCCGCCGATGGCCGACTGGTTGCGCAGCGCGGAACGCTATTTCGACAACAAGTTTGGCGATCAGGCTTTTCTTGCCGATTTTGTCTGGCCGATGATCCAGGACGATGTCTGTGTCCATGACAGCTACTATGCCTTTCCGCATGGCACGCCGTTTCCCAAGGGCTATGACCTGCCCGGTCAGATCCATGTCGGAGGCAGCGCCAAACGAATGCCGCATTGGTCCACTTACGTGCAGATGCCCGGCTGAGCACAGCGCTAGCGAGTGTGCCAACGGCTGATTCTCCGACCCGGCCCCAGACCGCAAACGATCCGACAGCGCGGCAATATACCCGACCCCGTCACCAGGGCCCGGTCAAATATTCCGGCGTGCGGAATATTCTCTAAACAATGTTCTGCAACAAAGCTGCAAAGCGGGAACCTGACAAAAACATAGGGATTAGGGCCTTGCACCTTGGCAGCAGTTCCTATCTACCGCTCAGGAAATGATCGTTTTGCAAACCGGCCAAGAACACCATGACGACACAGCCAGATGACATCCAAGGCGCGTCCATCTCTTTCAGTGGAGTTGGGAAAGCGTTTCACAAACCCGGCGGCGGTACGGTCTCCGCGCTGGAAGACGTCAACCTGACGGTCGATCCTGGCGCCATTACCGGGATCATCGGACGCTCCGGCGCCGGCAAATCGACCCTGCTGCGCATGGTGAACGGGCTGGAACGCCCGACTTCGGGCCGTATTCTGGTCGGCGGGCAAGATGTCGGCACTGCCAAAGGCGCCGCGCTACGTCATATCCGGCGCGATGTCGGCATGATCTTCCAGCACTTCAACCTGCTGTCCTCACGAACCGTTGCGGGCAATATCGCCCTGCCGCTCGAAGTGGCCGGTGTGTCCAGCGACAAGATCAAGCCCCGCGTTGCAGATCTGATCGACCGCGTCGGACTGAGCGCCCAGGCAGATCGCTACCCAGCCGAACTGTCAGGCGGTCAGAAACAGCGTGTCGGTATCGCGCGCGCGTTGGCCACCGCACCGAAAGTGCTGCTGTCGGATGAGGCCACCTCGGCGCTCGACCCGGAAACCACGCAAACGGTTCTGGAACTGCTCAAAGACATCAATCGCGATCTTGGGCTGACCATTCTGCTGATCACCCATGAAATGGCGGTGGTGCGCGACATCGCCAGCCATGTCGCCGTGATCGACGCCGGCAAGATCGTCGAAGCCGGCGCAACCTATGATGTCTTCACCGCGCCGCAGCATCCGACAACACGATCGTTCCTGTCGGGGGTGACCGGCGTCACCCTGCCCGCATTCATCAAAGGCCAGATGCAGGACAACCGCCCGGAAAATGGCGGCCAGGAGGTGATCCGCGTCACCTTTGCCGGCAAACATGCCACTGATCCGATGCTGGCGCTGCTGACCCGCGATCTTGGGGTTGAGGTCAATATCCTCGCCGGGGCCGTCGAAGAAATCGGCATTCACCCCTTTGGCAATCTTCTGGTGTCTCTGGACGCCAGCCGTGGCGCAGAGGCGCGCGCCTATCTCGAACGTCATGACCTGCTGACGGAGGTGCTCGGCTATGTCCGCTAACCTGATCAACCTGCTTTTGGAATCGACCTGGCAGACGCTTTACATGGTCGCAGTCTCTGCCCTGCTCGGCACGGTGTTCGGCCTGCCTTTGGGCGTGTTTCTGGCTACGTCGCAACGCGGCGAACTCTTATCCACACCGCTGGTCAACAAGGTGCTGGGGCTGGTGGTCAATGCAACGCGCTCCGTGCCCTTTATCATTCTCGTGGTCGCGATCATCCCCTTTACGCGCATGATCGCCGGCACATCGATCGGCACAACCGCCGCCATCGTGCCGCTGACGATTGCCGCCATTCCGTTCATCGCGCGACTGGTCGAAAACGCCATTCGCGAAGTCGACAGCGGCCTGATCGAAGCGGCGCGCGCCATGGGGGCAACCCCGCTGCAAATCATCCGCAAGGTCCTGATCCCCGAGGCCCTGCCCTCCATCACCCTCGGCCTCACCCTCGCCGTGGTCAGCCTGATCGGCTATTCCGCCATGGTCGGCGCGGTCGGTGGCGAAGGTCTGGGCGATCTCGGCATCCGCTATGGCTATCAGCGCTTCATGCCAGAAGTCATGGCCATCGTCGTGATCATTCTCATCGTCCTCGTCCAGCTTGTGCAATCCATCGGTGAATGGATCGCTGCCAGAGTGGACAAACGGGCCCCCAAAGGCCGCGGACAATAAGCCCGTTTCCCGTACAATCCACATAAGGAGTTACCTCATGTTCCGTCTGACGACTCTCACCTCCGTTCTTGCACTGGTCGCGACTGCCGCCATGGCAGAAGACATCAAAGTCGGCGTTTCTCCCGGCGAACACGCTGAAATCATGGAAGAAGTCGCCAAAGTCGCAGAGCCGATGGGCCTCGACATCGATGTGGTCGAATTCTCCGATTACGTGGTTCCGAACCAGGCGCTGGCCGATGGCGACATCGAAGCCAACTCCTTTCAGCACGTTCCCTATCTGGACAACCAGATGAAAGACCGTGGGTTCGAGCTGGTTGTCGTGGGCAACACGATCACCACCCCGATGGGTCTGTATTCAGACAAGATCACCGATCCGGCCACGCTGGAAGAGGGCGCGACCATCGGCATTCCGAACGACCCGACCAACGGTGGCCGCGCGCTTTTGGTGCTGCAACAGCTTGGCCTGATCACCCTTGATCCGGAAGCCGGCCTGAAACCGACCATCCTTGATGTGACCGGCAATCCGAAGGACCTGAAGTTCAAGGAACTCGACGCTGCACAACTGCCGCGCTCCCTGGCCGACCTCGACGCTGCGATGATCAACACAAACTATGCCATCGCCTCCGGCCTGAATCCGAAAACCGATTCCATCGCCATGGAAAGCGCCGACAACCCTTATGTGAACGTCATCGTCGTGCGCAAAGGCGACGAAGATCAGCCTTGGGTCGAAACCCTGGTCGAAGCCTATCACTCTGACGAGGTGAAGAAATTCATCGAAGACAGCTACCACGGCACAGTTCTGACCTCCTGGTAAGTACATTTTCATAAGGCCCTGAAAACGGGCCGAAAGATCAGCCGCAGAGCATCGCCTCTGCGGCTTTTTTCGTATTTCGAGCCGCGCGACTGAATAATTTATTTTTAGCTTAAAGCATAAAATGGCAGCCAATCGTCGCCAAATGATCGTCACCGAAATGCTTTGGCGCTTGCTTTCTCTTGATGCAGTTCGCCTCTGCGCAACAAGTGCATGCGATGAAGCCATGAAAAATGGTCAAACCTATCTACGACTCGCAAGCGGTCAGTTTTTAATCATGTGCGCGACACGGGTCCGAAAATCGCCTGAGTTTTGCGCGCTTTACAAAAAAATAAATTTTGGACTTGAAGAATTCTATTACATGCATTTGCATATCTTTTAGAAAACAACTGACCCAACAGGAAATAGGAAGCCCCCATGACCGCCCAGGACACCCTCGCGCAGCTTGCCACCAGCCTGCTTGACGGATCGATCAAAGTCATCGATTGCGCCGCGCCGCTCGGCCCGAAAACGCCGCTGCTGAAACTGCCGCCGGAAATCGCCGACGACACGCCGCCGATCGAAATTCACAAGATCTCCGAATATGGCGACCGCGGTCCGTTCTGGGCCTGGAACTGGCTGAAGCTCGGCGAACACTCTGGCACCCATTACGACGCCCCGCACCACTGGATCACTGGCAAGGATTTCCCCGACGGCGCAGTCGACACCATCGACCCGCAGTACTTCGTGGCCCCGGCCAATGTGCTCGACTTCTCGAAAGAAGCCGACTCGGACCCCGACTTCCTGCTCACCGTCGAGCACATCAAAGCCTGGGAAGCGGAACACGGTGAGATCAAAGAAGGCGAATGGGTGCTCTTCCGCACCGACTGGGACAAATTCAACGACGATGAAGAGAAATTCCTCAACGCCCGCGAAGATGGCCCGCACACGCCAGGACCGACGGCCGAAGCCATCATCTATCTGATGGAAGAAAAGAAAGCTCTCGGCTGGGGCAGCCAGTGCGTTGGCACAGATGCCGGCGCCGCTGGCGGGTTTGATATCCCCTTCCCCGCGCACAACCTGCTGCACAAGCACAACCGCTATGGCCTCGCCTCGCTGACCAATCTCGACAAGCTGCCGGCCAAAGGGGCGATCTTCGTCACCGCACCGCTGAAAATCGAGAACGGCACCGGCTCCCCGATCCGCGCGCTCGCGCTGGTCTCAGCCTAATCAGTTCGAAGGAGCACGCAGCATGGCCAGCCCATCCACAGATGTTGCCATCATCGGCACCGGCATCAACGCTCTGACCGCCGGTGCCATGTTGGCCAAATCCGGAAAACGTGTCGCGCTTTTCGAACGCGAGGCGGTGGCTGGCGGCTGTATGCGCTCCGAAGAACTGGCGCCGGGGGTCACCCATGACCCCCTCGCCACCACATTCGTGCTTTGGGTGACCGGGGCCGCGCATGGCGCCTTGGGCGAGGACCTTGCACGCCACGGCGTTGAATTCTGCGCCACCGACACCCCCACGGGCGTCCTGCTTCCTGATGGCAGGGCGCTCACCTATAAAACCGACCGCGCGGCCAATGTCGCGGCGTTTGACGCGGCCCATCCCGGTGATGGCCACCAGCTTGCCGCTGATCTGGACCAGTTCGCCGCAGATGCGGAGCTTCTGTTTGGGCTGATGGGCGGCGATCCTTGGTCGAAATCTACGGCGAAGCTGCTGGCAAAACAGGCCTGGAAACGCTCGCCGCACGGTCTGGCCACCACCATGGGCGGCGCGCTGCAATCCATGCGCGGCTGGCTGGAAACCTCTTTTGAAAGCGAGCTGTCGCGGGCGCTCTGGGCGCCATGGTGTCTGCATGCGGGTCTTGGCCCGGAAGCTGCGTTTTCCGGACAGATGGGACAGGTCATCGGCTTTGCGCTTGAACTGGCGAGCGCGCCGGTGGTCAAAGGCGGCGCAGCCAATATGGTGCGCGGCCTGATTGCCATCATCGAAGAAAACGGCGGCAGCGTCCGCACCTCGGCTGAGGTGCGCGAAATCACCATGGCGGGCGGGCGCGCAACCGGTCTGAAACTGGCCGATGGCGAGATCATCACGGCAGGAAAAGTTCTGGCCTCTGTAACCCCAAACCAGCTTTACGGCAGCCTGGCCCCCATGCCCGAGAAAGCCGACGCGCTGCGCAAATACCGCTACGGAAAAGGCAATTTCCAACTTCATTACGTGATCAACGGCCCGGTCAAATGGAAAACCGAAGGTCTGGAAAAGGTTCAGTTGCTGCACCTTACGCCGGGTCTGGACGGTGTATCGAAAGCCGGCAATGAGGCCGAACGCGGCTTTCTGCCCGAGGTGCCCACGATCTGTGTCGGCCAGCCCTGTGCCGCCGATCCCAGCCGCGCGCCAGACGGTCAGTCTGTGCTCTGGCTGCAGCTGCCCGAGGCCCCGCGCGTGGTCAAAGGCGATGCCGCAGGGCAAATCGATGTGCCCGCTGACGGCCAATGGACCGACGCCCTGCGCGAAACCTATGCCGACCGGATCGAGGCGATTCTTGCCCAGCATATCGAAGATTTTCAGGACAACATCGCGCATCGCCGTGCCGTGTCCCCCGCTGATCTGCAGGCCTACAACATGAACCTCGTCGGCGGCGATCCCTATGGCGGCGCCTGCACGCTAGAACAGTTTTTCCAATGGCGGCCTTTCGTAGACACCAAGCGCCACGATACCGGCATCAAGGATCTCTACCACATCGGCGCCTCGACCCATCCCGGCCCGGGTCTTTCGGGCGGTTCCGGCTTTCTCACAGCCAGGGAGTTGGGGGCATGATCGACCGGCCCGAGGATCTGGAGGAATTCACCCCATATCTGATGAACCGCGTCATGGCCCGCTACAACAAAGGGGTCGAAGCCGCTCTGAAAGCGGTCGGCGTCTCTGTCGCCCAGATGCGTGCCCTCGCCGTTCTGGCCGAAGGCGGCCCCTGCACCATCAACGAACTGTCGGTGCTGACTGTCATCAAACAATCCACCCTGTCGCGCACGCTGGACACGATGGAAAAGGCCGGTCTGATCCGGCGCGAAGCCTCAGACGCCGACAACCGCATCCGCCATATCCATCTGACCGAAGCCGGGCAAAGCGCCTATGAAACCGCCTGGCCCGAAATGATGCGCATGCAGGACACCATGCTGGCCGTGCTCGATCCCAGCGAACGCGCCCAGCTCAATCACATGTTGCTGCGGGTCTTCTACGACATCCGCCATCACGACTTTTAAGCCCGGACGGGCAAATAACGCACAGACTCAGGAGACCACCCATGGCCGAGAGATCATTCGCCAAGGAAGTCCAGAAACTCAAACAAGGCGACGGCGAAACATTCACCGGTGAGGGCATTCTCGCCATCACCAAGGCCCTGCTGGAAAACGGCGTCGGCTATGTCGGGGGCTATCAGGGATCGCCGATCTCCCACCTGATGGACGTTCTGGCAGACGCTCAGGAAATCCTCGGCGAATTGGGCGTTCATTTTGAGGCCTCCGCCTCGGAAGCCACCGCAACAGCCATGCTGGCCGCCTCTGTCCATTATCCGATCCGCGGGGCCGTGACCTATAAATCCGTCGTCGGGACAAACGTGGCCTCTGATGCGCTGTCGAATCTGGCCTCCGGCGGTGTGACGGGCGGGGCGCTGATCATCGTCGGCGAAGACTATGGCGAAGGCTCCTCGATCATGCAGGAGCGCACCTATGCTTTCGCGATGAAATCGCAGGTCTGGATGATGGACCCGCGGCCGAATTTGCCCGCCATCGTCAAGGCCGTGGGCGACGGATTTGAGATGTCAGAGGTCTCCAACACCCCGGTGATGCTGCAGGTGGGCATTCGCTCCTGTCACGTCCACGGGCATTTCACCGCCAAGGACAACAAGCGTCCGCCGCTGACGGTTTCAGACGCGCTGGAGAACCCGAAACGCAAGCTCGACCGCATCGTACTGCCCCCCGCCACCTATCTGCACGAAGAAGAAAAGCTGACCAAACGTCTGCCTGCGGCCCAGAATTTCATTCTGGAAAAAGGCATCAACGAACGCTTCGGCAACGCCTCGGGCAAGGTCGGTGTGATCCTGCAGGGCGGCACCTACAACACCGTGATCCGCGCCCTCAACCGCCTTGGTCTGGCCGATCTCTACGGCGACACTGATGTCGACATGCTGGTGCTGAACTGCGTCTACCCGCTGGTTGACAGTCAGATCATGGAGTTCTGCGAGGGCAAAGACGCCGTTCTCATCGTGGAGGAAGGCCAGCCCAACTATATCGAACAGCAGATTGCCCATATGCTTTACAAGGCAGGCAAATCGACCAGACTTGAAGGCAAAGGCATGCTGCCCATGGGTGGCGAATATACCGGTCAGGTGATGGTCGACGGCCTTGGCGCCTTCTTTGCCGCCCATGCCCCCGGCATGCTCCCGGTTCAGAAAGTGGCCACGAACGAAGAGCCAATCGCCATTCCCGATCTGTCAAAAACCCTGCCGGCCCGCCCGCCGGGGTTCTGCACCGGCTGTCCGGAACGTCCGATCTTTGCGGCCACAAAACTGGTCGAAGAAGAACTGGGAGATCATCACATTTCTTCGGACATCGGCTGTCACCTGTTTTCGATCATGCCCCCCTTCGATCTGGGCGCAACCACCATGGGCTACGGGCTTGGCCCGGCATCGGCCGCCGCGTTTCACAATGAAAACAAAAAGGGACGCCGCTCCATTTCTTTCGTCGGCGATGGCGGGTTCTGGCACAATGGCCTGACCTCCTCGGTCGGCAATGCGGTATTCAACAAATCCGACAATGTGATCGTGATCGTCGACAATTTCTATTCCGCCGCCACCGGCGGTCAGGACATCCTGTCGTCGCGGGCGTTCAACAAGACCAAACAGACGCAAAATTCCATCGTCGACGCCTGTAAGGGCATGGGGGTGAAATGGATCCGTCACATCGACCGCACCTATGATGTGACCAAGATGCGCGACACGTTGAAAGAGGCGCTGACCACCGAAGAAGAAGGTCCCAAAGTCATCGTCGCCTCTTCGGAATGCATGCTCAACAAACAGCGCCGTGTGAAACCGCAGATGAACAAGGACGCCAAAGACGGCAAACGCGTCGTGCGGCCCCGCTTTGGTGTCGATGAGGACGTTTGCACGGGCGATCACGCCTGCATGCGGCTGTCGGGGTGTCCTTCGCTGTCGGTCAAGGACACAGGCGATCCCCTGCGCGACGATCCGGTCGCGGCCATCGACCAGACCTGTGTCGGCTGCGGCAACTGCGGTGAAGTCGCCGATGCGGCGGTCCTGTGCCCCTCCTTCTATCAGGCCGAAATCGTCTCGAACCCGTCTGAACGTGAAAAGCGACGCGCCACCCGCACGCAAAAAATCATCTCCTGGCTGCAAGCCCGTCGTGACGCGAAACGCGTCGCCTTTGCCTGAGGATCCGCATTATGAACATGCAAGTAAAACCGATCATTGCCCGCCGTTCTCCCGGCCCGGACGGGGAAAAGGTCATCACCCTCGCAGCTCTGGCCGTGGGCGGACAGGGCGGCGGCGTGCTGACCAACTGGATTGTCGATGTCGCCGAGCTGAACGGCTACAACGCCCAATCCACCTCGGTCGCCGGGGTGGCCCAGCGCACCGGGGCCACGATCTATTATGTCGAAATGTGCCGTGACACCGGGCGCCAGCCGGTCTTTGCGCTGTCGCCGGCCGTCGGCGACGTCGATATTCTCATGGCCTCTGAGCTCATGGAGGGCGGACGCGCCATCATGCGTGGCTTTGTCACCCCCGGGCGCACCACGCTGATCGCCTCCACCCACCGCATCCCGGCGGTTTCCGAAAAAATCATTCCCGGCGACGGGCGTGCCAATGGTGCCGAGGTGATCGAGGCCATGGGCATCGCCGCCGATCATGTCGTGGCCTTCGATATGGAAACCGTCGCAAAACAGGCCGGTTCGGTGATTTCATCGTCGCTTCTGGGATCTCTGGCAGGCTCCGGAGCGCTGCCTTTCCCGCGCGAAAGCTACGAAGAGGTGATCCGCAAATCCGGGCGCGGCGTCGAGGCATCGCTGCGGGCTTTCAACGACGCCTATGACATCGCGACGGGCGCAAAACCCGCCCCCGAGGCCGAAGCCGCACCGCAAGCGGCGATCCCGGTCCTGAACGTCCCGGCCAAGCTGCAAAAGAAATGGTCTCGGCTCGAAGCCCGCGTCAACGCCCTGCCCGCTGAGGTGCAGGACATGTCCATCCTCGGCCTCAAAAAGGTCGTCGACTATCAGGATGTTGCCTATGGCGCCCAATATCTCGATATGGTCGAGCAGGTGGCCGCGCTGGACACGGCGCCCTATACGCTGAGCGAACAAGCCGCGAAATACTGTGCCCGTGCGCTCTGCTATGATGACATTTTGCGCGTGGCCGACATCAAGACCCGTGCCTCCCGTTTTGAACGGGTCAAGGGCGAAGTGGTCGTCAAAGACGATCAGGTCCTGATGCTGACAGAATATTTCCACCCCCGGTTCGAGGAGTTCACCACCACTTTGCCCAAGTCTCTGGGCAAATGGCTGCAGGGCAAGAAAGGCTTTGAGGCGTGGTATGGCAAGAAATTCGACAAGGGCCGTCGCATTCGCACGGACAGTCTGAAAGGCTTCCTGATGCTCTGGGCCGTGTCCTCGCTGCGTCCGATGCGTCGCCGCCTGTTGCGCCATGACAGCGAAATGGCCCATGTCGACAACTGGTTCAAAACCGTGCTCCACATCGCCCCGAGCGATCCCGCGCTCGCGGCTGAGGTTCTGGCCAACTATCGCCTGATCAAAGGCTATTCCGACACCCATGCCCGAGGTCTGTCGAAATTCGCCCGTGTGATGGGCGCGCTGGACATGCTCAAGGGGCGCAGTGATGCCGCCGACTGGATGCGCCGCCTGCGCACCGCCGCGCTGGACGACGTCGAGGGCGAAAAGCTCGATGGCGCTCTGGAAACCGTGAAAAGCTTTGCGAGGTAAGCAATGAGCCAGCCGATTGTCATCATCGGGGCCGGTATCAACGGTCTTGTCGCCGCCGCAGATCTCGCCGCCAGCGGCAAGGCTGTTCATGTCTTCGAACGCGGTCCGACCCCCGGCGGGGCGGTGCGCACCGAGGAACTGACCCTGCCGGGCTTTCGCCACGATGTCGCCGCCATGAACCTGTCCATGTTTGCCGGATCGGCTTTCATGACCACCCATGGCGAAGAAATGGCGCGGCACGGTATGGAATTTGTTCCGATCTCGCATCCTTTCGCACAGGCGATGGAACCCGGCGATTACATTGGCGTCAGCACCGATGTCGAGGAAACCCTCGCCACATTTACAAGTGAGGCAGACAAGGCCACATGGCGGGCACTTATGGCGGATTTTCCCGCCCGTGCGGCTGTCGTCGGTGGCCTGCTGGGCACGCCCATGCAACGCTGGCCCCTGCTGAAGTTCCTCTGGAAAAACTGGCGGGCACTGGGTACAGACAAGAGCCTGGAGATCGCGCAATTCCTGATGGCCAGCCCGCGCGCCTGGCTGGAAGATACGTTTGAAGACCCACGGTTGCGTACCGCACTGTCGACATGGGGCCTACATCTTGATTTCGCCCCCGACATCGCCGGCGGAGCGATCTTTCCCTATCTCGAAGCCATGGCAGGTCAGGCCATGGGCATGGTCATCGGTAAGGGCGGTGCAGATGTGGCGACCCGCGCGCTGGTGCGTATGATCGAGGCCCATGGCGGCACGGTCACCTGCAACGCAGAGGTCAGCGAAATCCGACACGAAGACGGCCGCGTCACCGGCGTCATGATTAACAATGAAAAAATCAGCGCCTCGACGGTGCTGGCCGGGTTGGCCCCCAAGCACCTGAGACGCATGATCGGTGACAGCTCAGGCAACGCGCGCTTTGACACCGGGCTGGAGAAATTCCGCCACGCACCCGGGACGATGATGATCCATCTCGCGCTGGACAAGCCCGTACCCTGGATCGCTGAGGCGCTCGGGTCCTTTGCCTATGTCCATGTTGGCCGCGACATCGACACCGCGTCGCGCACCTATGCTCAGGCTGTCGCAGGGCTTTTGCCGGACACGCCGCTTTTGGTGGTCGGACAACCGACACTGTTTGATCCCAGCCGCGCGCCCGAAGGCAAGCATACGCTCTGGGTTCAGGCCCGCGTCGTACCCGGCGACATCAAGGGGGACGCCAAGGGGGAGATCACCGCAACCACATGGAACGAGGCCAAACAGCCCATGGCCGAACGTGTTATGGACCTGATCGAAGAACAGGCGCCCGGCTTCCGCGCCTCCATTCTGGGACAAAAACTGGTGTCGCCGCTAGATCTCGAAGCAGAGAACCCAAATCTCATCGGCGGGGACCAGATCTGCGGCTCGCATCATTTGAATCAGAACTTCCTGTTCCGCCCGCTGCGCGGCTTTGCCGACGGCAAAACACCGATTTCCGGACTGCATATGATCGGTGCCGCCTGCTGGCCGGGCGCCGGAACCGGCGCAGGGTCAGGGTACTTCACCTCTCAAATGCTAAAGTAAGCGCCATTTTGCGAAAAATCTGCATCTTCATACAGATTTTTCTTTATATCTAAAATAACCAGGTTCAAAATACCTCCAGAAACAAGCCCGCACCAACCGGGCAGATCCCATGCCAACAGGAGTATAGATATGACTTCCAAAACGCACCTCACCCGGCGCGGTTTCATGGGCGCTTCGGCCGCCCTGACCGCGCTTCTGGCCAGCGGCGCATCCGTTCTGGCCCAAGACGGCGCCAATCTGACCATCGCCTATAACGTCCCGGTTCAAAGCTGGGATCCCACCACGGGCCCTGCGGCCGTGAACCCGGCGCTGCAGTCCGCCTATCTGGCCGTCTTCGATCGCTACATCGCACAAGCGCCCGACCTGTCCTTTGGTCCCGGCCTGCTGACCGACTGGGGCTTCAACGCCGACAAGACCAAAATCACCATGACCGTCCGCGAAGGCGTAACCTGGCACAATGGCGATGCTTTCACGCCCGAAGATGTGGTCTGGTCGCTGGAACGCGCTGCCAATCCCGAGACCGGTAACCCGATGCAATTCGTCTGGTCCAAAATCGGCAACTTCACCGTCGACGGAAATGTCATCACCGCAGATGTCCTGTCCTTCGAACCGGCACTGTTCAAATGGATGGCCTTCCTGACAGCCTTTGTCCTGCCCAAGAAATACTATGAGGAGGTCGGCTCTGAAGGGTTTGAAAAAGCCCCCATCGGCACCGGCCCCTATAAGGTCGACACTTTCGAACAGGGTGCCTATGTCCGGCTCGTGGCCAACTCAGACTATTGGGGCGGCGCACCGGAATTCGACACCGTGACACTGAAATTCGTCACCGACGCGGCTTCGCGCGTGGCCGAGGTGGAATCAGGCAATTCCGACGTAACCACCAACATCCCCTACGAAGAATATGACCGGCTGATCGCCAAGGACGGCCTGTCTGGCGAAGCCGTTCCGATCACCGATATCGGCATGATCTTTCTGAACGACATCGACGTGATGACCGACAAGAACGTGCGTCTTGCAGCCCATCACGCCATCGACAAACAGCTGATCATCGACCGTCTTCTGCGCGGCTACGGCGTGCCGCTTTCGACCCTGGAAGCGCCCGGTTACGCCGCCTATGACGACAGCATTGTCGTTGACTACGATCCTGAAAAAGCAAAAGAACTTCTGGCGGCTTCGGGCTATTCGACCGACAATCCAGTGACCTTCACGATCCAGACCACCCGCGGGTTCAAGCCCAAGGATTACGAGATGATCCAGGCCATCGTCGGCATGTGGCGCAAAGTCGGTATCGAAGCGGAAATCGAGGTCTATGAGATCGCGAAACACTATGAGCTTCGCGCCACGGACCAGCTTGCACCGGCGGCCTTCTACAACTGGGGCAACTCTATCGGCGACCCGTCGACCTCGACCGGCTTTTCCATGTTCGGTCCCTCGCCCCACGCCGTGTGGGACACCCAGGACCTTGTGGACATGATCGCGCCGCTGTTTGTCGAGCCTGACGAAGACAAACGTATTCAGGGCTACAAAGACGTGTCCCGCTATATCGCAGAAGAGGGCTATGTCATCCCGCTGCTGCAATATGTGATGCCCATCGTCTACAGCTCTGCCGTGACGGTCACCCCCTACACATCCGGAGATCTTCTGCCACAAGCCATCGCGCCTGCCAGTTGATCCCAGATTGAGGCGGCAGGGGACTGTCCCCCGGCCCCTGCCGCCTCACAATTTCCAAGAGTTCCCGAATGATCCTGAAGACGATCCTGACCCGTTTGGCCACGACCGCCGTCACCCTGTTTGGTGTCGCCGTCGTGGTGTTCACACTTGTGCGTGTGGCGCCCGGCAACCCGATTGCCATGATGTTGCCGCCCGGCGCGACCGAAGAAGACATCGCAAATCTCACCGCGCTGTATGGCTTTGACAAAAGCCTGCCGGAACAATTCGTCATATGGCTCAGCGGTGTCCTGCAGGGCGATTTCGGAACCTCCATCACATTGCGACAGCCCGTCGTCGAACTGGTTCTGGGCCGCCTGCCCGCGACCCTAGAACTCTCGATCATGGCGCTGGTCATCGCCGTCGCCTTGGGCGGCATGGTCGCCGTGATCGGCGCCCGCAAACGCGGCACAGGCACCGAGGTTGGCCTTGATCTGACCAATGGCGCGATCCTGTCCATTCCCGATTTTCTCTGGGGGCTGATCTTCGTGCTGATCTTTGGCGTGCTCTGGCCGATCCTGTCGATCTCAGGCCGTGTCGACCCGCGTCTTGATATTCCGTTCACCACGAATTTCTACGTGTTTGAAGGATTGCTGCGCGGCCGCTTTGACGTTGTCGGCTCCACGCTGTCACATATGCTGATGCCGGCCATGTCGCTGGCATTGCCGCTGGCGGCGATGATCGCACAGCTTCTCAAGCAGAACCTCAAAGAGGTACTGGTGCAGGACTACACCACGCTCGCCCGGGTCCGCGGCTTCAGTGAAACTGCCGTAATCCTGCGCGAAGCCCTGCGCAACGCCGCCTTGCCGACGCTGACACTGGTCGGTGTGCAGTTCACTTTCCTCATCGGTGGCACCGTGATCGTCGAGCGTCTCTTTGCCTATGAAGGTCTCGGCAATATGGCCATTGATGCGGTGATCAACCGCGACCTTCCGCTCATTCAGGGCATCGTGCTGCTGTTTGCAGCCCTGTTCATCGTCATCAACCTGCTGGTCGATCTGTCCTATACACTTTTGAATCCGAGGTTGCGTCATGGCTGAGACCACAGTGGCCGCCCCCCGCACGCGCCGCTCCGGCAAGCTGAACCTGCGCCTTTGGCTGCCATTGGCCTGGATCGCTATCGTCGTCGTGATGGCCGTATTTGCGCCTTTAATCGCCCCACATGATCCGCTGATGCAGGATCTCATGCTGGAACGTCTGCCCCCGTTTTTCATGGCCGGGTCTGAACCGGGATACTGGCTTGGCACCGACAGCCTTGGCCGGGACGTGATGACGCGCATGATCTACGGCGCTCGCATCGCCCTTTTCGTCAGCCTGATCGCCGCAACCATCACCTGTGTCTTTGGTGCGACTCTGGGCCTTCTGGCGGGCTACTATGGCGGCTGGTGGGATCGCGTGATTTCGCGATTGGTCGACATCTGGATGGCCTTTCCGCCGGTTCTGTTTGCAGTTCTGCTGGTGGCCGTCATGGGCACCGGGCTGACGTCGGTCATCGCGGCCATTGCCCTGATCGACTGGACCCGGTTTGCCCGCGTGATCCGCGCCGAAACCATGGTGCAAGCACGTATGGATTACGTCGACAGCGCCCGCATCGGCGGCGCCCGCCGGCTGACGACGCTGATCAGCGAAATCCTCCCCAACGTGCTGCCCTCCATCATCGCGCTACTGATGCTGGAAATGGGCATCGCGGTGATCGTCGAGGCCATTCTGAGCTTTGTGAACCTGTCGATTTCCTCAGACGATCCGACTTGGGGTTCGATGATCGCCGAAGGCCGCAATGCCATCCATTTTGCCTGGTGGGTGCTGCTGTTCCCGCTGATTTCCCTGTTCCTCACCGTGCTGAGTTTTTCGACCCTCGGTGAAGGTCTGAAACAACGTTTTGATCCGGTGCTGCAATGACTGTCGCCTCTCCCCACCCGCCCACGCTGGACGTGATCAAGCTCAACATCGCCCTGCCCAACGGTCTGCGACTGTTGCGCAACGTCTCACTGACACTTGAGCCCGGCGAGGTGCGCGCCTTGGTTGGCGAAAGCGGTGCCGGCAAATCCATGATCGGCAAATCCGTGCTCGGCATCCTGCCGCAGAACGTGAAGATCACTGAGGGGGAAATCCTGCTTGAGGGAGATCACCTCAACATGATGACCCCGCACACGCGGCGCACGACCGTGGCGCAAACGGCCGCGCTGATCCCCCAAGACCCGCTGACCGCCCTGAACCCAGTGCGTAAGATCGGGCCGCAGATCACCGACCCGCTCATACGCATTCAGGGCTGGAGCGCGGCTGACGCCACCGCTCGCGCGCTGGAACTGCTGGATCGGGTGCATATTCGCGACCCGAAACGCGTGATGCAGAGCTATCCGCATGAGCTATCCGGTGGCATGCGACAGCGTATTCTGATCGCCGCCGCCTTTGCACCGTCCCCACGCCTCATTGTCGCCGACGAACCGACCACGGCACTGGACGTGACCGTGCAAAAACAGATCCTGCGGCTCATTCGCGAATTGCAGCAGGAGACCGGCACTGCCGTCCTCTTCGTCACCCATGACATGGGCGTGGTCGCCAAAATCAGCCAGAAGGTCACCGTCCTGTTCGCAGGCAAGGTGATGGAAGACGCCCGAACCAAGGATATCTTCACGAATCCAGCTCATCCCTACACAGAAGCACTGATTGCAGCGACGCCAAGCTATGCCGATCTCGACACGCCTTTCTCGCCCGTGCCGGCAGAGCTGATTGCCGACCTGCATCGTCAGATCGCGCAGGATGATGCCTACTACCGGGGGCCGCGCTGATGCCCGAGACTGATATGCAGACTGACATCATGACACCAACCACCGCCACTGCTGCTCCGTTGTTTTCCGTACGCGGCCTGCGCTTGTCCTTTCCGGATCGCTCCAACAAGCCGCTGTTCGGCACTGCGCCGCGCACCGAGGTTCTCAAGGGCTTTGATCTGGACATTCCCGAAGGCCAGATCACCGGCATCGTCGGCGAAAGCGGGTCGGGAAAATCGACTTTCGGCCGTGTGCTTGTACGGCTTCTAGAGCCGGATTCGGGTCAAGTTCTGTTCGACGGGCAAGATATCGGTCACCTGAATGAGACCGAGCTGCGTCCGCTGCGGCGCGATTTGCAGATGATCTTTCAGGACCCTATGTCCTCGCTCAATCCCCGGCACCGGGTTTGGCGGATCATCACCCAGCCGATGAAACGCTACGGTCGCGGCGGCACCAAGTCCGACGCCATTGCCGCCCTGCAAAAGGTCGGCCTGCCCGACAGCTTTGCCGACCGCTACCCCCATGAGCTCTCCGGCGGTCAACGCCAGCGGGTCGGGATTGCCCGCGCCATCGCGCTGGAGCCCCGTTTCATTCTGGCCGATGAAATCGTTTCGGGGCTGGATGTGTCCAGCCAGGCACAGGTGTTGTCGCTGCTCAAGGACCTGGCGCGGGACATGGGCCTGACCATTGCCTTTATCAGTCACGACCTCTCGGTGATCCGGCATCTGTGCGACCATGTGATCGTGCTCAACCATGGCGAAATTGTCGACGCTGGTCCCGTAGCCGAGGTCTTCGACCACCCGTCATCCAACGTCACCCGCAGCCTGCTGTCCGCAATCCCACTGCCGGAACTGGATGACGACTGGTTCGAGTGAACCAAGTCGCCCGACTTGTCACCAATTGGCCCCGTCCCGTAACCAAGGCTGGGGTTTGACACGCTATGCTCTTGATTTTTTTGCCCTAAAAGGCTGCACCCCGTATCAGGCCATCGTGGAACCCGCCCAGCCAACCAAAGTGCCGCCTGAATGCTGTCAGTTTTCGTCTTCCAGACGAATCCGCATTTCGCGCAACACCGGCAGAGCCGCTTTGACACGATCCGTACCGATGGCATCGACCACATCTGACAGGATCGGCGCAATCGCCGCCAGAGCCGCATCACGCGCCGCGCGCCCGGATGGCGAAATCGACACGAATTTGCGGCGTGCATCATCCCAGTCGGGCCGGATATGGATATGTCCTGCCCATTCCAGCTTGTTCAGCGTGTTGGTCATGGCGCCGCGTGTCACATGAAACGCCCGCGCCAATTGCGCCGGGCTGCGTTCGTCATTGGCCCGTGCCAGATGGTTCAGGACGGAAAAATGACTGATCTCCATGCCTCTGGGCAGAGCTTTGGTCAGCCGGTTGCGCGCCAGTTGATCCGCCATGAAGATTTCGGAAAACAGTGCGACAGAGAGGGAGTCGTTGTTCGCGTTTCGGCTCATCTCGGGGCCTCAAACGGTCGGTCATGAAACAGCGAAGGAATGCGGCGTCGCGCCTCTTCGACCTTGCTCAGGTCCATTTCTACGATACCGATCCCCGGCTCTGTCCCGCCATCGTAGAGGACCTCTCCCCAAGGCGCGACCGCCAGAGAATGCCCATAGGTGTGCCGGTTCACCTTGTGATCCTTACCACCCCGCCGTTCGACATGCGCGCCGGTCTGGGCCGGGGCAAAGACGAAACACCCGGTTTCGATCGCTCGGGCACGCAACAGGCTTTCCCAATGCGCGCGCCCCGTGACCGGTGAAAAAGCCGAGGGCACCGTCAAAATCCGTGCTCCGGACTGCGCCAGCGCCCGATACAGATGCGGGAACCGCAGATCGTAGCAAATCGTCATGCCAATGGCGCCCAGCGGCGTTTCCGCCACAACCGCCCGGTCGCCGGGTCGGTACCCCGCAGATTCACGGTAGGTTTCGGTTTCACTGACCTCGACATCAAACATATGGATCTTGTCGTAGCGCGCCGCAATGGATCCATCCGGGGCAATCAGGAAGGACCGGTTGGCAAAGCGCCCGTCCGGATCGCTTGTTTTCAACGCCAATGAGCCGATCAAAAGCCAGATATGATGCGTCTTTGCCGCCGCGCGCAGCCCCGCCAGAGTCGGATCCTCTGCCTCATAGCACAGCACCCCGACCTGATGGCTGCGTGAGGTCGAGACGCAATTCGTGACCTCAGGCGTCATGACGATCCCGGCCCCCGCCGCAGCGGCCTCGGCAATCAGGGCCAAGGTCTGCGGCAGATTAGACTGAGGATCGTCCGTGACGTTCAGGGTCAGGAGGCCGACGCGTGTGGTCATGGCTTATCCAGCCAACAGGGGATCGAGTTTGCCGGCACGATCAAGTGCATGCAGTTCGTCGCAACCACCAACATGGGTGTCGCCAATGAAAATCTGCGGCACCGTATGGCGCCCATGGGCCTTTTGCATCATTTCCTGGCGGCGTTCGGGCGACGCCATCACATCGATGTCGGTGTAGCTGACGCCCTTGCTGTCCAAAAGACGTTTCGCAGCGACGCAGAACGGGCAAATCGGGGTTGTGTAGAGAGTGACGGGTTGCATGGGAAAATCCTTTTGTCTTGCGGCGACTATACGGATTTAGCCGGTCCTGTCCACGCGGGCCAGTACCGCAACCGACACCTGAGTTGCGCCCAGCGCGTGGCAGGCCTGTGTGCAGGCTGTCAGGGTCGCGCCGCTGGTCATCACATCATCCACCAAAAGCACCGGATGCCCATGTAGCTGAGCGGCACGTTTCGGATGGCCCGCGATGGCATCTTTCAGCATGTCATGACGCTCCTGCGCGCTCACCCCGTCGAGGGGTCGCGTCGCCCGACAGCGTTTAAGCCCATCCAGAACTGACACCAGCCCATGCGCTTTGGCCACATGAGAGGCCAAAAGCGCCGCCTGATTGTATCGGCGCCGCATCAGACGACGCCAATGCAGCGGCACGGGCACCACCCGCATGTCCGGCGTAACAATCGGCGCCACGGTCTGCGCCAGCCAGGCCCCCAACGCTGGCGCAAGATCCGGCCTGTCGCCATGTTTGAGCGCCAAGACCAATCCGCGTGCCCCACCATCGTAGCGCATCAGGGCGCGGCCCTGACGCCACGGTCGCGGCTGCATCAGACAGGCGTCGCAAAGGTCCCCGCATTCAGCCTCGCCGACCAAGGCAGCGCCGCAGGTTTCACAGGGATGATCGACAATAAAGGGGGTTTGCCCCCAACACTGCGGGCACAGCTGGCCATGTGCCTCGACCACATTGTCGCAGGACAGGCAATGTATGGGGTAGATGAGCCGGCCCAGCCTTTGCATTTGCCTCCTGAAATCCTACATTGCGCTGGCGCATAACAGAACGCCAGAAAGTCTCACCATGTCCAATGCCCCCCAATTGGTTGACCGGACCCAATTGTCCCGATCCCGCAAACGTGCCCTCGCCAGTGGCGGCGATTTTTTCCTGCATGAGGAAGCCCGCGCAGAGATCGAAGACCGGATCAGCATGGTGAACAAAACCTTCACGAATCCGGCCATCGTGACCGGATTTCCTGAGCTTTGGGCAAAATGGTTTCCAAATGCCAAAGTTGTGCCGGACGATGACTTTCTGGCCCTTGAAGAAGGCACCTATGATCTGGTGATTCATGCCATGGCTCTGCATTGGGCCAATGATCCCGTCGGCCAGCTGATCCAGTGCAACCGGGCCCTCAAACCCGACGGGCTGCTGATCGCGGCTTTCTTCGGGGATCAAACCCTGCATGAACTGCGCGCCTGCCTGGGTCAGGCGGAAACCGCACTGACCGGCGGGCTGTCCCCGCGGGTTCTGCCCATGGGCGAGCTGCGCGATCTTGGCGGGCTGTTGCAACGGGCCTCATTTGCCCTGCCGGTGGCCGACAAAAGCCCACGCAATGTAACCTATCCCAACCTTGCAAAACTGGTTCAGGACCTGCGTGCCATGGGCGAAGGCAATGCCCTGACCGCACGGGAAAAGACCCCGTCCCGCAAAGAGTTGTTTGCGCTGACCCAATCGCTCTATCGTGAACATTTCTCCGAAGACGACCGTCTGAAAGCGACGTTTGACATCGTCTATCTCACCGGCTGGGCCCCTGACGAAAGTCAGCCCAAACCACTCCTGCCCGGCTCCGCCAAAGCGCGGCTGTCAGATGCGCTTGGGACGGATGAATTTAAACTCCCGCAAAACTGACACTTTCTGCGACACGCCCAGACATAAAACAGGACAATACCATGGGACTCATGAAACCGACTCGTCTGAATACGACTGCCGCAGATGCCAGCTGCCCCGCCCATGCGGGCAAGGACCATCCGCGCATTCCCAAGGAAAAGATCGGCGTGCTTCTGGCCAATCTCGGTACCCCCGACAACACCGATTACTGGTCGATGCGCCGCTATCTGAACGAATTCCTCTCGGACAAGCGGGTGATCGATTACCCGTGGTGGAAATGGCAGCCGATTCTTCAAGGAATCGTTCTGTCGATTCGTCCCTTCAAATCCGGTGCGGCCTATAAAACCATCTGGAACAACGAGGCCGATGAAAGCCCGTTGATGACCATCACCAGAGATCAGACAGCCGCGATCAAATCCGCGCTCCATGCACAGTATGGCGATCAGGTCATGGTCGATTTCTGTATGCGCTACGGCAATCCGTCCACGAAATCCAAAGTCGCGCATATGGTGGCAGAGGGCTGTACGAAGATCCTTTTCTTCCCGCTCTACCCACAATACGCAGGCGCCACGGTCGGCACCGCGAATGACCAGTTTTTCCGCGCCCTGATGGAAGAAAACTGGCAACCCGCATCCCGCACGGTGGCTCCCTATTTCGATGACCCGGCCTATATCGACGCGCTCGCTGATTCGGTGCAGCGCGCCTACGCCGGGTCGGACAAGACGCCGGACATCCTGATCTGTTCCTATCACGGCCTGCCCGAGCGTTATCTGAAAGAGGGCGGCGATCCTTACCATTGCCAGTGTCACAAGACCACGCGACTTCTGAAAGAACGCCTGGGCTGGGACGACAGCCAGATCATGACGACATTCCAGTCGAAATTCGGCCCCGAAGAATGGCTTCAGCCCTACACTGTCGAAGAGGTCGCCCGTCAGGCGCAGGCTGGCAACAAAAGCATTGCCGTCTGTTCCCCCGCCTTTTCAGCCGATTGCATCGAGACACTGGAAGAAATCAACGAAGAGATTCGCGAGAGCTTTGAACATGCCGGGGGTGAGGATTTCCTCTACGTGCCCTGCCTGAACGATGACCCCAAGCATATCGACGCTCTGGTCGGTCAAATCCAGCGCGACCTGGCGGGCTGGATCTGATCCCATTGTCTGCGTCGTAGGGCTGTCTGTGTCGGCCCTGCGGCAGCAGTCACCAAACAAACCCAAGGCACTAACATAGAAAAAGGGCGGCTATGATAGCCGCCCTTTTTAATTTTTAGCCGATGATGGCTGACGATTAGTCAGCAGCAACAGCAGCAGCAACGAGTGCAACGATCAGGAGCGGCACAACGTAGCCACCAGCGGAAGAGGAAGAGGTTTCTTCCACAACAACCGGAGCTTCGATGACCGGCTCAGAGTAGCCACCAGCGAAAGAAGCGGTGCCAGCCAGAGCGAAGACAGCAGCAGCAGCGAGTTTTTTCATATTCAAAATCCTCCATGGCCCCTGCGACATGCAGGGCAGGTTTGTTTCACAATGAAGCTATATGAGCCAACGGTGTTCGAAATCAATTCTTCCGTGAAGCGAAAACTGTTTTCGAAGCATTTGTCGTCAAATTAGCAACACTTGCGTGCCCACCTTAGCAAGTTCGTACAGCTCGGCAATATGTTCATTGTACAAACCGATGCACCCGTTCGACGAGCGACGACCGATTTTACGCGTGTCGTGGGTCCCGTGGATTCGGTAATATTTCCAGGACAGGTAAAGCGCATGGGTCCCCAAGGGGTTGTCCGGGCCTGGCCCGACGAAGTCCGGCCATTCGGGGTTGCGCTTTTTCATCGCTGGCGTCGGCGCCCAGCTGGGGCCTTCGACCTTGCGGATAATGCTGGTGCGACCGCGGCGCGTCAGATCTTCGCTCAGCGGCACCGAAGTCGGATAAAGTTTATAAATGCTCTCGTCTTCGCTCCAGAAATGCAGTGCGCGAGATGTCGTATCGACAAGAATCGCCCCGTTCTTCAGATTGCTGAAATAGGGCTGCCAGTTGAGCGACCGAAAGCTTGAGATATTGCGCCGGACGACCGTGGAAAGGTCCCCCTCCATCTCGGTGGTGTTGGAGCTTTGGGCAAGCGCGGGGCTTGCCACAGCGACGGCAGCCCCTGCGACAAAGGCCCGACGGGATACATGAAAGACCGGCTTTTTACTCATTGAACTTCGCCATTCTCAATCTGGGACAGGATATTTGTGTTAACAAAACATATATGGCGCGTTTGCCTCAGTCGCAAATCAAACAATCGTTCAGGGCGGATTCTCGCGAACAGCATTTGATCCTTCAACACAAAGAGACTAATTCAACCGGGTAAGTTTCTTGGAGTATCTGAATGTACCGGATTTTCGCTATCCTCATGATGGCCCTCGTCGGGCTCACTGCATGTGACACACCCGCTCAACGCATCGGGCCGGATGGAAAGCCACTGCCGCAGGTCTATCGTATTCACGCCCGTGACGAGGCCAAGATTCAGTATCGCATGCTGGACTCGATCAATGCATTGCGTCAGGCCGCAGGTGCCGCGCCGGTGGAGCTTAACTCCAATCTGACCGCCGCCGCAGCGACGCATGCGCGCGACATGCATGTTCAAAACCGCCCTTGGCATTTCGGCTCGGACGGCTCTTCCCCGCTCGACCGCGTTGCCCGTTCCGGCTACCGCGGCATCATGCTTGGGGAAAACATTTCAGAAACCTACGAAACCGAACTGGAAACCCTGTCGGCTTGGATGGAACAACCGGATACGCGTGACATCATCCTCGACAAACGCGCTGCAGACATCGGGTTTGCATGGTATCAGGAAGACAGCGGGAAACTGTGGTGGACACTGCTCGTCGGGGCGCGTCAAGTGTCGCCTGACCTAACCTTGGCCGCACACTAAACCTGCACGACCAATAAGCTAATCAACGGTATTCAGGGGAAAATATCTACCTGAGTACCGTTTTGAACCATCATGTAGACCTTTTCGATTTCCCGGTCCTTGATGGCGATACATCCGGCGGTCCAGTCCTTCCCACGTCCTCGGTTTTCTCCGGCACGCCCATGGATGAAAATGTCCCCGCCCGGGCGACGCCCCATCTCTTCGGCATAGGCCCGGTCCAAGGCATTCGGATAGGAAATCCCCAGTGACAAATGGTAGGATGATTTCGGATTTCGGCGGTCGATGATGTAGCTGCCTTCCGGCGTCTTCCCATCCCCTTCGAACTGCTTCGGCCCGATCGGATTGCCACCCAGACCGATCTTGAATTCCTCAAGGATCTCGGTGCCGTGCAAAAGATACATGCGACGACGGCCCTTGTAGATGACGACCCGAGTCACCTCGGGGCCCGTGTAACGGGGCAAGCTGCGTCCACAGCCAGCCAATGTCAGCATCGTGGCAGACAGACCAGTGGCCAGAAAATACCTGCGTTTCATAGTTAATTTACCTGCTCTTGTTTGGGCACATGATTACACATGTCGCCCCTCAGAGAGCAATGATAACAACGCCGGTTCAGCGTGAGAATCGCGCCGCGATCTCCACGTGAGTGGACCAACGGAACTGATCGACCACCTCAATCCAGTCCAAAGTGAAGCCGCCCGCGCAGAGCGCCTTTGCATCTCGCGAAAACGTGATCGGATTGCAGGACACGAATCCCACCGTCTTGAGATCACTTTTGACGATTTCATCGCATTGCGCCGCCGCCCCGGCCCGCGGCGGATCGATGATTGCAGCATCGAATCGATTCAGCTCATCGGCACGCATAGGTTGGCGGAACAGATCCCGTGTTTCCACCGTTACGGGCTTCAGCCCCTCAGCCTGTCGCCAGCCTTTTTCGAGCGCCGCAAGCATATCCGCAACGCCTTCGACCGCGTGGACTTCGGCGGTGTCCGCCATGGGCAGTGAAAACGTGCCGCATCCGGCGAATAGATCAATAACGCGATCCGCGCCAGAAACAGCCCTCTTCATCGCGGTCACCAGACTGGCTTCGCCAGCTGCCGTCGCCTGCAGAAATGCCCCCGCAGGGGGAACGACTCGCGCCTTGCCGAATTGCAAAAAGGCAGGTGCCTCGCCCGCCACATCTTCTCCATTCCAGGACAGCCGCGCCAGATCATGCGCACGAACCACCTCGCCCAGAGCCACACGCAAAGGCATGTCCAACGGCTTGCCGTTCGCCACCGACACATCCAAACCGCTTTCCGCGTCAATCACGGCAATATCCATTTCGCCGCGACGGGACGCGCCCAGCTCGACCAACCGCTCATAGGCGGCATAGCCTGCCATGATGTTCGGGGTCATCAAGATACAATCCGGGACCGGCACCAGACTGTCCGAGGCCCGCGCGTGCAGGCCAACCATGACGCTTTTCTTGGTGCGTCGGCCATGAAAGACCGCCCGTCGCCTGCTTTGGGTCGGCGAGGTATGAATCGCCTCTAATCCAGCGGAAACACCCTGATTTTCCAACGCAGTCTGCACGACATCCCGCTTCCACCGCGCCACGAAATCATCCGAGGCGAACTGCAGCGCACAGCCGCCACAGGCCTTGGCATGACGGCAGGGTGGTTTAACGCGATCGACGGAGGGGGTGACAATGCGCCCGTCTGCGACACGCCCGTTTTCGGCATCGCCGTCGACCACCTCGCCCGGAAGCGCGTGGGCAACGAATACGCCCTCTCGCGTGATGCCGTCGCCCTTGTGCCCCAGCCTTACCACCTCATGCAGCGCCATTCCTCAGCCCCCCTTTGCCAGGGTCAAAAGTGCGTCTCGATCTAGGGTAAATCGCGAATCGATCCATGCCCGTTCCGCCTGTTTCAACGCCCGGCCCAAAGCCGCCCCCTCAAGATCCGGCATCAGATCGGCCGCAGAGAGCGGAAATTTGGCTTCGGCCCCCAAGACGATTTCCTGCGCCAGTCCTGGTTCGGGCACCTGCTCCAGAAACGCCGCCCGCAACAGCGCGATATCCTTGGCCGGCTTCGGCCCCTCGCGATAGGCAAGTTCGGCAACTGACGACGTCATATCGGTCGCATGGGCGCGCAGGGTGTCATAGGCCTGGCTCTGCGCCTTAGACAGGCGCAAGACCGCAGTCACATCGAAGTCACCCAACGCCGCAAGACGGCGGATCGGATCGGGCTGTTCCTCAAACTCGATCAAAAGGAAAAACGCCTTGGTCGTGGCTCCGGGCAAAAGCGTCGAAAGCACGCCCGATTGCTCCATCGCAGCCACGGCCATCTGTGGCGCGAGCGCAGACAACAGCTTGATCATCTCGGCCCCGACACGTTCCCGCGACAACCCCTCAAGCCCCCCGACCAAAGCGGCGCAGGCTGCCAGACCATCGGCGTCCAAACCGGCCTGCTGATCGCCGTACCAGGCAAAAAACCGGAAAAACCGCAAAATACGCAGGTAATCTTCGCGAATGCGGGTCTCGGGATCGTCGATGAACCGCACGCGCCGCGCCTCAAGATCTGCCATGCCCCCCAGCGGGTCAACAACCAGACCCGTCGCATCGGCATAGAGCGCATTCATGGTGAAATCCCGGCGGCGCGCATCCTCCTCCAATGTCTCGGCAAAGGCCACGACAGCGCGTCGGCCATCCGTTTCGACATCCTTGCGAAAGGTCGTGATCTCAAAAGGTTCACCATCGGCCACCACGGTCACGGTGCCATGATCAATGCCGGTCGGCACAACCCTGAGACCGGCCTCCTGCGCGATCTTCATCGTCATTTCAGGCCGGATTGGGGTCGAAATATCCAGATCCGTAACCGGAACGCCCAGCAAGGCATTGCGCACGCAGCCCCCCACGAAATAGGCGGGAACCCCTGCTGACGCAAAGATCTGCATGACCTTTTCAACGGCGGGGCTGGTCAGCCAGGGTGTCGAAATCCGTGTCATCCCTGCACCCGATCCGCCAGAACCCGCAGCACGCGGGCTGTCGCGCCCCAGATATAATAGGGCCCGTAGGGCACCGTGAAAAAGGCACGACGATGCCCGCGCCAGCGCCGTGACTGAATGGTGAATTTCGCCGGGTCGAGTACATGATCAAGCGGGACCTCGAACACTTCCGACACTTCACCAGCTTCCGGGATTGCCACGAATTCGTCTCGAATCCAGCCTAAAACCGGATGCATTTCGAATTGCGTCACCGTTTCATGCGGCGGCAGCTCCCCCAGAATCTCCACATTCTCGCGTGGCAGGCCGATCTCTTCCTCTGCCTCGCGCAGCGCCGCGTCGATGTGATCCCGATCGCCAGGATCGACGCGCCCGCCGGGAAAGGAAATCTGCCCCGGATGGTGCTTCAGAGCAGAAGATCGCTTGGTCAGGATCAGGCGCAAGCCTTGCGCCGTTTCCCGCACCGGGATCAGAACCCCTGCCGACCGCAAGCTTGGGGTGCCCGCCGGGCGCACGTCCCGGTTCAGGTCAAAATCGGAAGAAGGCGCCCCGGAGGTCCGCAGCGCCTTTTCTAATGTGTCGCGATCAATCGGCTTTGCCATCCGGATCTCTTTCCGCCTCAAACCCAACTGTTTTCGGGTCCAAAACGTAATGTGCGCCGCAGAATTGGCAATCCGCTGTCACCGTGCCTTCATCCGTCGTCATGTGACCAATATCACGCGCCGAATAGATCGACAGGCTTTCGCGGACCCGCTCTTCGGAGCAATTGCACCCGAATTCGACCGGCTGGGGATCAAACACCCGCGGCTGATCTTCGTGAAACAGCCGTACCAGGAGCTCCGTGGGCTGCACCCGCGGGCCGATCAGTTCGATATCCTCGACCGTATCGAGAAAAATATTGGCGCGGTTCCATTTTTCCAGATCGTCATCATCCAGAATATCCGTGGCCTGCAGCAGTGCCTCGGCCTGATCGCCGTCCTGTTTCGCGGCAAAGGGCGACGCTTTCGGCATTTTTTGCAACATGATGCCCCCAGCGCGCCAACGTTCGCCTTCGCCTGCCAATTGCGAGCGGCCAAAAGAGGTCGAGAACCGGGTCGGCAGCTGTTCGGACTGGGCAAAATAGGTTTCCGCACAGGCCGACAGGGAGCTGCCGGCAATAGGCGTGATCCCCTGATAGGGCACGTTGCCCTTCCCCTGGTCGATCAGAATCGCGAAATATCCCTTGCCGATTTGCAGGAACGGATCCACCCGCGGCTGCAAACGCTCCACATCGAAAGAGGCATAGGCCCGGATCCGCGCCGGGTCGCCCTCTTTTGCGGGCGCATAGTAATCCGTTGCGATCAGCCGTGCGGGACCGTCCCCGCGCACCTGCAAAGACAGTTTCCAGCGCAGCTTCATCGTTTGGCCGATCATCGCTGTCAGCAAGGCCATTTCGGCCACCAGCGCTTCGATCTCTGGCGGGTAATCATGTTGAGACAGGACCTGATCCAGCACGCCATCCAGACGCAACACGCGTCCGCGCACATCAGACGCGTCAAGTTGGAACGGCAGGACAGTATCGTCCCATGCGATTTTAGATCCGAGCATTTGGGCTTCCTTTGAAGTTCGGCGCTGGCATATCCTGTTCATATAGGCGGAACAACACCCACGAAAGGCACAGCAGCTATGCGGCGCTACGGCGAATCTAAGATCTTAGGAGAAGTTTACAAGCCACGCCCCGGGGCCTACGCGGTTCTGCCCCGCGACGGGCAGGTGCTTTTGACCTATCAGGCGGGCATTCACCACGAATTCCAACTGCCCGGCGGCGGCATTGATCCGGGGGAAAGCCCGCTGGCCGCATTGCATCGGGAAGTCTTTGAAGAAACCGGCTGGCGCATTGCCGCACCGCGCTTTCTGGGCGCCTTTCGCCGGTTCGTTTTCATGCCGGAATACGACCTTTGGGCGGAGAAGATCTGCCATATCTACAGCGCACGCCCGGTGCGCAAACTGGCGGAGCCGCCCGAAGCAGACCATTCGGTACATTGGGCCAGTCCGGAACAGGCGGCGCTCAGCCTCGGGAATCCCGGCGACCGTGCTTTTCTGTCGCGCGCCTTCAAAGGCCTCTGATGTCAGAGCTCACAGCACAAAATCGGCCAGCGCAGGGTCTTTGCTGACATCGCGGTAGACCAGCCCCGCCGCATCCATCTTTTCAAAGAGGGCGGCAAAGTTTTCCGGGGCATTGGTTTCGATCCCGATCAGCACCGTGCCGAAATTGCGGGCCGATTTTTTCAGATACTCGAAACGGGCAATATCATCGTCCGGGCCCAGCATATCCAGAAAGTCGCGCAGGGCGCCGGGACGCTGCGGCATGCGCAGAATGAAATATTTCTTCAGCTCGCGGTAACGCTGCGCGCGCTCTTTCACCTCGGGCAAGCGTTCGAAATCGAAATTGCCGCCCGAGGTCACACAGACCACCCGTTTGCCTTTGATCTCGTCGCGCAGATCCTGCAAGGCGTCCACCGACAAGGCCCCGGCGGGCTCCAGCACGATCCCTTCGACATTCAGCATGTCGATCATCGTCGAACAGATGCGGTCTTCGGGGCAGGCCAGAATGTGATCGTCGGAAATCTCCTTCAACACCTCAAAGGGTGTATCACCGATCTTGGCCACCGCGGCGCCATCGACAAAACTGTCGACATCCTCAAGCGTGACTGTCCGCCCCGCCTCGATCGCCGCCGCCAGAGACCGCCCGCCCGCCGGCTCAACGAAATAGATCTCGGTCTGTGGCGCCACATCCTGCAAATAGCGACGGATGCCCGCCGAGAGCCCGCCACCACCGACCGGCAACACCACGACATCCGGCACCATTTGCGACATGAATTCCACGGCCACCGTCGCCTGGCCTTCGATCACATCGATGTCGTCGAAGGGGGCCAGGAAATGGCCGCCCTCGGTTTCGCAATAGGCCTGCGCTGCGGCAAGCGTGTTGTCGAAATAGTCCCCAATCAGGCGTATTTCGACGTTATCGCCGCCAAATACTTTGGTCTTGTCGATTTTCTGCTGCGGCGTTGTCACCGGCATGAAAATGACCCCCCGCACACCGAACTGTCGACAGGCAAAGGCGACGCCCTGTGCATGGTTGCCCGCAGAGGCGCAGACGAACAGCCCAATGGTCGGATCGGCGTCCCGCGCCTTGACCATGGCATTCCACGCGCCGCGCAGCTTGTAGGACCTAACTGGCGTCAAGTCTTCACGCTTCAGCCAGATATCGCAGCCGTAGATCTTGGACAGGTGATCATTGCGCAGGCAGGGTGTCGGCTCGAACAGGCGCCGCACAAGGGTTTCCGCCTCGCGCGCCCTATCGGGAAAATGGCTCCAGTCAGTCATCAATCGGTCCCCGCTCTGCCAGTTCATAGATCGAGGACAGCAAGCTGACATTGACCATCAGCACGGCCCATCCCGCGACCAGTTCATAGATCAGCGCAACAATGCCTTCGCCCAGCACAATGCTGGGCAGTTGCACCAGCATCAGCGCCAGAATGCTGAGAACGGCCGCCTGCATGATTGTTCCGCTGTGGGGCTTGGTGGCCTCCCAGGCTTCAGCAAATTTCATTTTGCGGGCCAGTGCGGCAGCGGGCAACACCGGCGCGATCCGGAAAAACGCATAGACCGCTGGCAGGCCAATCACCACCAGCAGGAACAATCCCCCCAATGTGGCCGCCAGAGCTGCGCCGAACAGCGATAGCAGGACCCCGGCCAGAATGGCGACAAAAATCCCGATCAAAAGGCCGATCAGAATGGAGATGCCGAAATAAGCCCAGACCCGCGACCCGCTCCATCGCGGAAAGGCCGAGGTGGGTCGGCGCCCTTCGAGTACGTAGCGATGCCATTCCACCGCCACCCAGCAGGATCCGACCGCCATCATCACGTTGGAGAGGAGCATCAGAAACATGCCCGTCCCGCTGATCACAGGCATGCCGCCCTGCTCTACGGCGGACATATCGATCGAGTCGAAGGCCAGAACCTGCACAATCAAAATTGCAATCCAGATCAGCCCGGACACGGCCAGGGCTTCATCAAGGTTACGAAACACACGCAGCACCGCGTGCTGGAAAAGCTGGAAACCGGTCATGATGGTCCTTTGATACGACTTTTGCCCATGGTTTAGGGGTTTTATGCGGAAAGCTAAAGCATTCTCGCGCAGAACCGGGTGCGAAACCTTGCTCTTGGGCAGAAAACCCGATAATCGCCCGTGCGATGTCCTCGTAAAGGAAACTCCCAATGTCTGCGCCTAAGAAAGTCGTTCTCGCCTATTCCGGCGGCCTCGATACCTCCATCATCCTGAAATGGCTCCAAACCGAATACGGTTGCGAAGTCGTCACCTTCACCGCCGACCTCGGTCAGGGCGAAGAGCTGGAACCGGCGCGAAAAAAAGCAGAGCTGCTCGGCATCAAGCCGGAAAACATCTACATCGAAGATGTCCGCGAAGAATTCGTGCGGGATTTCGTCTTCCCGATGTTCCGTGCAAATGCGCTCTACGAAGGTCTGTATCTGCTGGGCACTTCGATCGCACGTCCGCTGATCTCCAAACGTCTTGTCGAGATCGCCGAAGCCACCGGCGCCGATGCTGTCGCTCATGGCGCCACCGGCAAGGGCAACGATCAGGTTCGGTTTGAACTGTCTGCCTATGCGCTGAACCCCGACATCAAGGTGATTGCGCCCTGGCGTGAATGGGATCTGTCTTCGCGCACCAAACTGCTGGATTTCGCCGAACAGAACCAGATCCCGATCGCCAAGGACAAACGCGGCGAAGCCCCTTTCTCGGTCGATGCGAACCTGCTGCACACCTCCTCCGAGGGCAAGGTTCTGGAAAACCCCGCTGATGCCGCTCCGGACTATGTGTTTCAGCGCACCGTGAACCCGGAAGATGCGCCGAACGAACCGGAATTCATCGAAGTGACCTTTGAAAAAGGGGACGCTGTCGCGATCAACGGCGTGGCGATGAGCCCGGCAACGATCCTGACGGAACTGAACGAATACGGTCGCAAACATGGGATCGGTCGTCTCGACTTTGTCGAAAACCGCTTTGTCGGGATGAAATCCCGCGGCATCTACGAAACCCCGGGCGGTACGATCCTGCTGGAAGCACACCGTGGCATCGAACAGATCACGCTCGATTCCGGCGCAGGTCACCTGAAAGACAGCCTGATGCCGCGTTACGCAGAGCTGATCTACAATGGTTTCTGGTTCAGCCCGGAACGCGAAATGCTGCAAGCCGCCATCGACAAGTCCCAAGAGCATGTTTCGGGCACCGTGCGCCTGAAACTCTACAAAGGCTCCGCCTTCACCGTTGGCCGCTGGTCCGACGCCTCGCTCTACTCTGAGGCCCATGTGACCTTCGAAGACGATGCGGGCGCCTACGATCAGAAAGATGCCGCAGGCTTCATCCAACTTAACGCCCTGCGTCTGAAGCTTCTGGCAACGCGGAACCGTCGTCTGAAGAAATAACGGGGCCACTGACCGCGAAACGACAAAAGGGCGTCCTCTTGGGCGCCCTTTCTACTTACACATTCGAAGCTTCATATACTGGCGCGTTGTTTACACAGCGCCCTTATGACGTAAGAGCGCTTTCCAGTTGTCTCTGGGAGGCGCTCATTTGATTAATCTGTGCTAAAGCTCTTCACCTCATGGGCCGTCGGAATGGCGTCGGCAGTGCCAGCGCGTGTCACCTTCAAGGCGGCCGCCCGTGCGGCCCATTCCATTGCCGCACGCATGGGCATGCCCAGATCCAGCCCGGCGGAAACGTACCCGATATAGGTATCCCCCGCCGCGGTAGTGTCCACCGGCTGCACTTTCGGGGCCGGAACCTCGATCACCTCGCCGCTTGTGTTGGACCGCCACATCGCCCCGCGACTGCCAAGGGTCACCAGAAGCTCCGGCACGGGAATATCCGCAAGTTCCAGCTCCATGGCCGCACAAAGCTGGGCGGATTCCACCTCATTCATCACCAGAAGCGACACAGACCCGATCACCGCCTGCACTGCCTCAATGGAAAACGGCGCCGCTGAATAGATCACACGCATGCCCTTTGCACGCGCCAGTTCGGCGGCCTCTCGTTGCAGGGTGGTTTCGTTCTGCAGCATCAGAATGTCGTCAGATCCGGCCTGGCCCAGCGCCTTGGCCAGAACCGCCTTGTCCTGACGTGCGTTGGCGGCAGGATCGATGACAATCGAATTCTCGCCCGAAGCATCGACATAGATCACCGCATGCCCGGTGCCGCCCTCAACCGTGCTAAGAAACCGGCAATCAACGCCATAGCCCGCGATGCGCTCCTGCACCCAGGGCTCTTCCTGACCGATGGCACCAATGTGAAACACTTTGGCCCCCGCCTTGGCTACGGCAACGGATTGGTTCGTGCCCTTCCCGCCCAGGCCCACGCTGTGTTCGGTGGTGCTCAACGTCTCGCCGGGGGCGGGCAAATGAGGAAGCGCATAGAAATGGTCAATGTTGACCGAGCCAAAATTGTAGATCGCCATCTATGCGCCTCCACCGTGACGTTATCGGACCTGCCCGACCTTACAGGCGGCCAGAATGGCCATGTTCAGAATGTCATTCACCGTCGAAACTGTCGAACAGATCTGAATCGGCTTGTCGACACCGGTCAGGATTGGGCCGATCACCGTGGCCCCGGCCAGCTCCTGCATCAGTTTCACCGAGATCGAGGCCGAGTGCCGCGCAGGCACGACCAGAATATTGGCAGGCCCCGACAAGCGGCAGAACGGATAAGCGGCCATCGCATCCGGGTTCAACGCCACATCAACCGTCATTTCGCCATCATATTCGAAATCGACCCCGCGGGCGTCGAGCACCTGCGACGCGACATGCATCTTGTTGGCACGTTCCGACACCGGATAGCCAAAGGTGGAAAACGACGCAAAAGCTACGCGCGGCTCGATCCCCATCGACCGGGCCACCTGTGCCGCCGCCACAGCGATGTCGGCCAGATCCTCTTCGACCGGCCATTCATGCACCAGTGTATCGGCGATGAAGATGATCCGCCCCTTGTGCAGCAAGGCCGTAACGCCCACCGCCCCGTCTTTCGCAGTCGCATCAAACACGGAATTGATACGATCAAGCACATGGGCGGATTTGCGGGTCGCCCCCGTCACAAGACCATCCGCATGGCCATGGGCCAGCATAAGAGCCGAAAACGCGTGACGGTCCCGGGCAGCAAGACGGTGGATGTCCTTCTGGTCGTAGCCGGTGCGTTGCAGGCGCTTGTACAGGAAATCCTTGTAGTCCTCCAAATGGCTGGTGTTCGCGGCGTTGACGATGGTGAGCTCGGCAATCGCTTCGCCCAGACCTTCGGCCTGCAGGCGCTCGCGCACATCTTCGTCCCGCCCGACGACAAGCGCCTGACCAAAGCCGCCACGCTGATAGGCTACAGCGGCACGCAGCACGCGGGCGTCGTCGCCTTCGGCAAAAACCATCGTGGCCTGCGCCTGGCGCGCACGCGCATAAAGCCCCTGAAGGATCTGCGCCGTAGGATCCATCCGCGCCTGCAGATCCTGAGCATAACCGTCCATATCGATGATCGGCCGCCGGGCGACCCCCGTGTCCATACCGGCCTGCGCGACCGCTGGCGGGATGGTGTATATCAGCCGCGGATCAAAGGGCGTCGGGATGATGTAATCCCGCCCGAACGACAGCTTTTGTCCATAGGCCAGCGCCACCTCATCCGGCACGTCTTCGCGCGCCAGCTCGGCCAGCGCCCGGGCGCAGGCGATTTTCATATCGTCATTGATGGCCCGCGCATGGATATCCAGCGCACCCCGGAACAGATAGGGAAAGCCCAGAACATTGTTCACCTGGTTCGGATAGTCAGACCGGCCCGTGGCCACGATTACGTCATCGCGCACCGCATGGGCGTCTTCGGGGGTGATCTCAGGGTCAGGGTTGGCCATGGCAAAGATCACCGCATTCGGCGCCATGGATTTGACCATCTCCTGCGTCACTGCCCCCTTCGCTGAGACGCCCAGAAACACATCTGCATCCTTCATGGCGTCTTCCAGGGTGCGGGCATCGGTCACCGCAGCATGGGCCGATTTCCACTGATTCATGCCTTCGGTACGACCCTGATAGATCACACCCTTGGTGTCGCACATGATGCAATTGTCATGCTTTGCCCCCATCGCCTTGATCAGCTCAAGACAGGCAATCCCCGCTGCGCCGGCGCCATTCAAGACAATTTTACAATCTTCGATCTTCTTCCCGGACAGATACAGCGCATTGATCAGACCCGCCGCACAGATCACCGCCGTACCGTGCTGGTCATCGTGGAAGACGGGAATGTCCATCTCTTCCTTCAGACGCTGTTCGATGATGAAACATTCCGGCGCCTTGATGTCTTCAAGGTTGATGCCGCCAAAGGTCGGCCCCATCAGCCGTACCGCCTGAATGATTTCTTCGGGATCTTCAGTGTCCAGCTCGATATCGATGGAGTTCACATCAGCGAACCGCTTGAAGAGAACGGCCTTGCCTTCCATCACCGGTTTCGACGCCAAAGCGCCCAGATTTCCCAGTCCCAGAACGGCAGTCCCGTTGGAAATCACCGCCACGAGGTTGCCCTTGTTGGTGTAATCATAAGCCGTCTCAGGGCTTTGCGCGATGGCCTCGCAGGGCACAGCAACCCCCGGCGAATAGGCCAGCGACAGATCTCGCTGCGTCGACATCGGCACGCTGGGCGTGACATCGAATTTGCCCGGGCGCGGCTCCATGTGAAAAACAAGAGCTTCTTCGCGGGTTTGTTTGGGTCTGGACATTTGAGTGGGCCTCCTCATCGGCAGTCTCGCCTACTTATCGGGACCGGGCGCGGTCCTCAACAAAAACTGTGATCGACCCTTTACGCCACCCGTGCGGTCAGTAAGTTTGGGCGAACATCCAAACCGGGGACAGGAATATTTCATTGGCCGCTGACAAGCCCACAACGACACCCATGATGGCCCAATATCTTGAAATCAAATCGCGACACCGCGATGCGCTTCTGTTTTACCGCATGGGTGATTTCTACGAAATGTTCTTTGACGATGCCGTGGCCGCCGCCGAGGCGCTGGACATCGCCCTGACCAAACGCGGCAAACACGACGGCGACGATATCCCCATGTGTGGCGTCCCAGTGCATTCCTCGGAAACCTATCTGCTGAACCTGATCCGCAAGGGCTTCAAAGTCGCCGTCTGCGAACAGCTCGAAGATCCGGCGGAAGCCAAGAAGCGCGGCTCCAAATCCGTTGTGAAACGTGATGTGGTGCGTCTGGTGACCCCCGGCACCCTGACAGAAGACAGTCTGCTGGACGCCCGCCGCCACAACTTTCTCGCCGCCTATGCCGAGATCCGCGAAGAAGGCGCGCTGGCTTGGATCGACATTTCGACCGGCGCCTTTCACGTCATGCCCTGCCCGCTGGTGCAACTGGCCCCGGAGCTGGCTCGGCTGAACCCATCTGAAATCGTCATTTCAGAGGCAAACGAAGGGAATTGGGCCGAATTGGTGCCTGATTTTCAATCTGCACTGACGGAATTGTCACGGGCCTCTTTTGACAGCACATCCGCCGACAAGCGCCTGACAGAGCTGTTTCGCGTTTCGTCGCTGGATGCCTTCGGCAACTTCACCCTGCCCGAAGTGTCTGCCATGGGCGCGATCGTCGACTATCTGGACATCACCCAGAAAGGCAAATTGCCGCTGGTCCGTCCGCCCGTACGGGAATCCCTGCGCGGCAACATGCAGATTGATGCGGCCACCCGCCGCAATCTGGAAATTTCCCAGTCACTTTCGGGGGCCAAGGACGGCTCTCTGCTGTCAGCCATGGATCGCACGGTGACCGCTGCGGGCGGGCGACTGTTGGAGCGGCGCCTGTCGAGCCCCTCGCGCAACGTGGACACCATCGAGGCCCGTCTCGATGCCATCAGCTTTGCCATGGAAGATCGCAAAACTGCCAACAGACTGCGCGACGCACTGCGCAAGGTGCCGGATATGGAGCGCGCCCTGTCGCGGCTCGGCCTTGACCGCGGTGGCCCCCGCGATTTTGCTGCCATCCGCAATGGTCTGACACAGGCCGACAGCATCGCATCCGACCTCGATCTGTTGGAAAAACCGACCCTGATCCAGCAGAATATGGCCTCTCTGATCGGCCATAATGAACTCATTGATCTGTTGGACGCGGCTTTGGTCGCAGAACCGCCCCTGTTGGCGCGCGACGGTGGTTTCATCGCTGCAAGCTATGACGAAGAGCTCGACGAATGCCGCACCCTGCGAGACGAAGGCCGCGGTGTGATTGCCTCCTTGCAATCGAAATATGCAGAAATGACCGGGGTGAATTCCATCAAGGTCAAACACAACAACGTGCTGGGCTATTTCATCGAAACCACTGCGACACATGCCGAAAAGATGCTGTCGGCGCCGCTGTCGGAAACCTTCATTCATCGTCAGACCACCGCCAATCAGGTGCGCTTCACCACATTGGAATTGTCCGAGCTGGAAACAAAAATCCACAACGCTGGCGGTCGGGCCCTGGAAATTGAAAAGCGTTTGTTCGAGACGCTGCGCCAAAATATTTTAGACCGCGCTCCAGCCATCAACGACGCCTCACGCGCGCTGGCAGAACTCGACCTGACCACCGCCCTCGCAGATCTCGCCATTTCCGAAGACTGGACCCGCCCCAAGGTGGATCAGGGTCGCAGTTTTGACATTCGGCGGGGTCGCCACCCGGTAGTCGAACGGGCTCTGCGCAAACAAGGGGGCGAAGCCTTCGTGGCCAATTCCTGTGATCTCTCGGATGGCCATGACGGTGCGGCCATCTGGCTTTTGACCGGCCCCAACATGGCCGGTAAATCGACCTTCCTGCGCCAGAACGCGCTGATTGCACTGATTGCTCAGGCGGGCTCCTACGTGCCCGCCGAAAGCGCGCATATCGGCATTGTCTCGCAGCTGTTTTCTCGGGTCGGGGCTTCGGATGACCTGGCGCGCGGGCGCTCCACCTTCATGGTCGAAATGGTCGAGACCGCCGCAATTCTCAATCAGGCCGACGATCGGGCGCTGGTGATCCTTGATGAAATCGGACGAGGCACCGCAACCTATGACGGCCTGTCCATTGCCTGGGCCACGCTGGAACATCTGCATGACGCCAACCAGTGCCGCGCTCTGTTTGCGACCCATTACCATGAAATGACCAGCTTGTCGGACAAGCTGTCAGGCGCCGAAAACGCCACCGTTGCGGTCAAAGAATGGGATGGAGAGGTGATTTTCCTGCATGAGGTGATCAAGGGCAAGGCAGACCGGTCATATGGGGTTCAGGTCGCGCGTCTGGCCGGGCTACCTACGGCGGTTGTCGAACGCGCCAAAACCGTTCTGGAAGCTCTTGAAAAAGGGCAAGCTGAACATGCCGCCAATCCCAAGGCCATCATCGATGACTTGCCGCTGTTTGCCGCCGCACCGCCGCCACAGCCCAAAACTGTGGTCAAGGAAAGCCAGATCGAGCTGGATTTGGCTCAAATCACGCCCGATGATCTGTCGCCGCGCGAGGCGCTACAGATCCTGTATGACCTGAAAGCGAAGCTGGTCTAATCACCAGCTTCCGCTTGCGCCGCCGCCACTGCTGCGCCCCCCGCCAAATCCGCCGCCTCCCCCAGAGGAAGAAGAACTTTGCGTAGTCAGCTTGGGAATGATCTTCTTTGCGGAATATTCGTCACCGCAATTGCGACAAACATAATCGACGCGTTTTAATCCCGTCGTGCTTTTCGTCGCGTGCTTCAGAACGGTCGTCTCCCCTTCGACCGTGCGGTAACCGCATTTGCGACAGACCGAATACCTGCTGAAAAATCTTCGATAGCCTTCGACCTTGATGTGTTGACACTGCGGGCATTCCCAGACGTCGTAATCAACGGATTTCAATTGCTCTTCGGTGATTTGCCCTTGTTGCAGATGGTTGTCTTCCCAATCTTCGGACAAGCGCTCCATCATTGATCCGTCATGGGGGCACACCCGCGGCCTGTCACGGCGCCAACGGCGATAGCGGTTCGCTGCAAAGGGCACTGCGACCACCACCGCAAAGATCCAGACCTTTTGCAAAAGATCGAACCCCTCGCGAAGCAGATACCAAACCTTCGACAGAAACCCGCTATGATATTGCCCCGGCCAAAATCCTGTCGCGGCATAAATCGCCTCATCCGTGCCGATCAGAATACCCTTTTCAAAGTCGTTTAGCGCGAAATAGGGGGTGATTTTCTTGTCGATGATCCGCTTCATCGGCGCATTCAGCTCCGTGCCATAGCCTGCCCCCACCTCGATCCGCATGACCCGATCATTCTGGGCGATCAGCATCATCAACCCATTGTTCTTGTCCATATCGCCAACACCCCAGGCATTGAACAGGCCCGTGGCAAAGGGTTCGATCGCACCGCTGTGCCCATAATCCAACATGCTGCGGATCGTCACGACAGTGAATTCGACGCCGGTTTCATTGCGCAACTCCATCAGGGTTTGGCGCAGTTGACTTTCCACCTCGTCAGACAGCAGATCGGCAAAATCATTGACGTAGATTTCCCGGTAAGCCGGATACCCCATCACCATAGTCGGCAGGGTATCAAAACTGTTTTCCGGTAAAACCGCATCGACTTTGCTTTGCAGGGCATCGCCCTGAGTTTGCGCCACCGCAGGCAGAGACAGCAAAAAGGCAAAAAGAAACACAATGACACGCATAAAAAACCCCCGCTCGTCGCGGGGGCCTTTTAGCATCTGTTTCCAAAACTGTCTTTCGTTTTCAGATCAGCTTGGCGTCGAAGACACGCCGACCTGCGCCGGGCGCAGCAGACGCTCATGGATCATGAAACCGACGTTCATCACCTGAATGATGTCACCCGCTTTTGTGTTCGGCACGGGCGCTTCGAACATCGCTTCATGCACCTGCGGATCGAAGGCGGCGCCCTCTTCCGGTGCAATGATCTCGATGCCGTGCTTTTTGAACACGCTCAAAAGCTCGCGCATGGTCAGCTCGATCCCTTCGATCAGCGCCGCTTGCGCTTCGCGCTGATCTTCGGCAATCGCGTCAATCGCACGTTTCATATTGTCGAACACGGGCAGCATGTCGCGCGCCAGTTTCGAACCGCCGTAGTTTTCCGCCTCACGACGGTCGCGATCAGCCCGCTTGCGCGCATTTTCCGCATCGGCCACGGCCCGCATGAAACGATCGCGGAATTCATCGCGTTCGGCACGCAGCTGTTCCAGTTCCGCGCTAGCATCCCCCTCTTCGGGATCTTCCAGCGCTTCCTCAGAGGTGATGTCGATCATCTCATCGTCGATCTTTTGTTCGAACTCTTCCGACATGTCTTTCCTAGGATCCGTCATGTTTCACCTTTTCACGCCTTACCGGACAAAATCCGCCCGACAAGTTGCGCCGTATAGTCGACAATCGGAACGATTCGTCCGTAATTCAGACGAGTCGGCCCGATGACGCCAACGGCGCCGATAATTTTTCGTTCAGCGTTCATATATGGAGAAACCACCAAAGAGGAACCCGAAAGAGAGAAAAGTTTGTTCTCGGAACCAATAAAAATGCGTACGCCCTCGCCGTCTTCGGTCAGTTCCAGAAATTCGGCAATGTCGCGCTTCTTCTCCAGATCGTCAAACAGGCTGCGAATACGGTCCAGCTCCTCTACCTCAGCGCTTTCCCCCAGCAAATTGGCGCGGCCACGAACGATCAGACGTTCGTAATTCGACCCCTCGCCTTCCCAGAACGCGCTGCCGTTTTCGATCAGATCTGCGGCCAGGCTGTCCAGTTCCTGTCGGCGCGCCTTGATTTCGCGTTCAACCGTGGCGCGCAATTCCGCCAGCGTTTTGCCCTCCGCGAGAGCATTCAGAAAATTGGTCGCCTCACGCAGAGACGATGGTGTCTGTCCCGGCGGCGGCGTGAAAATGCGGTTTTCGACATGCCCATCGGCGAAGACCAGAACCACCAGCGCCCGATCCTGTGCCAGATTGACGAATTCGACATGTTTGACCGGCGCCTCATGCTTCGGCGCCAGCACAAGACTGGCCCCATGGGTCAGCCCCGACAGCGTTGCCCCGACCCGGTCCAGCATGCCGCCAACGTCATTGGTGTCGTTGCGCACGGTTTCATGCATCTTGGCACGCACATCGTCGGTCACCGTGCCAACCTCCAACAGACCGTCAACAAACATGCGCAGCCCCATCTGGGTCGGGATGCGCCCCGCCGAAACATGCGGGCTGTCCAGAAGACCCATATATTCAAGATCCTGCATAACGTTACGCACCGTTGCGGCAGAAACCTTTTCGCTCATGCTGCGTGTCAGTGTGCGCGATCCCACGGGCCCGCCACTTTCAAGATAGCCTTCGACAACGCGCCGGAACACTTCCCGGGATCGGTCGTTCATTTCCGCAATCAGGTTGGCTCGATCTGTCATATTCTCATGTCTTCCAAGGCTTTTTGCAGTTAAAAGACATCTCTGCAGAGGGTCAATGAGGCTTGCGCATTTTGCCATCCCTTCGTTATGTCTGCAGCAAGCAAATTGGAAGGAATAGTCATGCGGCCGTCAGGTAGAAATTTAGATCAAATGCGCCCGATTTCAATCGAGACCGGTGTCACGAAACACGCCGAGGGCTCCTGCCTGATCAAGTGCGGGGACACCCATGTTTTGTGTACCGCAACGCTGGAAGAACGCGTGCCGCCTTTCATGCGCAATTCCGGTCAGGGCTGGGTCACCGCCGAATACGGCATGTTGCCACGGTCCACGTCTTCGCGGATGCGCCGCGAAGCCACGGCGGGCAAGCAAGGCGGTCGCACCGTCGAAATCCAACGTCTGATCGGGCGCTCCCTGCGTGCCGGCGTGGATCGTGTCGCCCTGGGCGAACGCCAGATCACCGTCGACTGCGATGTCATTCAGGCCGATGGCGGCACACGCTGTGCCTCGATCACCGGTGGCTGGGTCGCGCTACGTCTTGCCGTCAACAAACTGCTGAAAGCGGGTGACATCACGTCGGATCCGCTGATTTCCAACGTCGCTGCCGTATCCTGTGGCATCTATGCCGGGCAACCGGTACTCGACCTCGACTATCCTGAAGATTCCGAAGCCGGCGTCGACGGTAATTTCATCATGCTCGCCAACGGCCAGATGATTGAAACCCAGATGAGCGCAGAAGGTGCCACCTATTCCCGCGCACAGATGAATGAGCTGCTTGATCTCGCCGAAAAAGGTGTCGCCGAACTCGTCGCCGCCCAGAATGCAGCGGTGGCCTGATGCGTAAATTCGACGGCGAAAAGCTTGTTCTTGCGTCCCACAACAAAGGCAAGCTGCGCGAGATTTCAGAGCTTCTGGCCCCTTTCGGCATCGAAGTGATCTCCGCTGGCGATCTGGGTTTTGAAGAGCCAGAAGAAACCGAAGATACCTTTGTCGGAAATGCCCGGATCAAAGCGCATTTCGCCGCCAAGGAAAGCGGGCTGCCCGCCCTGTCCGATGACAGCGGCATCATGGTGGATGCGCTGGATGGCGCGCCCGGCGTTTATACGGCCGATTGGGCGGAAACCCCTGCGGGACGCGACTTTCCGACGGCAATGAAGAAAGTCTGGGATCGTCTGGAAGACAAGAACGCACCGGAACCCCGGACCGCCCGCTTTTGCTGTACGCTTTGTCTGGCCTGGCCCGATGGGCACGACGAAATCTTCGAAGGCAAGGTCGAAGGTCGTCTTGTCTGGCCCATGCGTGGCGATAAGGGGTTCGGGTTCGATCCTATTTTCATGCCCATTGGTGAAACCATCACCTTTGGCGAAATGGATCCAGCGCGCAAACGGGCCATGAGTCACCGTGCAGATGCCTTCCGCCAACTGGTCTCTGGACCTTTCAAGGATCTCGCTAAATGAGCACTCGCAAACTGGTCTCCTCCGGCTCTGATTTCGAAAAGACCATGGGCTATTCCCGTGCCGTCGTCCAAGGCGACTGGTGTTTCGTGTCCGGCACCACCGGCTATGACTACGCCACGATGACCATGCCCGACAGCATCACCGATCAGGCGCGAAACTGTTTCAAAACCATTTCCACGGTCCTAGAAGGTGAAGGGTTTTCACTCAGGAATGCGGTCCGCGTGCAATACACCATCACGGATGCTGCTTTGGTGGACGAGGTCGCGCCTGCGCTGGGTGAATTCCTGTCCGAGATCCGCCCTGCGGCAACAATGGTCGTGGCAGGCCTGATCAAACCCGAAATGAAAATCGAAATCGAAGTGACCGCGTTCAAAGGGTGATCATGGAAGACTGGCAAAACGGCGGCTTCGGTCTCTACATTCATTGGCCGTTTTGCCAGGCAAAATGCCCCTACTGCGATTTCAATTCGCACGTTTCGGCGCAAATCGACCAGAACAAATGGAAACAGGCCTATCTATCTGAAATCGATCGTGTTTCACATGAAACATCCGGCCGCATCCTCAACACGGTTTTTTTCGGCGGGGGCACACCGTCCCTGATGGATCCAGACCTTGTCGACGCCATCCTGACCAAGGTCCGCGCATCCTGGCCTCTAGCGAACGACTTTGAAGTGAGCCTCGAAGCCAATCCCACCTCTGTCGAAGCCGGTCGGTTCCGCGGATACCGTGACGCAGGGGTGAATCGTCTCTCCATGGGCGTCCAATCGTTGAATGACGACGATTTGCGTCGCCTTGGGCGACTTCACAGCGTTTCAGACGCACGAAATGCCTTTGATATCGCGCGGGACGCCTTCGCTCGCGTCAGTTTTGATCTGATTTATGCGCGTCAGGGACAAACGGAACAGCAATGGCGGCGCGAATTGCGCGAAGCGCTTTCCATGGCCGTCGATCATCTGTCGCTTTATCAGCTGACAATCGAACAAGGCACCGCCTTCGGTGATCGCTATGAACGCGGCCAGCTGCGCGATCTTCCCTCTGATGACTGTGCAGCGGACATGTATTTTGCCACTCAGGAAGAGTGCGAAGTAGCGGGTATGCCCGCTTATGAAGTCTCGAACCACGCCAAAAGTGGCGCTGAAAGCCGACACAATCTGATATATTGGCGCTATGGCGATTATCTGGGGATTGGGCCCGGTGCACACGGGCGCCTCACGCTCAATGGCACGAAATATGCGGTCGATACGGCGCTTTCCCCAGCGCTTTGGCTAGAAAAGACCCTGAAAACCGGCAACGGAGATCAAAATAGCTCTGTTCTGTCAGGCTATGATCAGGCCGCAGAATACCTGATGATGGGGCTGCGCATCGCGGAAGGCGTCGACGTGGCCCGCGTGTCAAACCTGCTCGGGCGGAAATATGTGATTGAAAGCGAATATTTAGCAGGCGAAGGCTTCATTTCACATGAAGACGGGCGGTTGTCCGTCACAGACAAAGGCCGCCCGCTTTTGAACGCGATCATTCGCGAACTTTTGCCGGACGCTTAAACGCCTTTTGACAGAATTTGGCACAGGCTGTCCAAATCGTCGAGCGTGTCATAGGCAATGGTCAGCACACCCTTTTCCGACCCATCTTTGTGATCGATGGCCACTTTCATCGAAATCGCCGCAGAAAGATCAGCCTCCAAAGCGCGCGTATCCGCATCTTTGTCCAAAGAGCGCTGCTTTTTGGTCTCTTTTGGCTGGATTGGAGCCTTTTCAGCCTTTACCAGTTTTTCGGTTTCGCGCACGGAGAGGTTCCGTTTCACGACCTCTTTCGCCAAGTCTGATGGGTTTTCTGCTGTCACCAGCGCCCGCGCATGACCTGCTGACAAGGTTCCGTCGATCACGAGCTCCTGCACATCTGGGGGCAGTTGCAGCAAGCGCATCAGGTTTGCGATATGGCTACGGCTTTTTCCCAAGGCCTCTGAAAGTTTTTCCTGGGTATGACCAAAGCGCTCCATCAGCTGCTTGTAACCTGCGGCCTCTTCAATGGCATTCAGATCCGAACGCTGAATATTCTCGACAATTGCGACCTCAAGGACTTCGGTGTCGGTATAATCCCGCAAGATCACCGGCAGCTCATGCAGGCGTGCCAATTGCGACGCCCGCCAACGGCGTTCCCCCGCAACAATTTCAAAATTTCCAGCTATTTTCGGGCTTTCGCGCACGATCAGCGGCTGAATGACGCCCTTCTCGCGAATGGAACCCGAGAGCTCCTCAAGCGCGGCCTGATCAAAAGCACGGCGCGGCTGATCTGGATTGGGAACGATCTTTTCGATCGGAACCATCATATCCGCGCGGCGCGGCGCCGGCTCTCCTGCCGCCGTCGTCGTGGGTTCCGGAGTGACATCTGCCATCAAAGCGGAAAGTCCGCGCCCAAGGCCACGATTTTTAGGTTTACTCGGTGTCGCCATGATTATTGTCCTTTCTTCGCCGCCACTTCCTCCGCCAAAGCGAGGTAAGCCTGACTGCCCTTTGACGAGGGATCATACTGCAAAACCGGCAAAGCAAAAGATGGCGCCTCTGAAACCCGCACATTGCGCGGAATCACCGTCTGAAACACCAGATCGCCAAGATTTTCCCGCGCATCAAGTTCAACCTGGCGGGACAAGTTGTTGCGTTGATCATACATGGTCAACACAATACCTTCGATTCTCAGGGATGGATTGGCCGTTTGCCGAACCTCTCGAACGGTCAACATCAGCTGGGACAGACCTTCGAGCGCGAAGAATTCGCTTTGCAGCGGCACCAGCACGGAATCCGCCGCCACCATGGCATTCACCGTCAAAAGACTCAGCGATGGCGGGCAGTCGATCAGGATGAAATCGAAGACATACTCATCAATGGCGCGCTGCCGCAAAGCGTCATGCAACAGAAAACTGCGTTTCTCGTTCGAGACCATTTCGATATCGGCAGAACTCAGATCCACCGTCGCCGGAGAAATCCACAATCCCTGAATATCGGTCGATTGAATGACCTCATGCAGATCCACATCGCCAAGAATGAGATCATAGGTGGTAAAATCGCGATTCTCCGAATCGATGCCCAGGCCGGTCGATGCATTGCCCTGCGGATCGAGATCCACGACAAGGACCCGAAAGCCCTTTTCCACCAGGGCGGCCGCAAGGTTGATCGAGGTCGTCGTTTTACCAACCCCGCCCTTCTGATTAGCAACCGCAATGATTTTCGGGCTGGGCGGACGAGACGGGTCAGACACGTTTTATATCTCCGATTCGAAGGATGGCAGCGGCTTGATCTGTGGCGCTGGCGTATTCTTCGTAGCTGAACTGCCAGCTTTCAAGAGATTCGGTGATCTCATCGCGAAATGTCGCGCCTTTCAAAAAAAGTGCGACACCATCAGGCGAAAGATGAGGCGCCGACAGCGTCAAAAGCTGCGGCAGCGCTGCAAGCGCCCGCGCAGAAATGAGATCTGCCCCGAGCGGCGGAATATCTTCGATGCGCTTTGACAGAACTGCGACGTCCAGCCCCAGTTCATGTACGACCGTTCGCAGAAACGTTGCTTTCCGTTGATCCGATTCGATAAGCGTGAACCGTGTGTCCGGAGACTTCTCTCCAGCAAGCACCGCACAGACCAGCCCCGGAAACCCACCTCCGCTCCCGAAATCTGCCCAGTGACAGATATTTTCCGGCGCATAGCGATATACCTGCGCCGAATCGACAAAATGTCGGTCCCAGGCGGCTTCCAAAGTGGATTTCGCAACCAGATTGATCGCCGGATTCCATTTTTTCAGAAGCGCCAGGTAAGCCTCAAGACGTTCCATTGTTTCACGTGAAACAGTCAGTCCGGCAAACTCCAAAGTCATCAGGAAGCCTTTGCGCGTTGGTTTTGGCGCAGGCGCGCAAGAATCAATGTCGTGGCTGCCGGGGTCATGCCTTCCACCCGGGCCGCCTGGGCAACGGTTTGCGGACGGGTGCGCTCCAGCTTCATGCGCAATTCGTTAGAAAGACCGGTCAGCCCTGCATAATCGAAATCATCGGGGATCACCTGCTGTTCATCGCGCTGCATCGCCTCGACATCGCGCTTTTGACGCTCGATATAATTGGCGTAAAGCGCGTCTTTCGCTAGTTGGTCGCGGATATCTGGCGCGATCTCCTCTGCGCCCGGCGACAAGGCAATCACATGATCAAAGGTGACATCTGGAAATGCTAAAATTTGATATCCATTCCGGCGCGAGCCGTCTTCCGATACGGAAATCCCTACAGCACTCAGCTGCTTAGGCGTAAAGCTTTCAGTTTCCAGTTGGTTTCGCCCTGCTGAAAGCGCGTTCATTTTCTTCGCGAAAGCCTCGTTTCGTTTGGCGCCGACCAAACCGAATTCAATCCCCAAGGGAGTCAGGCGCTGATCGGCATTGTCGGCACGCAAGGACAGACGGAATTCCGCCCGGGACGTGAACATACGGTAGGGTTCCGTCACGCCGCGGGTCACAAGATCGTCGATCATCACGCCTATATAACTGTTTGAGCGGCTGAAGCTCACCTCTTCCTGCCCTTTGGCTTTGCGCGCCGCATTGAAGCCCGCGACAAGCCCTTGCGCAGCTGCCTCTTCATAGCCGGTGGTCCCGTTGATCTGCCCCGCGAGGAAAAGACCAGGTACATCGCGGACCTCCAGCGTCAGACGCAATGCGCGCGGATCCACGTAATCATATTCAATGGCGTAGCCGGGCTGGAGGATTTCTACCTCTTCCAAACCGCAAATTGACCTGACATAGGCCTCCTGAACTTCGACAGGCAGAGAGGTCGAGATACCGTTGGGATAGACCGTATCGTCATCGGCGCCTTCGGGTTCCAGAAAGATCTGATGCGAGCTCTTATCGGCAAATCGCACAATCTTGTCTTCAATCGAAGGACAATAGCGCGGGCCGACGCCCTCGATATGCCCACCATACATGGCGGAACGCGACAGGTTTTCGCGGATGATCTCATGGGTCGCTTCGTTCGTATGCGTAATCCCGCAAGACACCTGCCGTGCCAAAGGCGCGGTTTTCAGGAAAGAAAACGTGACGGGATTCTCGTCACCGGGCTGTTCCTCCAGAATATTCCAATTGATGGTCTTGCCGTTCAATCGCGGGGGGGTCCCCGTTTTCAAACGACCCATTGGCAACCCGTAGCCGTAAAGACGTTCGGCCAAAGCTTTCGAAGGCTTATCCCCCATCCGTCCGCCAGGGCGCTTAACCTCTCCGATATGGATAAGGCCATTCAGGAATGTCCCCGTGGTCAGGACAACAGCCGACGCATTAATTTCCGCGCCATCCGCCAAAATCACGCCGCAAACGGTTTCCCCAGCCATGATGAGATCAGCAACTTCGGCCTCAATGATCGTCAGGTTCTCGGTCGCGGACAGCTCTGCAAGCATTTCCGTGCGATAGATTTTCCGGTCTGCTTGCGCGCGGGGGCCCTGCACCGCCGGCCCTTTGCGACGGTTCAAAAGCCGGAACTGGATCCCGGCCTTATCTGCGACCCGGCCCATGACACCGTCCAGCGCATCGACCTCGCGAACAAGATGGCCTTTGCCAAGACCACCAATCGCGGGATTACAGGACATGACCCCGATACCGTCGCGTCGCAATGTGACCAGAGCCGTTCGCGCACCCGCACGCGCAGCCGCGGCCGCCGCGTCAGAACCCGCGTGACCGCCGCCAACGACGACAACATCATAGTCGGTATGTTTCACGTGAAACACTCCTTACGTCCTTCATCACTTACCGATGCAGAAACTCGAGAAAATTTCCCCAAGGATATTTTCAACATCGATCCGGCCGACGAGACAATTGAGCGCATATACCGCGCGGCGCAGATTCTCCGCAGCGATCTCAGTCCGGTCTGCGCCGAGCAATACCTCATTTCGCGCTGATTCCAAAGAGAGCAAAGCATCTTTCATGGCCACGCGATGCCGTTCCCGAATGGCCGAGGATGCGGCAGAGGCCCGCGCGCTCAGGGTTTCAGAAATCATCGCTACCATACGATCAAGGCCCTGCCCCGTTTTTCCGGAAACAGACAGCGCGTCTGAGGCAAAATGACCGTCATCGTCCTTGCCAATCACTACAAGATCACCATCTTGTGGCGGCATTTCCGGACGGGCGCCGGCCTCAGGCAACAAAATCACCCGCAAATCTGCCTGCGTTGCTCGCGTCCGTGCCCGTTCGATGCCGATCGATTCGACGACATCATCCGTGTCCCGCAATCCGGCAGTGTCCAGCAAAGTCACTGGCAAGCCACTCAGCTCCATGCGCACTTCAATCACATCGCGGGTCGTGCCCGCAACCTCTGACGTGATGGCAGCATCCCGTCCCGACAGAGCGTTGAGCAACGTGGATTTCCCGGCATTTGGCGGCCCGACAATGGCCACCTCAAACCCGTCACGAATTCTCTCTGCCATCTTTGCACCCGCGACCTCATGTTCCAGATCCAACATGACCTCGGCAATTAGGCTCAGAACCTCGGGTGCGACATCCGTAGGTACTTCTTCATCCGCAAAATCAATCGTGGCTTCCATCAGCGCAGCAGACCGCAGCAACTTTTGCCGCCAGCGTTCCGCCTTTTCACCCAGAGCACCGGAAAAAACCCGTAGGGCCTGGCGACGCTGCGCCTCTGTTTCGGACTCGATCAGATCGGCAAGCCCTTCGACCTGGGCCAAATCAAGGCGTTCATTTTCCAGCGCGCGACGCGTAAATTCACCCGCCTCGGCCAGTCGTAGCCCGTCCAATTCCGAAAGATTCCGCAGAACCGCGTTTACGATTGCAACTGAACCGTGAAGCTGAAGCTCCGCGCTTTCTTCGCCCGTAAATGAGGCGCCTTTTTCAAAGCACAGCACCAGCGCTTCGTCCAAAACATCGCCATTTCTGTCGCGTAACACACGCAAAGCCGTGCGACGCGGTGCCGGCAGGTTTCCCGCCAGCGTTTCGACCGTCCAAAACGCAAGCGGCCCGGAAATCCGGACCACTGCGACACCCGCTTTTCCGCGGGCAGAGGCAAGTGCGTAAATCGTATCCATAGGTATAACCTATTGATATCCTTACTATTAAGCGTTCATCGAGTCGAAGAATTCGCTGTTGGTTTTGGTCTGTTTGAGTTTGGAGATCAGGAATTCGATCGCATCCGTAGTCCCCATCGGATTCAGAATCCGGCGCAGCACATAGGTCTTTTGCAGATCTTTTGCATCCACCAGAAGATCCTCTTTCCGGGTCCCGGATTTGAGAATGTCCATGGCCGGGAAGACGCGTTTGTCGGCGACCTTGCGATCCAGAACGATCTCAGAGTTGCCGGTGCCTTTGAATTCTTCAAAGATCACCTCATCCATGCGCGAGCCCGTGTCGATCAGCGCGGTGGCGATGATGGTCAGCGAGCCGCCCTCTTCGATATTCCGAGCCGCACCGAAGAACCGTTTGGGACGTTGCAGAGCGTTGGCATCCACACCACCGGTCAGAACCTTACCCGAGGACGGCACAACGGTGTTGAACGCACGGCCCAGACGGGTGATCGAGTCGAGCAGAATCACAACGTCACGCTTGTGTTCAACCAGTCGTTTGGCCTTTTCGATGACCATCTCCGACACCGCAACGTGGCGCTGCGCCGGTTCGTCAAAGGTCGAGGACACAACCTCGCCTTTCACCGAACGCTGCATGTCGGTCACCTCTTCCGGGCGTTCGTCGATCAACAGAACGATCAGATAACATTCCGGGTGGTTGGTTTCGATGGAATTGGCGATGTTCTGCAGCAAAACCGTCTTACCCGTCCGCGGCGGCGCCACGATCAGTGCACGCTGGCCTTTCCCGATCGGCGCAACAAGATCGATGATCCGAGCCGAGCGATCCTTGATTGTCGGATCTTCGATTTCCATAGTCAGCCGCTCATCCGGATACAGCGGGGTCAGGTTGTCAAAGTTGATCTTGTGACGCGCTTTTTCCGGCTCTTCGAAGTTGATCTGCGTCACCTTGGTGATCGCGAAATACCGTTCTGTTTCCAGCGGTGCCTGCATCACGCCTTCGACCGTGTCCCCGGTACGCAAACCATGCTGACGGATGACATCAGGAGAAACGTAGATGTCGTCAGGACCCGGCAGATAGTTCGCTTCGGGCGAACGCAGGAAGCCAAAGCCGTCCTGAAGCACCTCCAGAACGCCATCACCGGAAATTTCCCAGCCATCTTCCGCACGCTCTTTGAGAATGGCGAACATCATGTCGCCCTTGCGCATCGTCGATGCGTTTTCGATTTCCAGCTCTTCTGCCATAGACAGAAGATCCTTCGGGCTCTTGGCTTTCAGATCGGCAAGATTGAGGGAGGTCACGCTCATGAAATATCCGTATGAACCGCATCGCTATGCGGCTTCTTGGTAAAATGTCGCAGGAGAATCCCTCTGCCGGACGGCCGGGATTTTTGCCTAGATAGGGAGTGTGGCGTCGCGAGTCAATCTTTCTCAGAACGGCTTGGCGATGATCATGATCACGATGAAGATCATCAGAAGCGTCGGAAACTCGTTCATGATGCGATATTGGCGGCCCGTTCGGGTGTTTTTGCCCGCCGCGAACTCTTTTCTGCGAAGGCTAAGCCAGTGATGAAACCAGGTCATGGCGATCACACAGGCCGCCTTGATCCAGGACCAGCCGGCAGACCAGTCCACGATACCGGGCGTAAACACAAGACACAGACCAAAGATCCATGTCGAAATCATCGCCGGGTTCATGATCAATCTGAGGAGCTTTTGTTCCATGTCCTGAAACAGAATATCTGTTTCACTGCCATTTTCGACGCTTTCAGTATGCCGCACATAGAGACGGGGCAAATAGAAGATCCCTGCCATCCAGGCGATAACAGAAATGACATGCAGCGATTTGGTCCAAGGATAAAGGACAATAAGAATATCGCTCATGAATATCTCCTGAAGCTTAGAAAAGAACATCTCTTCTAAATAATATTAAAAGAAAAAAAGAAAGATGATGATTATGTAGGTCCTGTGGATAACGTGGATTATTGAAATTTCCACAGCTTTGTTTGCAGGCAGAAAAACTGAAATCATCTTATACACAGCTTGGGATGGTTTTTTAGAAAATAAATGAAAACAAAATGTTGAATGGAATATTTTTCGAAAAACTGTGGGTATTTTTCTTGAGGGCCGTGATAATTTCACTTTTCCAGAGCATATGGATTTCATTTGCACACCGAGGAAAAGAGGCGCGTGGAATCCCTGAACGGGTCCTGTTATCCCCTGTGGAAGGTCAGGTTCCCGCTTTCCCCGGTTTGATCACCTTAAACACACAGGAGTTTTCAACAGAGTCATGAACATCCCCGATCGTCTTATTCTCGCGTCTGGTTCGGACATTCGGAAAACTCTGCTGCGCAATGCGGGGATCGACTTTGACGTTGTGCCTGGCCGCATTGATGAAGAGGCGGTTAAAGACGCGCTTTTGGCCGAGGGGGCTACGCCGCGCGATATCGCGGATGCTCTGGCAGAAGGAAAAGCGCGCAAAGTGTCGATCCGCCATCCAGAGGCGATGGTGATCGGCTGCGATCAGACGCTTTCTTTCAAAGGACGGCTGATCTCTAAGGCGGAAAGCCAGGACGAGGCCTTTGCGCTTTTGTCTGAAATGCGTGGCGGGCGTCATAAACTGCTGTCGGCCGCGGTGATCTATGAGAACGGTGAACCCAAATGGCGACACGTCGGTGAGGTGCGTCTGGAAATGCATAAGCTTTCCGACAGCTATCTGGACGATTACCTTGCGCGCAATTGGCAGAGCGTTCAGCATGCGGTTGGGTGCTATAAACTGGAAGAAGAAGGTGTGCGGCTGTTTTCCCGGGTGGACGGTGACTATTTCACGGTTCTTGGGCTGCCGCTCTTGCAGGTTCTCAGTTATCTTCGGGAAAGAGGGATGATCGCGTCATGAGCAACAAGATACCTTTGGCCGGGGTCATCGGCAGCCCGATCGCGCACAGCCAATCGCCAAAACTGCATGGGTACTGGCTGAAACGCTATGGGATTGCCGGGCATTACGTGCATTTGGATGTGGCCCAGGCGGATCTGGCCGAAGTGTTGAAAGCCATGCCCAAAATGGGCTTTGTCGGCGCAAATGTGACCATTCCGCACAAGGAAACCGTCTTGGGGCTGGCCGATATCGTAACGGATCGTGCCGCTCTGATCGGGGCGGCGAATACGTTGATATTTCGCCCTGATGGATCACTTTATGCTGATAATACGGATGGTTACGGGTTTATAGAAAATCTTCGCACAGGGGCTGACTGGGATCCGAAATCTGGTCCGGCCGTTGTTTTGGGCGCAGGGGGCGCAGCGCGTGCGGTGATTGCGTCGTTGTTGGACGCTGGTGTACCGGAAATCCGTTTGTCGAACCGGACCCGGACCCGATCAGAGGCGCTGCGCGCTGAATTCGGAGCGCGCGTGAAGGTCTGTGAATGGGTCAATGCCGACGAAGCGATGGAGGGCGCGGGCACCGTGGTGAATACGACCTCTTTGGGCATGACTGGCCAACCCGAACTGAAAGTATCGCTGGATCATCTGTCTTCGGACGCGGTGGTCACGGATATTGTTTACACCCCTCTGCGGACGGCGTTTCTGGAGCGTGCTGCGGCCCGCGGCTGTCAGACTGTGGATGGGCTGGGCATGTTGTTGCATCAGGCCGCGCCGGGGTTTGAACGCTGGTTCGATCAGCGGCCCGAGGTGGACGCGGCCACTCGCGACTATATTCTGGGGTCATGATGGCGGGTCCTTTTGTCATTGGCCTGACCGGTTCAATCGGCATGGGCAAAAGCACCACGGCAGCCATGTTTGCTGAGGCAGGTGTGCCTGTCTGGGATGCTGATGCGGCTGTGGCGCGGCTTTATCAAACCGGTGGTGCAGCCGTGGTCCCTCTGGCAGAGGAATTTCCCGATGCCATCATTGGCGGTGCTGTGTCGAAAGAGCGGCTCAAAGCTCTGATTGCGGCGGATTCGTCGGTTCTGACGCGCATTGAACGGATCGTGCACCCTTTGGTGGCCGCAGACCGGGCACAGTTCATCGCGAACAGCAAGGCGGCCATCGTTCTGGTCGATATCCCTCTGCTGTTTGAAACCGGCGGGGCCGAAGCGGTGGATGCGGTCGTGGTCGTATCCACCGACGCCGAAACGCAGAAACAGCGGGTCATGGCGCGGCCGGGGATGACCGAAAGCCATTTTCAGACCATCCTGGGCACGCAAATGCCGGATGCTGAAAAACGCGCCCGCGCCGATTTCGTTATTGAAACCAACTCTCTAGAAACGGCCAGATCACAGGTTGAGGCCGTTCTGGAAACCCTGAGGAGCCGGATGAACCATGCGTGAGATCGTACTGGATACGGAAACCACCGGATTTGATCCATTCAGCGGTGATCGACTTGTTGAAATCGGGGCAATCGAACTGGTCAACCACATGCCGACCGGGCGGACCTATCACCAGTATATCAACCCGGAACGTCATATGCCCGACGAAGCCTTCGGCGTGCATGGTATCGGTCCGGACCTGTTGCAGCCGCCGCGCGAGGCAAAGGACGGCGAGGTCGTGTTGCGCGACAAGCCGGTGTTCAAAGCTGTCGGACAGGCGTTTCTCGACTTTATCGGAACGGATTCAAAGCTGGTCATTCACAATGCCAGCTTCGACATGAAATTCCTCAATGCGGAATTGAAATGGATCGGTTTGCCGGAAATCCCCTTTGAGCGAGCGCTGGACACGCTGGCCATGGCGCGCAAGAAATTTCCGGGTTCGCCAGCCACGCTTGATGCGCTGTGCCGCCGGTTTGCCATCGACAACTCGGCGCGGACACTGCACGGGGCGTTGCTTGACTCGGAAATTTTGGCTGAGGTCTATCTGGAGCTGATTGGTGGACGTCAGCCGGATCTGGTTCTGGCGCCGTCGCGGCAGTCGAAAAACGATGCCGGCGATCAGATTGATGACAATTGGCGCCCGACGCGCCGCCCTGCCCCGCTGCCACCACGGATTACAGACGAAGAAGCCGCCGCCCATAAAGCCTTTGTCGAGGCATTGGGCGACGGCGCGGTTTGGAACAGCTTTGACGATGCATGAGGCGGTGCGCGCCTCATGAGCCATCAGATCAGTTGGTGGTAGAAGCAGCTTTCTGGGCTTCGGCGCGACGCACCATGTCCTGACGGTACAGCTGAACAAAATCGATGTTGTCGAGGTTCAGCGGCGGGAAACCACCATCACGGGTCACGTCATTGACGACGCGGCGCAGGAAGGGGAAGAGCATCCGCGGGCATTCGATCATCAGGAAGGGGTGCATTTGTTCGTCTGGCACGTTTTCGATGTGGAACACACCGGCGTAGTCGAGTTCCAGAATGAACAGCGTCGCATCGCCGCCTTCGGTTTTGCTTTCCACTTTGACCTTGGTGGCCACTTCGAACTGATGATCTTCCGGGCGCTTTTTCGCGTCCAGAGCGACCTGAACCGAAATGTTCGGGCGGCCTTCAACCTTCAGACCTTTTTGCGCGAGAATGTTTTCAAACGACATATCGCGAATGAACTGGCCCAGGATCTGCATTTTCACAGGGTTGGCCTGGGTATTCGCTTCGGGCGTTGCTTGGGTTTCGCCGTTTTCGGCCATGTGTTTATCCTCGAAAAATGAAATTCGAGGTTTTGTATCAGGTTGCGATCAACGTCTCAATGGCGTGTCCAGCCTGACGGGCCTTGATTTTCCGGGCGTTCGGGATCGACTTCCTCCCAATCGCCGTCAATGATCGTCTGACCGGGGTGTGCCCCGGCACGTGGATCGCGAAATGGGTCGGGGCTCTGGGGCCCGGCGCTTTGACCCATGGTGAAGCTCTGAACTTTCACCCGCTTGCGAAGCTCGCGCATGACAAAGGTTCTAAAGGCAGGAACCAACAGCAAAAACCCGATGGCATCGGTGAAAAACCCGGGTGTCAGCAACAAAGCCCCGGACAAGAGGATCATGGCCCCGTGCGCCAGGGGTTCGCTGGGATCATCGAGTGTCGCAAAGGATTGCCGTAGCTGGGACATCGCCAGAGCGCCCTGCTGGCGCACAAGATAGGTGCCCAGAATTGCGGTCACGACAACCACAAGAAGGGTGGGCCAAAGCCCGATGAAACCACCGACCTGAATGAAAAGTGCGATCTCAATGATGGGCACGGCGACAAAAATCGCAAAAAGCCACATAGGAACTCCTGTCTTCTTCGGGGGCGCCGGTAGACTTGGCGCCTTACAGCACCTACATAGGTTCGGAAGTTAGCATTTGCTACGTTTGCTTGGAGATTTGACGCCGATGGGGAATTCCCTGCTATCCATACTTGTCCTCGCGGGCATCGCCATTTTTCTGATTTTGCGTTTGCGCAGCGTTCTGGGCACGCGTGAAGGGTTTGAAAAACCACGGGTTGATCAGCCCGGTGAGCCGATGCCGGAACCGCATCGCGCGCGGCAGAATTTCGAGGTCATTGATGGTGGCGTCGATCACGACATCAACGACAATGTGAAGCCGGACAGCCCCGCCGCGGAAAATATGGCGGCGATCAAGCGCGTGGATCCGTCCTTCAGCGTGGCGGATTTCCTGAACGGCGCACGTGGCGCCTATGAGATGATCCTGATGGCGTTTGAGCATGACGATCTGGACAGCATCAAACCCTTCCTGTCGGAAGAGGTCTTTGAGGCATTTTCCGGCGTTGTGGCCTCGCGTCAGGCCGAAGGGCTGTCCATCGACAGCCAGTTCGTCGGGCTGCGTGAAATCGAAATCGTTTCTGCGGATCTGGACCGCGCCACAGACGAAGCCGAGATTACCGTGCGTTTCCTTGGTGAAACCAGTTCGGTTGTGCGCAACAGTGCGGGCGAAGTGGTCGAAGGCGATCCCAATGTCATCAACCGCCACAAGGACATCTGGACCTTTGCGCGCCGTGTCGGGTCTGACGATCCGAACTGGCTGCTTGTGGCAACGGGGGACTGATGTGGCCAAGGTTAGCAGGCGCTGCGCTGGCAGCCTTGCTGGCTTGGACGGCGCCAGCCTCATCTGCGGATGATGTTGTGGCGCGTGTGTTGAATTTCTCCGATCTTGATCAATGGGCTGCGGACGATCACGGCGCGGCCCTTTCGGTTTTCCGCGACACCTGCGATCTAATAGAGGGCCGTGAATGGGCGCAGCTCTGCGATGTCGCGCAGCGCATCCCAAACGCCCGGCTGTTCTTCGAACTGTTTTTCCGTCCGGTGTTGATCGAAGATGGCGCGGCCCCTCTGTTCACAGGATATTTCGAACCCGAGTTGCGCGGATCGCGGCAGCGCGGCGGTCCCTATCAGCATCCGGTCTATCGCATGCCGTCCGCCGTTGTGTCCCTGACGCGGCGCGATATTTCTCAGGGGGCATTGTCCGGTCGGGGCTTGGAAATCGCCTGGGTCAGTGATCCGGTGGAGCTGTTCTTTCTGCAGGTGCAAGGATCGGGCCGGATCCGTTTGATCGACGGGTCAACGATCCGCATTGGCTATGCGGGCAACAATGGGCAAAACTATCGCTCAATCGGTCAGGAACTGGTGCGCCGTGGCGTTTATGACCCGCATCAGGTATCGGCGAAAGTCATTCAGAACTGGGTGCGTCGCAATCCTGAGGCCGGTCAGGAGCTGTTGAACTTCAACCCATCTTATGTGTTCTTTCGTGAACTGCCCGATCTTGCGGCGGACAAGGGGCCGATCGGGGCGATGAACCGATCGATCACCACGTTACGTTCTGTCGCTGTCGATCCGGCCTTTACCCCGCTCGGCGCCCCTGTTTGGATCGAAAAAAACGGAGAAATGCCCCTGCGCCGGCTGATGATTGCCCAAGACACAGGATCTGCGATCAAAGGGGCGCAGCGAGCCGATATTTTCTTTGGCACGGGCGCCGCGGCGGGCGAACAGGCTGGGCGTCTGCGCGATGAAGGTCGGATGTTGGTGTTGCTGCCAATCCAGCTCGCCTATGGATTGGAAGAAAGGGTTGAGGGATGAGCCGGCGCAGATCCCCGAAAGGTCTGAATGAAGAGGACCTGACGCTGTGGGAGGCTGTTAAAAAGACGGCCAAACCCTTGCATCCTCAACGCGCCGTGTCGCCTTTGCCCAGATCGAAGCCCAAGGCGGAGCGGCCTGTCACCCCCCCTGATCCCCTTCCCGGGATGGACAGTTTCGATCTTGAAATCGGACGTCACGTCCGGCCGCACAGCCCGGGTCATGATTTGGCGCCCTCAATTTCGGATCGGGTGGCGCAGTCGCCGGTGCATATGGATCGCAAGCAATTCGGGAAGATGCGACGCGGCAAGCTGGCCCCTGAAGGCCGGATCGACCTACACGGTATGACGCTGGCACAGGCGCACCCGGCCCTGATCCGTTTTATCCTGAATTCATGGGCGATGGATCGGCGTTTGGTGCTGGTGATCACCGGCAAGGGCAAACATCGCGACGATCCGGGTCCGATCCCGGTGCGCAAGGGCGTTCTGAAACATCAGGTGCCCCATTGGCTGCAAACGCCACCCTTGCGCGAAGCAGTTCTGCAAGTGAGCGAGGCGCATCTGAAACACGGCGGTTCCGGTGCCTATTACATCTATCTGCGCCGCCGCAAATAACCAGCGTGGCGCGGTTTGGCGGGCCTGCACAGACCCGCCAAAAATGGGTTCTCAGAGCATATAGCGGCTGACATCCGTCGCTTTGGCGATCTCGTCCACATGAGCGTGAACATAGGCTTCGTCGACGGTGATCTGTTCCCCGGATTTGTCGGGGGCGGCAAAGGAGAGCTCTTCGAACACGCGTTCCATGATCGTATAGAGCCGCCGCGCGCCGATGTTTTCGACCGAGCTGTTCACATCTGCGGCGAGCCGTGCAATGGCGGCGATCCCATCGTCGGTGAAGGTCACCTTGACCTCTTCCGTGTCCATGAGCGCGGTATATTGCAGCGTCAGCGCATTGTCGGTTTCTGTCAGAATGCGGACGAAATCGCCCTCTTCCAGCGCGCGCAATTCCACGCGGATCGGCAGGCGGCCTTGCAGTTCCGGCAGCAAATCCGACGGTTTGGCAATGTGGAAGGCGCCCGAGGCAATGAAGAGAATATGGTCGGTCTTCACCGGGCCGTATTTGGTCGATACCGTGGTGCCTTCGATCAGCGGCAGCAGATCACGCTGCACGCCTTCGCGGGACACGTCGCCGCCGCGCGCGTCAGAACGGGTACAAACCTTGTCGATTTCGTCGAGAAAAACGATGCCGTTTTCCTGCACTGCGTCCAGCGCTACGCGGGTGACGGTTTCGTCGTCCAAAAGCTTGTCGGCCTCTTCCGAGATCAAAAGATCGTAGCTTTCCGCGACCGTCACTTTCTTTTTGACTGTGCGCCCGCCGAAGGCCTTGCCGAAAAGATCGCCCAAATTCATCATCCCGCCGCCCATCTGTGGCTGGCCAGGGACTTCGAACATGCCAGCGGGGGTCGAGCTGTCCTGAATCTCAAGCTCGATCACCGTGTCGTCCAATTCTCCGGCGCGCAGCTTTTTGCGAAACATGTCGCGGGTCTGTTCGCGGGCGTCTTCCCCGGCGATGGCGGAAATCACCCGATCTTCGGCGGCCCCGAAGGCCTTGGATTTCACATCTTCGCGCATGTAGTCGCGGGTTTGGGAAATGGCCGTGTCAACGAGATCACGCACGATCTGTTCCACGTCCCGTCCCACATAGCCGACTTCGGTGAATTTGGTGGCTTCGACCTTGACGAAGGGGGCCTTTGCCAGCTTGGCAAGGCGTCGGGAAATCTCGGTTTTGCCGACGCCGGTCGGCCCGATCATCAGGATGTTCTTGGGGTAGACTTCGTCACGCAGATCATCGGAGAGCTGCTTGCGACGCCAACGGTTGCGCAGGGCGACGGCGACGGCGCGTTTGGCGTCCGTCTGACCGATGATGTAGCGGTCCAGTTCGGACACGATTTCGCGGGGGGTCAGATCAGTCATTTGGAAATCTTCTCAACCGTCAGGTTGCCATTGGTGTAAACGCAGATGTCAGAGGCGATTTTCATCGCTTCGCGGGCGATGGCCTCGGCATTCTTGTCGGTTTCCATCAGGCCGCGTGCGGCCGCGAGTGCAAAATTGCCCCCCGATCCGATGGCGGCAATGTCATGTTCGGGTTCCAGCACATCGCCTGCCCCGGTCACGACCAACAGGTCGGTGCCGTCGGTCACGATCAGCATGGCCTCCAGTTTCGACAGGTATTTGTCCGTGCGCCAGTCTTTCGCCAGCTCGACACAGGCGCGGGCCAGTTGCCCCGGCGTGGCTTCAAGCTTGGTTTCAAGGCGTTCGAGCAGGGTGAAAGCATCTGCCGTGGATCCGGCAAACCCGCAGACGACCTCATGACCGCCGGGCTTCAGGCGCCGCACCTTGCGTGCTGTGCCTTTGATCACGGTCTGGCCAAGGCTGACCTGACCGTCACCGGCAACCACAACCTCACCGCCGCGCCGCACGCCGATGATCGTCGTGCCGTGCCATCCGGGAAACTCTTCTTTCGACATTAGGGTATCCTTTCGTTCGCTCAAACATATGAGGCCGCCACCCCCGTCATGCAAGCCGCGCATAAAAAAGGGCGCTCGAAAGCGCCCGATTTTATAGAGATTTAGGCAGATCAGGCCTCTTCAGAGATCCAGCTTGCCAAGGCAGCTTTCGGCGCTGCGCCGATTTTGTTGGACACGACCTCACCGCCCTTGAACATGAACAGCGCGGGGATTGAACGCACACCGAACTGTGCAGGAGAGTTCGGATTTTCGTCCACGTTGACTTTGACGATCTTGACCTTGCCGTCCAGTTCAGCCGCCAGCTCTTCCAGAGACGGGCCGATTTGTTTGCACGGGCCGCACCATTCCGCCCAGAAATCGACAACCACCGGGATGTCGGAATTGAGGACTTCAGCGGCGAAGGTGTCGTCGGACACTTTGACAGTAGCCATGGGAATTCTCCTGAATATGAAGTTGGCAAAAACCTATGCACTGAGGCCTGTGGGGTCAAGATGTGGCGGTACGTCGCAAGGCTGACATCACGATATCGAGAGGAACCTCCATCAAACACGCCGTGCGGGTCCACAGGATCGCAGTTTCGATCCTGCGGCCGGGATAGATCTGCCGGCAGGCGTCGGCATAAGCACCGAGCTGTCGCAACAGGCCCTCGGGAATGTCCTCGGCGCAGTCCGGAATAACGGCATTGGATTTGTAATCCACGATCTGCACCCGCTCCGGGCCAACAATCAGCCTGTCGATGATGCCGTGAATGATATGATCACCGTTCTGTGCGGAATATTCGACCTCGGCCAGGGAATTGGGCCCGAAAACGTCCCAGGCATAGGTCCCGGAGAGGACGCCCAAGGCTTCTGCCAACAAAAGCGGAATTTCTTCGGGTAAAGCCGGGTCTTCGCCGATGCTCATCAGGTGACGGGCGATGCGCTCACGCCCGGCGGGGGGCACATCCGGCAGGATTTCGATCAATTGGTGCAATTGCCGTCCGCGCCGCATCGCGGCCTCTTTGTCGAGCAGGCTGTCCTCACCCGGCAGCGCTTTGGCGCCGCCCAGATCCGAAGGGGAAATGATCTGCAAGGGGACGTCGGGTGCGGGCGCCGGGGTTCTGGCCCAGTCCGGCAGCGCGACGGCGGTGGGCGTGACCCGTTGCACCGGAGCGGCGTTTTGCGGCCAGTCGCCACAGGCGAAACGCTCTGCCTGACAAACGCCGATATCCACTGTCTCTGTCAGCAGTTCGCTCAACCCGCGCCGCACCAGATTATACCATGTGTCGGCTGTCTCGGAATCTTTGCCCGCGCCGCAGACGACAAGCCATTTTTCGGCCCGGGTCATGGCAACATACAAAAGGCGGCGATCTTCTTCGATATCAGCCTGTTTCATCCGGCTTAGGATCTGTTTTGCAACCTCAGAACGCTGCGTTTTCGCGCCTTTCCAGATCAGCCGATCCGGCTCTGGCGCAATAAAGGCATCGCGGGTTTCGCCCGGTGTTTTCAGCGTGTCGGGCAGGATGACGATCGGCGCCTCAAGCCCCTTGGACCCATGCGCGGTCATGACGCGCACCAGATTGGAATTCTCGTCCAACACTCGTTTGAGCTGCACATCCTGGGATTCCAGCCAGGCGATGAACCCCGTCAGGCTGGGCGTTTCGCTGGTTTCATAACTGCGCGCCTGATGCAGCAACGCGTCGAGACCGTCTTCGGCCTCTTTGCCGAGGCGTGCCGTAAATTTGCGGCGGCCGTCATGGCGTATCAGGACACGTTCGATCAGATCGTAAGGCCGTAGAAAGTCGGCGACCTGACGCAGATCATCCAAAATGGCGACGGTCTGGGGCCACTCTTCGCGACGCTCGAACAATTCCCGCCAGAGCGTGATTGCGGTGCGGCCATGGGCGAGACTGTAGAGATCCTGTTCCGACCAATTGAACAGGGGCGATTTCAACGTCTCCGCCAAAGCCAGGTCGTCATCCTGCAGCGATAGAAAGGCCAGCAAGGATCGCAGGTCCTTCACAGCCAGTTCGTCGTTCAGCGTCAGCCGGTCCGCCCCGGCAACAGGAATGCGTGCGGGATGGGATTTCAATGTGCGCAGGATGCGCCCGAACAGGTCCGACCGGCTGCGCACGAGGATCATGATGTCGCCGGGTTCGATGTCGCGCCCCGTTCCATCGCGTTCCGGCAGGGTGCCGTTGGCCAGAAGATCGGCCACGAAATCAGCAACCTGACGCGCCAGCCGGGCACTTTGATGTTCGGGCGAAACAATATCGACCGGGTTTTCCCAATCTTCGGGATCTTGCTCTGTCGGCTCCGGCTCGATCAGAGGCCAGAGATCCACCCGGCCCGGAATGTCGTCGAAAAAGGCGATATGTTCCGTGTTGCCCCCCACGCCAACGCCTTGGCTTTGCTCAAAAACCGCGTCTGTTGCCTGCAGGATCGCGCGCGAGGAGCGAAACGAGTATCGCAGCGCCAGATCCTGCAAAGGCTGGTCGACGGCCGCCAGCCGGGTGCCGAAATGCGCTTTCATTTCGTCGAAGGCTTCCGGCGCGGCACCCTGAAAGGAATAGATCGATTGTTTGTGGTCGCCGACGACAAAGATCGTGCGGGTCACATCCGCGCGCGCCCCCTCGCCTGCGGTAAATTCCCCGGCGAGAAGCTGAACGACCCGCCATTGGTCCGGGCTGGTATCTTGTGCCTCATCCACCAGAATGTGGTCGATTCCACCATCGAGCCGGTACAAAACCCATTGCGACACGTTCGAGATCGACAACAGATCGCGCGCGCGGCGGATCATATCGTCAAAGTCCAGCAGCCCGAGTTGCGCTTTTTGCTCCAGATAGGGCGGTAACAAAACCTGCGCCAGCCGATGCAACGCCCAGGTGCGTTCGGCATCCATCAGGGCAAACAGGCGCGGGCGAATGGTTTCGATCCGGCCCATGAAGTCTTCGAGCGGTTGAAAAGCGTCCTGATGCGCGATCCGCAGGGCTTTGGCCGGGATGCCGCCGCGCGTGGCCCCGAATTTGGATCCAAAGGGCGATGCTGCGGTTTCACCGAACAACAGCGTGTCGCAACAGGCTTCGACCATAGCCATATCAGGCTCTAATCCGGCCCAATTGCGGAAAATTTTGGCTGTTTTCTGATCGGATTTTCCCGAGCTTTCCATCAGCTCGGCGAGCTGTGCGAACATGTCTTGCTCGCGGCCCCAAAAGACCTCTTTGAGCAGCGCCTCGCTGTCGTAGCCGCTGGGCAACTCAAACCAGTCCCAGATTTCGTCGCGACTGCGTGCGGGCAGGAAGGCATCGCGTTTGGCGACAATCTTGATCGCTAGGTCGGTGAGATCCAGATCGTTCACATAGGTCGCACAGGCGTCGATTTCGGCGCGCCCGGGGCCCAGGGCCAGCGCTTCCAGAATATCGGCGATCATGTGGCGGGACTGGCGGTCGTCCATTTCCTTGAATTGCGGCGAGACGCCTGCCTCCAGCGGAAAGCGGCGCAACAGGGCACTGCAAAAGGAGTGGATGGTCTGGATCTTCAGCCCGCCGGGGGTTTCGATGGCACGGGCGAACAGGGTGCGCGCATGGCGCAGTTTGTCGGCGTCCAACGCGGCATCCGGGGCGAGGGCCTGCAATTCCCTGATCAGATCGGCATCCGGCAACATGGCCCAGGCGCCCAGCCGGGCGAACAGCCGGTTTTGCATCTCGGCGGCGGCGGCCTTGGTATAGGTCAGACAGAGGATGTGCTGGGGAGGCGTGCCTTCAAGCAGCAGCCGCGCGACCCGGTCGGTCAGGACCTTGGTTTTGCCGGACCCGGCATTGGCGGAGAGCCATGTCGACATGTCCGGGCGTGCAGCCATGATCTGATGCCGGGTGGCGTCGTTCAACATCGTCATTCCAGATCCTCCGCAACAGGGTCGTCTGCCTCCGACCATTCGCCAAAGCGCGCGAGATGGTCGTAATTTCCGGGAAAGGCGACCTTGGCCATCATGCGGCGCGAGGCATATCCGCGTGTGGGATCGTCGTAATGCGCAATCAGTTCGCGCAGGCGGATTTCGACCTCTTTGATTGCATCGCGGTCGAGCGGAAGGCGCGTTTCCGCCAGCTTGTCGTTCAGTCCCAGATAGGCGACCTCCGCCACCGGCCCCTTGGGCAGGTTTTCAAATGTCCCTGCCTCGAACATCATCGCCTCCAGAAGAAGCTGGATGTTGAACACTCGGGTTTGTTTCTCGCTCGGCGGATTGCCGGATTTGTAGTCGTAGATGACAAAGCTGTCATCTTCGCGCCGATCAATGCGGTCGGCCATGCAGGTCAAAGAGAAATCCAGATCGTTGAAATGCATGGCGGCCTTGGCCTCCAGCCCGATCGGAGCGCCGTCGCGGCGCCGGGCCAGTTCGCGATGGACAAGCGGTTCGGCAATGCGCCGGATGCGCCCGAGCCAGACACGTCGCGCGGCGGGCCATGCAACCTCCTGTTCCAGAACCTCTTCGGCGGTGGTCAAAAACCGTGGCAAGGCGATCTCGAAGGTTTCGTCGGCAGGGGACTCTTTCAGAAACCGTTCCATGATGGCGTGCAGCGCGGTGCCGCGTTCGCGCACGTCAGGGTCGCGGCTGAGCGGATCAAGCTTGTTCAGGCGCAGCACCCGACTGGCATAGACGTCATAGGGGTCGCGGATCAGGGTCTCGACGCGGGTGACGGAAAGCTGCCGGGGTCGCGCAGAAAGCGGCGGACGCGGGTTCGGGCGTTTGGCGCCAGGGATTTGTGTCTCCGGACGGTCCAGCGCCTCGGCGCGCGACAGCCAGAGCTGGCCACGCTCGCGCATGGCGGTAAGTGCGGTGCGGCCGTCATTGGACATGCCCGCCATCAGGTTGGTCAGCCGGATCAGCCAGCGGGCGGTGACGGTTTCGGCCTCGGCGTCGCGTTTGGCGCGGGTGAGCACCACTTCCGGCGCGCCGATGGCCTGCTGGAAGTCATGGGCCGACAGGCCGACACTTTGTTCGGGGGACAACAGCCCGGCCTGTTTGCGCATGTCGCGGCTGAACCATGGATCCTGCCCGACAGATTGCGGCCAGATGCCTTCGTTCAGCCCGCCCAAAACCACCAGGTCCGCACCGAGCGCACGGGCTTCCAATGTCCCCCAGATCATCACATGGGGATGCTTCGGGTCTGGATCCCGGGCCAGTCCGCGGCCCAGAACGGCGCGGAAGAGATCGGCAAAAGCATGAGGCGACAATTGTCCGCCGTGTTCGCTTTCCTGACGCAGATCTGTGACGATGCGGCGTGCCTCGCGCCCGGCATTTTGTGCCCAAAGTTCGCTGTCGTCGTCGCCGGTTGGCCCTTTCACAAGATGTGCGCTCAGAGTGGTAAGATGATCGATATGATGGGCGAGATCGCCCTCCTCTGCGATGGCGATGCGTTCCAGAACACCGGCAAGCCACCCGGCCCAATGCAGACGGGCGCTTTGGTCATACTTTTTCTGTCCTGATTTTCGCGCCCAATCCGCCAGATCCTCGCGGGTGGGAAACGCCGGGCCATGGCGGCGCAGGTGAACTTCCAGCTCGCGCGTCCAAAGTAGGTGATAACCCCTGCTCTCGTCCCCCTGCCCGCCCCGTGCGGTCAGCGGGTGTTTCAGCAGCACCAGAAGGTCTTCAGCCGAAAGCGACCGACCGATGAAGCCCACGACATGGCGCAGCAATCGCCCAGGCGGGGTTTGGTTGAGCGGGATCCCGGCGCTGTCGTCCGGGGCGATATTCCAGCGACTGAGCAGCGCCGTGACCCGGCGGGCCAGATCGCGGTCCGGGGTCACAAGTGCGGCCTTGCGACCGGTCTGGGCGGCTTCGCGCAATATCAGGGCGATGGCATTGCTTTCGAGCCGCAGATCTGGGGCCTCAATCAGTGTCATCGCTTTGGTCGCTGCGGTGACGCCGTCGAACTCCGGTCCCTCTTTCATCCATTGGTGCGTGACGGGGGCTGGGCGCAGAGCAAGCGAAATCAGCCGGTTTCGGGTCGCATTTGGGGCATCAAGGCGGCTCCAGCGCGGGATGTCACGCGGCGAGATCCCCAGCCGGTTCGCCATGCGCAGCGTACGTTCTTGCGGGTGTTCGACATTGGGCGCGCGCACCCCATCCTGCCCGCCGATCTGATGCCAGACTTCGGAGGACAGGTCGAAATCCACGCCGGGCAAAATCACCGCCCCCATGGGCAGGGAGGCCACCAGCTCCATGAACCGTGCTGTCGTGCCGCGTGATCCGGTGGACCCCGCCACGAGGATCGGGTGATCCGGTGGGGTGTCGTGCCAGCGCTGTTCAAGCAGATCCACGACAAGCCGCATCCGGTCTTCCTGTCCCGGTTCTTTATTCGCCGTTGGGCCGAAAAACTGGAAAATGATCGACAAAAACCGCAGAGATTTTTCCCAATGCCCCGAGGCATCCGGGATTTTCAACGTCTGCAGCCGTTCGGGGGCAACGTTTTCATCCTGCATTTCCGACAGAAGCTGGGCAAGACTGTCGGACAGATCAAAGACCGAGGCGCGCGTGGCGAATTGCGGTTCTGCCTCTAGAAACCGGGCGACAAGCTGTGCCAGCTCCAGACGACGTCGCAGGCCGCTGACCGGCAGCGGCAGATCCATGAACGCATGGTGATTGCCAAGCTCTGTCAGCAAACGGACACGGGGTAAAAGCCGCGCAGTGCCATCGTCGAAGGCCCGCAGGATGTCCTTTTTCATTCGACTGGTGTTCACGAAGATTTCGGTGCGTGCGACCATCTCCGCTGGCGCATCTTGCAACCGCTCCAGTAGCCCCGCCTTGAGCGCCGCCGGATAGTCGATGCCGCAGGGCAGCCCGAAAAGATGGGGGGTGTCAGCCTGTCCGAACATCAGCGCGTTTCCAAAAGGTGTTCTGCAATCTTGATGCCGTCGGGATGGCCAACATCGCACCAGTCGCCGGGGTATTCGACGCCGAAAATGCGACCGCTTTCAAACAGGCGTTCCCAGACCAGATTGAGCGAAAAAAACCGATCTTCGATCCCGTCGAGCGTGTCGGTCTTGAGGATTTGTATGCCGGTATAGATGCTCGCCTGCCCCCGTGCCAGACGACCATCCTCTGCCAGATCAAAATCCCCCTGCCCCAGATGACCATGCGTCCGTTCGTGCGGCACGGTGAGCAATAGCGCATCCATGATCTCGGGATTCCAGGCGCGGCTCAACACGTCACTGGCTTGCGGCCCTTTCCAGACGGCATCCGTGTTCATGGTGAAGATGGTGTCCTCGGTGAAAAGCGGCAATGCATTTCTCAAGCCCCCCCCGGTTTCCAGAAGCTCGGTTTCATAGATCGTCTCAACACCTGCCGAGACGAGACGGGTTTTCAACTGATCCGGCAAGTAATGAAGGTTCGCTACTTTGTTGGGAATGCCGTCGAGCTGGGCCAGAGCATGCTCGACGAGCGGTCGGCCTGCGACCTCAATCATCGGCTTGGGGCGATCCTCGGTCAGGGCTTTCATGCGGGTACCGCGTCCCGCACAGAAGATCATTGCAGAGTTGGGACTGTGCCACATAGGGATTTCAATCTCTTGAGGGTGTCAGGAGTGGGTTCTGGCAGATCGGCCCGGATCCGGATGGCCAAAGGACGCAGGTCCGGGTGGTCCAGATCGCGCTGCAAATAACGCCAGACGCGGGGGAGCAGGTCCAGATAGTGCGGGCGCGCAAAATGCAGGGACATGCGCGCGAAAATCATCAGGATGCGCAGGTTGCGTTGCACCGAACAGATGGCCGCGTCGAGGGCGAACTTTTCTGCGTCAACCTGCAGCCCGTCGGTCATCCGCTGCAGGCATCGGTCGGCGATGTCGTCGGACACATCCCGCCGGGCATCCGTGGTCAGTGAAATCAGATCATAGGCCGGATGGCAGAGCACGGCATCCTGAAAATCCAGCACGCCGACACGGGCCGCATTCTGGCGCTCTGGCAGCCACAGCAGGTTCTGCGCATGGTAATCGCGGAGGGCCGTGACGGTCTGAGGGCCGAGGCTGTCGATCAGGCGGCGCAGGAGATCGGCGGTTTCCGCGCGCGCCTCTTTTGCCAAGTCTCCGGTGACGGGGGCAGCATACCAGTCATAGCACGGCATGGCGGCTTCGGTCATGTCAGGGCGAAAATCTGTAAGATTTTCAAGTGGCTCTGCCTGTGAAAGCGTTAGCAAAACATCCACTGCAGCGTCATAAAGCGCGGGTTCGTGATCGGGATGATCTGCGCAGATGCGATCATATCGGTTTTCGCCGAAGTCTTCGAGGATGAGAAAGCCTTGGTCTTGGTCCGCGGCAAAGATCTCTGGTGCGGACAGACCGAGATCTCGCAGATAGGCGGCCACGCGCAAAAAAGGCCGCACGTCTTCCCCGGCTTCGGGCGGGGCATCCATCAGAATCGCGCTGCGCTCTGTGCTGGGGTCGAACAGGCGATGATATCGACGGCCGGAGGCATCTCCGGCCATCGCCACAGCGCTGGCTTCTTGCCAGAGGGTGCTGTTTTTAAAGGCGATGCGCTGGGCAGTGCGGTCGGTCATGGGAGCCTGTCGGATGAATAGCTGTGAGGTCCGACTTTAGGCCTCTGGACCGAGGACACAAGGGGATCCATGGCGGGAATATCAGGGATCCGCCGCAGGCGTATTTCAGGTCAGGCCTGAATTGCACCGGGCTTGGACGACTGGGGCACAAGCCGGGGCGTCATGATGGTGCTGGCCTGTTTGGTTTCAAAGGTGACGAGAGTGTTTTCATGTGGCAGTGACGTGACATGGCACACCAGCGTGCGGCCATCCCAAAGGCGCGCCTTATGCACCCGGTTGTGCCTTTGGGGTCTGGTTTCGATTGAGCTTCGAATCTCTGTCCAGATGGTGGTGGGTGCGCATTTCGCACGCCAGATCCGGGCGGCATCGTCCAGCGTTTGCGCATGGTCTTCCTCGTCTAAGTCCCAAAGCGCGCGGTAGGCGGTGTTGCAGGCCTGGATTTGACCGGATCTGTGGAAAACCACGATGGCATTGGAAAAACTGTCCAAAATGGCCTGACCCGTATCGATCTGCGACTGAAGCTGGCGATTAAAGGCCATTTCGTCGGAAATGTCGTCGATCAGAAAAGAAAAAATGCCGGAATGATGCGGGTGACCTGTGATGCGATATGTTTTTCCATCGGCCAGCGACCAGGTTTCCGAAAAGGGGCCAGAACTTGCCAGCGTATCAATGTCGGTCACACGGCTGCGCCATTCCGCGTAGTTGCGTGGTTCCGGAATCATTGCGTTGTCCCTGAGCGCGTCGAAGAAGGCAAAGATGTCAGGACGTTTGATCAGGAAGTCTGACGACAGATGGGTCATATCGGACAGGGCGGAGTTGAATAGCACCAAGTGCAAGGACGCATCGAAGGTCGCCAGCCCAGTCGGCAATTGAGAAAAGATTTCGATCATGGATTGTCGGAAATCACGCAGCCGGGTTTCTGCGTGCACGATCGCGTCCGAACAGCTCGCGGCATAGAGCGTGTCGTCTCCCATTGGGAAACGGAAGACGTCAAAGTATTTGGGAAAGTCTTCCGACCCCCCTGTCGCACAGATGCGTCTGGCCTGATTGGGGGGCGCCTCGCTCAGATCATCCGTTTTAAAGATGCGCTTCGGCGGCCATCCTCCGACGTTCTCTGGCGGCGTATCTCTTTCGGCAATGTCCAGATAGGCGGAATTGGTCCAGAGAATTGCCCCGTCCTGATTTTCGCGCCATGCCGGAAAGGGCAGATGTTCTGCGACATCGCGAAGGGCCTCCAGCTCGTTTTCCAGCGCGAGGAAGGACAGATAGTCCATTTCGATCAGGTTCTGTTCGGACAGACGGTCAAACAGGGTCAGTTTCGACAGCCCGCCACACCAGTCACATTGGAAAACCGCACGGCCATCCTGCGAAGGCACGCTCATCGTGCCGCATTCCGCGAGTCGGGCGCATTTTTCCGGCAGATCAGGGAAACGGGAAATGACCAGTGACAAGAGGCGCGACCAGTCTGTACCGACGTCCACCGCCGAGGCCAAGAGGTCCCGGGCGGAGGCGGAGGCATTCACAAGTACTTCATTATCAAAGAGAAAAACGATGTCAGCATTGCTTTCCTGCAGTGACAGCCGCTGCCGATCTTCACGCTTAATGAGGATAAATGACACAGTATAAAGGATCAGGAAAGCAAGGCAGAGGCTGCCGAGAGCCGAGATCAAGAGATTTATAAGAACCGGCTGAGTCATCGTTATCCCCGTTGAAGTCACTGATAAAGTCAGGCTGACTTTGCGTGCGGCGAGTTAACGGAGACTTAAGAACCCCCTAACGGTCTTCAAAAAGGCGTGTTCTCGCCAAGCGCCTGACTTTCCTTGCCCTCTTCGACGCAAATCAGGGCTTTTTGCCAGGTCAGTTCGACAATTGCACCGGACCGGCGTCCCGCGTGAAGGTGCAGATCGTGACGGTCTGATCCGTTGGCAAAGGCGATCTCTGCGCCGGTGCGCTCCAGAAGCGTTTTGGCGATGAACAGACCCAGTCCCATGCCCTCGTATCCAGGACGATTCTTCTGGTGCTCGCGATCCGACCGGCGGCGGCGCACAAAGGGATCGCCGATCCGCCCCAGGACAGAGGCGGGAAAACCGGCGCCGTCATCAATGATGCGCACCGACACAGAGCGTTTGCTCCAGGCGACATCGATCCAGACGGTAGTTTCGGCAAAATCGACGGCGTTCTGCACGAGATTGCGCAGCCCATGGATGATTTCCGGGCGGCGATAGACATAGGGTTGTGGACTGTCATCGTCGCTGCCGAGGATCTGCAGTTTCACATCGCGCCCGCGGGTCATATGCGGCTGTGCGGCTTCTTCGACCACGGCCTGCAGCGGGGCAAAGCGCATGTGGAGGTCATCTTTGCCCGCCTGTCCCATGGAGCGCAGAATATCGCGGCAGCGGTCTGCCTGTTCGTTGATCAGCTGTGCGTCGTCGCGCAGATCCGGGTGATCTGACAGATCGTCCAGAAGCTCGCTTGACACCAGCTTGATGGTGGCCAGCGGCGTGCCCAGCTCATGCGCGGCTGCGGCGACGACACCGCCAAGATCGGTGAGTTTCTGTTCGCGAGTCAGCGCCATTTGTGTGGCCAGAAGGGCTTCGGACATGGTGTGGATTTCCGAGGCCACTTTCCACGAAAACACACCCAGAAAAATCACGCCGATGACGATACTGGCCCAACTTCCCATGAGGAAAATCTGTGGCAGGGCGAGCACGTCCCCGGCCAGTGTTTCCAGCGGGATGTGATAAAGCGCGATCAGGCTGACCAGTGCGATGGCGACGCCGCCAGTCAGTATGGCCGGTTTCGGACGCAGTGCCGAGGCGGCAATCGACACCGGTGCCAGAATGAGCAGGGCAAAGGGATTGTTCAACCCGCCTGACAGATACAACAGGGCTGAAAGCTGCGAAATATCGAACAGCAGCATCAGCGTCGCACCGCGTTCCGAGAGCCGGGTGTTTTCGGGAAACACAAAGGTCGTCACGATATTCAGGATGACCGAGGCGCCGATCACCATCGCGAAACCGCCAAGCTCGAATTTTAGATGAAAGACCGAGATTGCGAGGATGATGGTCGCCACCTGCCCGGTGATGGCGATCCAGCGCAAGGCTATGAGCGTCCGCAGGCGCACCCAATTTGATCGCCGCTCTTCCGTTATGAGATCATCGCTAGTATCTGACATGGGCAAAGATTTATCCCTGATGCGGCATTACGCCCCTTGTTAATCGGTCCCTTTGTCCCGATCAATGCGCCGCAATGACGAGGAGAGAGAACATGTCTACGAAATCCTTTGCCATCGTTGCTGGCGTTTCCCTGATTGTCGCGATTGGCGCCATGGGGTGGTACGCAACCCGTCCGGCGAGCGGAGATGCGTTTGCACAGTGTCGGGGGTCCGCTGTCTCTGGCGGGGCCGGTGCCATTGGCGGACCGTTCGAGCTGGTGCGTGAAGACGGCCAGACCGTGACTGACAAAGAGGTCTTCACCAAGCCGACGATCTTGTATTTCGGCTATACTTTCTGCCCGGACGTTTGCCCGCTTGATAACATGCGCAATGCCGACGCTGAGCGCATATTGGATGCACGCGGCTATGATATGCAGACGGCCTTTATTTCTATCGACCCCGAACGGGACACGCCGGACGTCGTGCGGGAGTTCACCGATCTGTTTCACGAAAACATGATCGGCCTCACTGGCAGCCCCGAGCAGGTTCGGGCTGCGTCTCAGGCCTATAAGACCTATTACAAAAAGCAGGAAGAAGGTGATCCTGAGTATTATCTCGTGGACCATTCGACCTTTACCTATCTGGTGTTTCCCGAGATCGGCTTCGTCGATTTCTTCAAACGTGACGATACACCGGAAGAAATGGCAGATCGGGTGGCCTGTTTCATGGATGCGGCCGAGCAGAATTGACCCTGCTGGAAAGGCTACCTAAACTGCGGCGACGACACGCAAAAGATGCAGACTGGCGAGGAATGAGCCGATGACCGTGGAAGAACAACTGGACCTTGGAGACGACACATCTCTGCTTTTGGTGGATGATGACGAACCGTTTCTGCGCCGTCTGGCACGGGCAATGGAAAAGCGCGGGTTTGCTGTCGAAACTGCCGATTCTGTTGCTGCGGGTAAGGCCATTTCCACCGCCCGCCCGCCGGCCTATGCGGTTGTGGATTTGCGGCTTGAGGATGGCAGCGGTCTTGATGTGGTCGAAACGCTGCGGGAAAAGCGGCCTGACAGCCGGATCGTCGTGCTGACCGGCTATGGTGCGATTGCCACGGCGGTGGCCGCGGTCAAAATCGGGGCGACGGATTACCTGTCGAAACCGGCGGATGCCCGTGACATCGTCAACGCGCTTCTGGCCAAAAGCGACGAACTGCCGCCGCCGCCGGACAATCCCATGTCGGCTGATCGCGTGCGCTGGGAACACATCCAGCGGGTCTATGAGCTTTGCGATCGCAATGTGTCGGAAACCGCGCGTCGGCTGAACATGCACCGCCGGACCCTGCAGCGCATTCTGGCCAAACGCTCCCCGCGCTAAGTTCTGTCAGAGTGCTGCGTTCTTGATCAGCCAGTTTCGCAAGGCTTTGACATTCGGGGGCAGCACCCCAGGCAGCGTGATGATGTAATAGCCCAGGCCTTCAGAATCGGCTTCGTGCAGGACTTTCATGCGGCCTGAGGCAATATCTTCATCGACTAGAACCTTGGATTGTATCGTCAGCCCGTGGCCGGAACGCACCGCAGATAGCGCCAGGGCGTTGCTGGCCATTTCGCGATAGCCGAGGCTGTGAAAATCCAGCCCGATGCGTTCGCCCCATTGGTATTGCTCGCGGGAGTATTGCGAAAACAGCCAGCGCTCCGTTTCGAGATTTTCCATATCGTCCAGCGTGTTTGCCGGGGTGTAACTTGGGGCGCAGACGACGACAAAGGGCGACAGCAACAGCGGCACGCAATCGACGCCGCGCCAGTTTCCGTCGCCAAACCGCAGCGCCATATCCACGCCCTCCAGCCGCAGGTTCGCGCGCTCCATCGACGGCAGCACCTGAATCCAGATGTCGGGATGTTCTTCCCAAAACGCCCCCAGACGCGGCATCAGCCAGACCTCGGCAAAGCCTGGTGTGGTGGAAATGTTGAGCGGGCGTTGTGAGCGGTGCAACCCGACCGAGCGCACGCCGCTGGCGATCATGCCAAAGCCTTCGGACAGGGCTTCGGCAAGCACCCTGCCCTGTTCTGTCAGCGCCATGGACTGGCCGTCACGGTAGACCAGCTTTTCGCCAAAGTGATCTTCGAGGCCGCGGACGTGCTGCGCGATGCCCGCCGGGGTGACGTTCAGTTCCCGCGCGGCGGCGGAAAACGTGCCGAGCCGTGCAGTGGATTCAAAAGCCCGTAAAGCGGAGAGAGAGGGAATATCGCGCCAGTCCATAGCTTAAATGATAGTACAGCTTAAAACTAGAAAGCCATAGAAACTTCGGATTTTTGCCGACTCGGGGCATTGTCATCTTATCGGATCGAAAGGAAACGCCATGCTCCGCTTTGTTCAAACCCGTTTTCATCGTAAAAGCGCAAAAATTGCGCCAACATTTCAACAGGCGGACCGTCTGAAACGATCCGCCCTGAAACATCAGCTGGACTATCAGCTGAACCGGCGGATTAGCCTGTAACAGTCGCGATCCAGCCGGAGTTCAAGACAGCGCCTTCATCAGTTCGGCATGCCGGGCGGTGAAGGCGTTTCGCGTTTGCACCGGGGGCCGCAGGTGCAGACGCAGATCCGCAATCAGCTCTGGATCCATCTTGCCGAAGATCTTGTTGCTTTCCGCCTCCGAGAACCCTGCAAGCTGCGTCGCTTCCAGCCAGGCGGACACTTTATCTGCCTTTTTAATCTTGCGTTTCACCACCTGCGGCAATTTCGCGGGCAAGCCAAAGCGGATGTGAATCGCGGCGGTTAGCCGTTCGTCCAATTCGCCATAGCTGGCGCCAACGGCGGCTTTGACCGGCGAAATCATATCTCCGATGACATATTCTGGGGCGTCGTGCAGAAGGGCGGCCAGTTGCCATTTCACGGTTTCTTTCGGGTAGAGACGGCGAAAGATCTCTTCGACCAGAATGGAGTGCTCGGCCACAGAATAGGCGTAATCGCCATGAGTCTGCCCGTTCCAGCGGGCGACAAAGGCCAGCCCGTGGGCGATGTCTTCGATTTCGATGTCCATGGGGGTCGGGTCGAGAAGATCGAGTCGCCGACCGGAAAGCATGCGTTGCCAAGCGCGAGTCTGTGCCATGGGTGCCTCTTGCTGTTTTGGGCTGTTGGTAGCGCGGGCCGGACCGGGTTTCCATGGCTTTTGCCGGTTTTCACATAATTTCGACCGGCGCAGCGCGTTGTGCGCCTGTGGACAAGCTGGTATCCAGCGGTCAAGTTTTCCCGTTAAGGAGCCGACAAAATGGCCACCGACTACATCGTCAAAGACATTGCCCTTGCTGATTTTGGGCGCAAAGAGCTGGACATCGCAGAAACCGAAATGCCGGGCCTGATGGCGCTGCGTGCCGAATATGGCGACAGCAAGCCGCTGAAAGGCGCCCGGATCGTGGGATCTCTGCACATGACGATCCAGACCGCTGTTCTGATCGAAACGCTGGTTGTGCTGGGTGCGGATGTGCGCTGGGCATCGTGCAATATTTTCTCGACTCAGGATCATGCGGCTGCCGCGATCGCTGCGGCGGGTGTTCCGGTCTTTGCCGTGAAGGGGCAAAGCCTTGAGGAGCATTGGGATTATCTCGATAAATCCTTCCAGTTTGCCGATGGCCCGAACATGATCCTCGACGACGGGGGCGATGCGACGCTGTATATCCTCTTGGGTGCGCGCGCTGAAGCGGGCGAAGATGTGATTGCTGTGCCTACCTCCGAGGAAGAAGCGGTCATCAAAGAGCAGATCAAGAAACGCATGGCCGCCACCCCGGGTTGGTTCACCAAGATGCGCGACCAGATCAAAGGCGTTTCCGAGGAAACCACCACCGGCGTGCACCGGCTCTACGATCTGGTGAAAAAGGGACAGCTTCCCTTCCCTGCGATCAACGTGAATGACAGCGTGACCAAGTCGAAATTCGACAACAAATATGGCTGTAAGGAATCGCTCGTGGATGGCATTCGCCGGGCCACCGACGTGATGATGGCCGGGAAAGTGGCCGTGGTCTGTGGCTATGGCGATGTGGGCAAAGGCTCTGCGGCCTCACTGCGCGGCGCCGGGGCGCGCGTGAAGGTGACCGAGGCCGATCCGATCTGCGCGCTTCAGGCCGCCATGGATGGTTTCGAGGTTGTTCTTTTGGAAGATGTGGCCGCCGATGCGGACATCTTTATCACGACCACTGGCAACAAAGACGTCATCCGCATCGAGCATATGCGCGCGATGAAAGATATGGCGATCGTTGGAAACATCGGTCACTTCGACAATGAAATTCAGGTCGCCGCGCTGAAAAACCACAAGTGGACCAATATCAAGGATCAGGTGGATATGATCGAGATGCCGTCGGGCTCGCGGATCATTCTGCTGTCCGAAGGTCGTCTCCTGAACCTCGGTAACGCCACGGGGCACCCGTCCTTTGTGATGTCGGCGTCTTTCACCAACCAGGTTCTGGCCCAGATCGAGCTATGGACCAATGGTGGCAACTATGAAAACAACGTCTACATCCTGCCCAAGCATCTGGACGAAAAAGTGGCGCGGCTGCATCTGGAGCGCATCGGCGTGAAGCTGACCGAATTGTCCAAAGAGCAGGCCGATTATATCGGCGTGACCGTGGATGGGCCGTTCAAGCCGGAGCATTACCGCTACTGATCTGCGATCGGTGTAGCAAAACCAGCAACGCCGTCCCGACTGGGGCGGCGTTTTCATGTCGGGTGTTTCCCCTGCAACCTATTCTGGCACACCCTGTGCCGTGGGAGTGAATTTCGGCGAATTTTCCCCCTATTGAGCCGGAGGCTTCGTGCCTAGATTGATTTCAGGTTGGCATAGATGTCTTGAAGCCGACCGATCCGTAAATCTGGGAGATTTCCATGGGAAAACGCGACGATCTTATTGCCAAATACGCAGATGACCTGAAAACCAAATGTGGTGTTGAGCCGGATATGGACCTTTTGACCAAGGTGACCATCGGCTGCGGCCCTGCGATCTACAACGACGATGCTTCCACGGTCGCGGCTTCTCAGGAAAGCGAACTGGAACTGGTCAAAAACAACTTCCTCGTCAAAAAGCTGGGTCTGCAGGACAGCCCCGAGCTGATGGACGCGATCCAATCCGTGATCGAGACCTACGGCCAGTCCGAGCGCAACAAATACCGCGCAGTGTTCTATTATCTTCTGGTCAAACATTTCGGCAAAGAAGCCATTTACGGCTAAGATCCAAACGGTCTGTCGGAATAACTGAAAGACGCCCGGCGCAATTGCGTGCGGGCGATTTCTATAATTTTATTTAAATAACAGTTAGTTATGGTTTGATGGAAGGGGCGGAAAGCCCTAGAGTCTCTCTGTGGTCGCAGAATGGATCCAGACGTTTGTTCCAACGTTCTTTTTAACAAAACTCGATGGCCATGTGGGCGTTTCCTCCCCTTGCTGCATGGTCACCTTGAGGGTTCCGGGTCCGGAACCCTCTTTTTTGTCGGGGATCGTCCCGGCAGGCTTTAATCGGGCCGCGTTTAATCGGGCTGTGTGTTGCCCAGCTCGCAGACGATCTTCCATTCTTCGGGCGTGACCGGTTGCACCGAGAGCCGCGAATTGTTCACCAGAACCATGTCTTTCAGGCGCGGGTCTTCCTTGCACATCGCGAGGGTGACGGGGGTGACGAAGGGGCGCACCGCCTTGATGTCCACACATTCCCAGCGCGGGTCATCGGCCTTGCTGTCGGGATGGGCTTCGGCGCAGACCTCCACGATGCCGACGATTTCGGTTTCCTTGCGGGAATGGTAAAAGAACCCGCGGTCGCCGATTTTCATGGCCCGCATGTTGTTGCGGGCCTGATAGTTGCGCACGCCATCCCATTCTTCGCCGGTTTCGCCCTTGGCAACCTGTTGATCCCAGGACCAGACCTCTGCTTCGGATTTGAAAAGCCAGTAGTTCATCAGCCAATCACCTTTTTCCATTCTTCGATCCGCACAGCCGCAAACAGCCCGGCCTTGGCATAGGGGTCATTGGCGGCCCAGTCTTCTGCGGCCGCGCGGTCAGCCACGTCGATGATGACCAGAGAGCCACACATGTTGCCGTCACCGTCAAGAAACGGCCCGGCCTGTTCGACAACGCCGCAGCTTTTCAGATAGGCGACGTGATCCGGGCGGGTGTCGACGCGGATCTGTAGCGCACCGGGTTTGTCGGTGCAGATGACTGCATATTTCATGAATTACTCCCTTTTCAGCGGGCGGGACAGCAAAAGCTCTGCCGCCATTCTGGTTGATATCTGACCATTGAGAACCTGTGTCACGGCCTGTGTGATGGGCATGTCTATAGAGGCATTTTGCGCCAGATGTGCCACGGCCTTGGCGGTGGCGACGCCTTCCACGGTCACTGTCGGGTCAATCGTTTCGCCGCGTCCGAGCCGCAGACCGTGGGAATAGTTGCGCGACTTGGGAGAGGTGCAGGTCAGCACCAGATCGCCAAAGCCGGACAGCCCTGGCAGCGTCGCGGGATCAGCCCCAAAGTGCAGCGCTAGCCGCTGCATTTCGGCAAAGCCGCGGGTCATCAGCGCGGCGCGTGCGCTTTCGCCCAGTCCGGCCCCGATGGCGAGGCCGCAGGCAATGGCGATCACGTTTTTTAGCGCGCCACCCAATTCGACTCCGACCGGATCAAGGCTGGTATAAAGCCGGATATTGTCCGTCGTCAGCTTGGTCTGGAGGCTTTCAATCGCTCTGGCATTGCGCCCGGCCAGAGTTAGCGCGGTGGGCAGTCCATCGGCAATATCGACCGCGAAAGAGGGACCGGAGAGGATGCTCACGACGGCATTTGGCAGGGCATCTTCAAGAATGGCGACCGGCCCGCGATCAGACTTCAGATCGACGCCTTTGCAGCAGGACACCAGCGTCTTGCGGTTCAGCAAGGGGCCGTGTGTACTGACAAATCCGGAAAGCTGCTGCATCGGTACTGCCAGCAACAGCACCTCTGCTCGACAAGCGATTGCAAGATCAGATGTGGCCGTCAGGCTTGGAGGGAACGGCTTGCCGGGCAGGCGCCGGTTGTTTTCGCGCGCCCGCTCCATATCACGCGCGGCCTGCGGGTCGCGGGCCCAGAGTGTCACTGCCGCACCGCTGCGTGTCAGCGAAATGGCCAGTGCCGTGCCAAATGCCCCTGCCCCAAGAACAGATATGTCAGCCACGATGTCCTGTTCCTCACTATCTCGGTTGATGCAGGCGGCAAAATAGTGTTCCCCTGCTCTTTGGGAGGTATCACCGTGAACAGGCCCAGACAATCCCGAGCGCCCTTTTGACGCCGATGCTTTTGATCACACGCCCGCAACGGGATTCAGAACGGCTTTTGGCCGATCTGACGCATCGGGCGCGGCGCTGGGGGGCGATTATCGCACCGGTGATGGAGATCGTGACGCTTTGGCCGGACCCGCCCGAAGGTCCTTTCGATCTGATCTTTTTGACCTCGCGCCACGCTGTGCCCTATGCGGCGCGATATTTTGTCGGAGCACCTGCCGTCTGCGTCGGGCAGGCCACAGCACAGGCCGCGCGTGATGTCGGATTTTCTGTGCCGGCGGTCTATCCGGATGCGCAGGCGCTTGTGGCGGACATGGCGGGCGCGGCGTCTGGACGTGCAGTGCATATCCATGGGCAGCACGCGCGCGGCAATGTTGCCCAGGAACTGACGCGTGCGGGAGTGGAGACACAGGATTTAGTGGTTTACGATCAAAGGGAATGCCCTTGGACGCAGGCGGATCGGGACAGCATTGCAGGTCAGTCCGGGTTGATCCTGCCGGTTTTTTCCCCGCGCAGTGCGACCCTGCTGTCGGATAGACTGCAGGCGTATCGCGGTCATCTGACGTTGATCGGATTGTCACAGGCCTGTCTCGATGCTTGGCGTGGACCCACGCCCCTGCGGCGATCTGTTGCCGAGAGACCCAATGGTGACGCGATGAAACGCGCGATCCGGGCGGAGTTGCCGGGATGACCGCTTGAGCGCATATCGCTCAGGGTCTAAGTTCGGTACATGACAGGAAATATGGGTCTGGAATCGAAAGGTTGGTCTTGTGGCTGGTGCAGAAGAGACTTCGAAACGCGATGTGAACCCTGACGCCGAGGCGCCTCAGGAACAGGAAGAAACCGGTTCCAGCGCGGCATCAGATCTCACGGAGACAGAGGACAGCTCGGCGGAGACGGACGCATCTGAAACGACGGCAGAGGTGTTGGATGGTGACCGCACGGACGTCCCGGAAACCGAGACGGACGACGCGCTGCCAGAGGATGAGGCCGACGAGACCGTGGACGTCGAGGCGGAAGAAACCCTCGAGGATGTGACACAAAACAGTGGCCCCGAGACAGCGCCCGCACCGCAGGTCATTGAAAAAACGACTGTAAAGCGTGCCGGGTTCGTGGCGGCGTTTCTGGGCGGGGTCATTTGTCTTGGTCTGGGCTACGGAGCCGCGCAATTCGTGAAACCCGATGGCTGGCCCTTCCCCGGTGCCAACACCGACGTGCTGACGCAGAAAATTGCCGATCTTGAAGCCGAGCTGGCCGATGTGCGGACAGAGCATTCGCAGGGCCTTGCCTCCGTGCAGGCGCAGCTTGGCGATCTGAAGAGCGGGTTGGATACCGGCCCGGAAATCGCAGATATGCAGGACCAACTTGCCGCTCTTGAAGATCGCCTGACAACGCTGGAAAACGCTCCGGCCGCAGAGGCGGTGATTTCGCCCGATGCAACTGCGGCTTATGAACGCCAGCTGGCCGAGATGCGCGAAAAGCTCGACAGTGAAATCGCCCGGCTGGATGAGGCCAATCAGGCCGCTCTTGCCGAACAGGCGCAGGCCGAAGCCGCGGCGCTCAAGGCCCAGTTGCGGGCGCGAGTGGATGAAGGTCTGCCCTATGCCGCGCTTTTGTCCGAGGTGGACGGCGCGGTGCCGCCGGTCCTTTCTGAACATGCCGCGACAGGGATTTCCAGCGTTAGCGCCTTGCAAGAGGGCTTTGCACCGGCTGCGCGTGCGGCCTTGGTGACGGCGTCGAATGCGGCGCATGAGGCCGGGGAACAGAGCTGGTTCAAAACCGCGCTGCAAACCCAGCTGGGGTTGCGCTCGACGAAGCCAAAAGACGGCGACGATCCGGATGCCGTGCTGTCGCGCGCCGAACAGGCCGTGCGGGAGGTGCGCTTTGCGGATGCGATTGCGCTGATTGACGCGCTTCCCGACGGCGCGCGCACAAAAATGCAGTCCTGGGTGGCACAGGCGCAGACGCGTCTTGATGTGATCGCCGCCCTCGATGAACTGCTCGGTCAATAAGGAAGACACAAATGCTTTGGTCCCTCGTGAAAATTCTTTTGTTTGTCGCCCTTGTTGCTGCGCTGGCCTATGGCGGAACGCTGCTGATGGATATGGAGGGCGGCGCGCAGCTGTCCTTTGGTGCGTTCGAGATCACCCTGACGCCGCTCAAGGCCGTTGTCGGTCTGATCCTTGTGATGGTCGCTTTTATGGTGGTGCTGAAACTGGTCGGTCTCATTCTGGCGGTGATCAAATTCCTGCTGGGCGATGAAACGGCGATCTCGCGCTATTTTGATCGCAACCGTGAACGCAAGGGGGTTGAGGCGCTGACAGATGGAATGATGGCGCTGGCCTCTGGTGAGGGGCGTCTGGCGCTGACCAAAGCTGCCCGGGCCGAAAAATATCTGCGCAAACCAGAGCTGACCAACCTGCTCAAGGCGCAGGCTGCCGTCATGACCGGGGATAAGAACACCGCCGAACGCGCGTTCCGGCAACTGGTGAAAAATGACCGCACCCGCTTTGTCGGTGTGCAGGGGATCATGAAGCAAAAACTTGAGGCCGGGGAAACGGATACGGCACTGAAGCTGGCGGAAAAAGCCTTTGCCCTAAAGCCGAAACACGAAGAGACACAGGATATTCTGTTGCGGCTTCAGGCGGAAAAAGGCGATTGGTCGGCCGCGCGCAGCACCCTGTCGGCCAAGCTGAAACATGGTTCCATCCCGCGCGACGTGCACAAGCGGCGCGATGCGGTGCTTGCCCTGTCCGAGGCCAAGGGCGTGTTGGAACAAGGTGCCAGCATCGAGGCGCGTGAGGCGGCGATTGAAGCCAATAAAAAGTCGCCGGATCTGATCCCGGCGGCGGTTCTGGCAGCCAGGGAATATGTTGCCGACCACAAACCGCGTCAGGCGGCTCGGGTGCTGAAAAAGGCTTGGGAAGCCCAGCCGCATCCGGATCTTGCCGCAGCCTTCGCCAGCATCGCCCCCAATGAAACGCCGGAGCAGCGGATCAAACGCTTTGGCACGCTGACGAAAATCCATCCGGAAAATCCGGAAACGAAAATGCTTTCGGCTGAGCTATACATCGCAGCCGAGGATTTTCCTGCGGCGCGCCGGGCGTTGGGCGATCTTGCGGAGATCAACCCGACCGCGCGGAGCCTGACGCTGCTGGCGGCCATCGAGCGCGGCGAAGGGGCCGAAGATGTGGTGGTCCGTGGCTGGCTGACCCGGGCCCTCACCGCGCCGCGCGGACCGCAGTGGGTCTGTGACAACTGTCAGACGGTGCATTCGGAATGGGCGCCCATGTGCGACAATTGCGGTGGTTTCGACACGCTGAGCTGGCGCGAGCCGACTCATTCTGAGGTCGCCATGCCCGCCGGGACGGAAATGCTGCCCCTGATCGTTGGCGCGCAGGCCGCGCCTGCTACTGACCTTGAAGATGAGACGGAGACGGTAGAGGACGCCCCCCGCCCCTCTATGGTCGATGTGACGCCCGAGGAAGATACGGAAAATCCCAAGGCGTAAAATTAGGACTACACACCCGTTTCATTGGGTGCTAAAGAGCCGCTCACGCGGACGCGCCTGTCGCCCCGCGTGAGTAGAGTGCCGGTGTAGCTCAGCTGGTAGAGCACGTCATTCGTAATGATGGGGTCGTAGGTTCGAGTCCTATCACCGGCACCACTTTTCCTCTGTTATTGGACCATAAGAGTGCGAATTTGGGCATTAAGCTACCAAATCTCAGTCGATATTGGGAAATACTACACAACAGTGCTGAGAATGCGCACCTTCTAAACAATTTAGGTGTGTCTCTGCCTAGACTGCGGTTGAGTTCAACTCCGTGTCGTTTCAGCCTAGTTGCTGTTCGCCGGTCGTTTCATCGCCGCAGCGCGGCTTCACCGTACCGGACGTTCGCGCATCGCGCAGCACCGCCTTGTAGACTGAGGTCAGCAGCGCGGGGCTTAGCGAGCATCTTCCAGCCAGTCATCGACGAACTCGGTGAAACCATCCAGCTTCGGCACCTTCACAGGTGCCATTTGGTGTTTCCAGTGGAGACGTGAACCCCAATATACTTCTAACCCTGTATTGAGACATTCCAAACTGACGGGCGGCCTTGCGCTGACTCTTGCCTTCTGGACTGGCAGCACGGACTTTTGGACGTAAATATACGATGAAAATCCTTTCTCTCTCCAGGTCAGCAGAAACTGTAAAGGTGGGCGACTTTTCCGCCATCCGTAGGGTGGGGGCTGCAAGTTGCAAACAGGGTGACTTCCTCAACCTTGTTCTGGTTACATCATGAGAGGACATGCCGCAGCATGTATTCAGACCTGACGAAGCTACAACGTCATCGGCCCTAGGCAAGGAAACTCGGAATGGGAGCGATGCTTTAAGCTAAATAAATACGTATGCGTTCTGCAGCGTTCTGCAGATGGCGCGCTGCGGCGTCTGCTGCAGTTATTTCTTCGCCGTTTTCCAGGGCTTCATAGATCGCCTTATGCTCGTTCTGTACTGCGTTCATCAGTTCGGCGTGATTAGTTTTTGTGTTGCTACGGGCTTGGCGAATTATATTGCGGGCGCTGGCCTCAAGATGCTGGCACAATGAAATGAAATGCTGGTTGTGCGTGGCTTCGACGATGGCCTGGTGGAACTGGTAGTCCTCTTCGTCGCCCAACCGATCGCTGGCGATGGCATATTCCATGCCTATGAGTGCTCGTTTGATCTTTTTCAAATCTTCCGGAGTGCGCCGTTTCGCGGCAAGACGTGTGGCTGCGACCTCAATGGTCACAAGCAGCTCCATTGCCTCTTCGAGGCGGCTCAGATCGGAGACGGAAAAGTTCTGAAAGCGGAACGCATTGGTCGAATCACGCTGGGTTACGTAGACGCCGCTGCCCGCACGGGCAGCGACCAGACCGTCGGATTTGAGTTGCGACAGAGCCTCGCGCACCACGGCGCGGCTGACCGCATATTGTGTGCACAGGTCGCGTTCGGAGGGAAGCCGATCTCCGACAGACAAGGCACCCGAGGCAATTTTAGCGCTCAGGTCCTGTGCGATCTCGTCGGGCAGATGCCCGTTGCGGGACCCTGTGCCACTGCGCGATTGATCTGATGTGATTTGACTGGATACGGACATTTCTTCCCCTTTACCATGTCATGGTATATCACAGGTCTGACAGGTTAAAGAAAAATTTATCAAATAAATTCAATAATATAATTTGTAAATTTTGTCTTTTTACGACGTTTCTTTGCCTTATAAAAAATTGGTCAGTTAGATTGTTGACTGGTAAGACCATTTTGTGTCATCACATGAAAAGCTGAAGGGGCGGAGGATCTCTTCGCGATCCAGATATGTCAGGGAGGACAGTATGGGATTTCAGAAATTCGCACGTGGAACGGCGGCTATGGCGCTCATCTTGGGAGCTGCAACTGCAGCACAGGCGGAGCCTTTGAAGATCGCTCTGGTGGAAACCTTGTCGGGTCCGCAGGCCTCGACGGGCCTGCTGTATCGCGACGCTGTGAAATATCAGATCGGCAAGATCAACGAGGCGGGCGGTTTCGGCGGTGCGCCGATCGAGCTGCTCGAATTCGACAACCAGGGTGGCCCAGTGGGCGCCGCGGACCGGGTGCGCGCGGCGATTTCTGAAGGCGCTGACATCATCCTTCAGGGCTCGTCCTCGGCTGTGGCCGGTCAGGTGACCGAAGACGTGCGCAAATACAACCTGCGCAACGCTGGCAACGAGGTGCTCTATGTGAACCTCGGCGGCGAGGCGATGGAATTGACCGGCGCCAAGTGTCATTACTACCATTTCCGCACCACTCCGAATGCCGCGATCCGTGTCAACACGATCATGGACGGGATGCAAGAAGCGGGGGTTCTGGGCGAACGCATCTACGCGATGAACCAGAACTATTCTTGGGGTGTCGATGTTCAGGACAACACCGTTGAAGCCGCCGAGCGTCTCGGTGTCGAAGTGGTGGAAACGACCCTGCACGACGTCAATAAAATCCAGGATTTCTCGCCCTATGTGCAACGTATTCAGGCTGCGAATGCCGATACGGTTATCACCGGAAACTGGTCGAATGACCTGCTTTTGCTGATGAAAGCGACAAGCGGCGCGGGGTTGAACGTGCGGTTCGGCACGGCCTTCCTCGACCAGCCGGGAAATATCGGAAATGCGGGCGCCGTGGCCGAAGGACATTTCCTTTCGACGACGTTCAACCCAGAGGTCAACCCGGATGAAAGTGCCGTGTTCATGGAGGATTACAAATCTTTCACCGGCCACTATCCGAGCTATGTCGAGCCGACCGCCGTGTTCGGCATGATGCTTCTGGGAGAGGCGCTGAAATCGGTTGAACCGACGGAAGACGGGCTGAACGCCGCCGATCTGGCCGTGGCGCTGGAGAATGCGCGCGTCGAAACCCCGATGGGGCCGGTTTATATCCGTGCGGAAGATCATCAGATCGTTCAGTCGATGATCGTTCAGGAAGTCAGCCGCGACGCGCAATATAAGGCCGACGACACCGAGTTCGGCTTTGTGCCGATCAAGGTGATTTCTGCCGAAGATGCCGAACAGCCGGTGCAGGACAGCTGCAAGATGAAACGCCCGGGCTGACGCTTCGGACATTCAACGACACACGAAACGCATGTTGTGATCGGGGTCTTCGGACCCCGGTCAGGACGCTGCTATACCGATGCCTACGGAGGTCAGTGTGGACCAAATCCTTTTCGCTTTGCTCAACGGCACCATTTACGGGCTCTTGCTCTTCATGGTTTCCGCCGGTTTGACACTTATCTTCGGGATGATGGGGGTTTTGAACTTTGCTCACGCATCCTTTTACATGCTGGGTGCCTATTTCGCCTACACGCTTCAGCCCCTGACCGGCTTTTGGCTGGCGATCATTCTGGCGCCGATCCTTGTGATGGGCGTCGGCATTCTGGTCGAGCGCTTTATCCTGCGCCGTGTGCATGAACACGGCCACGCGCATGAATTGCTTGTGACCTTCGGCCTGTCGGTGGTGATCGCCGAGATGATCAAGATGGTCTACGGCAAATTCGCGGTCGACTACCGCGTGCCGGACGAGCTGAGCTTTGCGGCTTTTTCTCTCTCCGGCATCGACTACCCGGCCTACCGGCTGTTCATGGGCGGTATCGCCATTGCGATGTTCATCGCGATCTATCTTTTGCTGACGAAAACCCGTGTGGGCATTGTCGTACGCTCCGCTATTTACCGTCCGCAGATGGTCGAGGCGCTGGGCCATAACGTGCCCATGGTCTTCATGGGCGTTTTCGGCATCGGCGCGGCTCTTGCGGGTCTTGCGGGCGCGGTGGCTGGCGCCTTCTACACCACCAATCCGAACATGGCCTTGGAACTTGGTGTCATGGTCTTTGTCGTCGTCGTGGTCGGCGGGCTTGGTTCCATGGGCGGTGCGATGGCAGCGTCCCTGTTGATCGGCATCACCAACTCGCTCGCGGTCGGCAGCGATTTCCGCATCGCGGATCTGATGACTTGGATTGGCATGGGCGGCTGGGCCGATGATGTCGGCGGGCTACTGACCATGCGTATGTCGAGCCTCGCGGCCACTCTGCCGTTCTTCATCATGCTTCTGGTGCTGGTGCTGCGCCCCTCCGGGCTGATGGGCGAGAAGGAATAAGACTATGAAATATGCACCTCTACTTCTTTTGGCGACTGTCGCCGTGCTGATCGCCTTGCCGTGGCTGGTCTCCGGCTCCATGCTAAACGCCGCGGTTCAGATGCTGATCTCTGCCCTGTTCGCCATGGCCTTCGGTCTGTTGTGCGGGCAGGCCGGGATGTTGAGCTTTGGTCATGCCGCCTACTTTGGTGTCGGCGCCTTCGCCGCCGTCCATGCGATGAATGCCTTTGGGGGCGAAGGGCTTTTGCCGACGCCGCTCTTGCCGCTGGTCGGTGGCGCGACGGGCCTGATCAGTGGGCTTTTGGCAGGCTATTTCTCGACCAAGCGGACCGGCGTGTATTTCGCCATGATCACCCTGGCGCTGGCCGAGCTGCTGCACGCTCTGGCGCCGCACCTCAAAACCGTCTTTGGCGGCGAGGCGGGCGTGTCTTCCTTCCGTATGCCCGCTTGGGGCATTGGCTTTGGCTCCCTCAATGACGTCTATTTCCTGACGCTCGTCTGGACGCTTCTCTGCATTGGCCTTCTGTATCTCTTCAGCAAAACCCCTCTCGGGCGTCTGGCTTTGGGCCTGCGTGAAAACGCGCACCGTTTGCGCTTTCTGGGCTACAACACCCACGCGCTTGGCACGTTGATCTTCGCCATCTCCGCCATGTTTGCGGGCATCGCAGGGGCGCTTCAGTCGATGAACATCGAGGCCGCGAACTATGTCGTGCTCGAATCTCACATCTCCACGGCTGTGGTGCTCAACAGCTTCATCGGCGGTGTGCGCGTCTTCCTCGGTCCAGCGATCGGCGGCGCAGTGATGACCTTCTTCGGCCATGTCGCCTCCGACCTGACTCGCGTCTGGCTTTTGTACCAAGGCATCATCTTCGTGCTCGTCATGATGTTCCTACCGCGCGGCCTTGTGGGTGAGCTGGTCGAACGCATCCGCAATCCCAGCGACGAAGGCTTGGCTCGCACGTTCAGCACTCTGCTGGCGCGTCTGGCAAGCCTCGCGATTGCCGCTTTCGGCGCCGTCTTCCTGATCGAGTTCCTGCAACGTGTCCTGTCGCCGGAATATCGCGCCGGTGTCATCGACGGCAACTGGCCCGATATCGCGCTTTTCTCTTATGACTGGGCGCCGCTCTCCGTTCTGCCTTGGGCTTTTGGCCTCGGTCTCTTCGGCATCGGCATCGCTTTGGTCACCATGGTCAACCGCCGCGTTGCGGCGCGTAAGGAGGCACAGGCATGAGCGATCCTATCCTGTCTTTGCAACATGTTCACAAATCCTTTGGTGAGGCCCATATCATCCGGGATGCCAATCTCGATGTGATCCCCGGTGAACGCCATGCGGTGATCGGGCCGAACGGGGCGGGCAAGTCGACGCTGTTCCACCTCTGCTCCGGCCAGTTCGCGCCCACCGAGGGCAAGATCCTTTTGAACGGCAAGAACATCGCCGGGTTGAAACCGGCGGAGGTCAACCGTCGCGGTCTGGCGCGCTCGTTCCAGATCACCAACATCTTCCCCGGTGTGACGGTGTTTGAGAACCTGCGCCTCGCGGTGATGCGCAAGCACAACCTGCAATTCGTGTTCTGGCGCTCTGCCGCGCGGCTGCGGCTGGTCAATGAGGAGGTCGATGATCTTCTGACCAAAATCCGCCTCACCGACCGCGCGCAGACGCTGGCCAGCCAGCTGTCTTATTCGGAGCAACGCTCGCTTGAGATCGGCATGACGCTGGCCTCCGATCCGCAGGTCATTCTTTTGGACGAGCCCATGGCGGGCATGTCACATGAGGAAACCGATTACACCGCCGGTCTGATCCGCGAGATCACCGAGGGCCGCACGCTTTTGATCGTCGAACACGATATGAGCGTCGTCTTTTCACTGGCGCATCGCATCAGCGTGCTGGTCTACGGCGAGATCATCGCCACCGGGACGCCCGAGGAAATTCGCGGCAACGCCCGCGTGAAAGAAGCCTATCTGGGCGAGGAGGCGGCGTGATGGAGACTGTGAACGACACGATCCTGTCCGTCGAAGGGCTGCACGCCCATTACGGCAAAAGTCACATCCTGCACGGCGTCACCTTTGACGTGGCCTGCGGTGAGGTCGTCAGCCTTTTGGGCCGCAACGGCTCCGGGCGCTCGACCACGATGAAATCCATCATGGGGCTGGTGCCGCCGACCGAGGGCCACGTGCGTCTCGACGGCGTTGATCTGGCCGGTCAGCGCAGCTTTGCGATCTGTCGCAGTGGCATCGGCTATGTACCGGAAGAGCGAGAAATTTTCCTCAACCTCACCGTCGATGAAAACCTCGCAATGGGCCGCCAAAACGGGCCGGAAGGCGCACCGAAATGGGACGTAGAACAGATGTTCACCTATTTTCCGCGCCTCAAGGAACGTCGCAACACCCGTGCCGGGAGCCTCTCGGGCGGTGAACAGCAGATGCTCACCATGTGCCGTTCGCTTCTGGGTAACCCTCTGGTGATGCTGATCGACGAACCGACAGAGGGCCTTGCGCCCAAGATCGTGACCGTGGTCGGTGAGGTCATCGAAGACATCAACAAACACGGCGTTTCCGTGGTGCTGGTCGAGCAAAAACTCACCATCGCCATGCAGGTCTCGCATCGGGTCTGTGTCATGGGGCACGGCCAGATCGTTTTTGAGGGCACGCCCGACGAATTGAACGCCAAGCCGGACATCACCGACGAATGGCTCGCGGTGTAAGGGAGGACGTATGATGACATCTGCGATGAACATGACCGCACCGATGGAAATGGGGCTGACCGTGTGCGATCTGCCCAAGATGCTCGAATTTTACCAACAGGCCTTCGGCTTCACGATTGCCGCCGATGTGACCGTCCCCGCCGAAAAGGCGGAAGTCGCGGGTTTGAGCCGGGGCGCTTACCGTGTTGTGCGGCTGCAAACGCCTTGGGGGGAACGGATCAAATTGCTCGCGCCAGAGATCGCTCCGGCCGAGCGCCCAGCCGCAACGGACCACATTTTGGACCAAGCCGAGGCCACCTATCTGACCTTCATCGTCGACGATCTGCGCGCCGTTGTGGCTCGCGTGGTCGCGGCGGGCGGCACTTTGATGACGGGCGATGAGCCGGTCGAAGTCCGCCCCGCGACCTTCCTCGCCTTCCTGCGCGACCCGGAGGGGCATATCGTCGAGATCGTCGAATACGGTGACATTGCCGCCTATCGGCCCGATCTGACGGGGACGGCGCGATGATGTTCGATTTCACTGAACGAACGCTGGTGCTCACGGGCGCAAATGGCGGCATCGGTCGCGCGGTGGCAGAGCTGTTTCACGTGGCGGGCGCCAATCTGGTGCTGGCCGATCTCGACGGCGCAGCGCTGGCGGAATTTGCCGCCATCTTGACCTCTCCGAAGGGCGGCAGGATCGAGACGCTCGCTGTGGACGCCGCCAATCCCGATGACGCCGACCGGATCGTCGCAGTCGCGGCCAAACTCGGTGGCATCGACTTTCTCGTGCCCTCCGCCGGCATCTATATGGCGGAGCCTTTCGCCGAGATGAGTGACGATCAATGGCGCCGCACCCTGTCCATCAACCTCGATGGCGTCTTCTACCTCACCCGCCGCTCGGTCGATCATTTGAAAGCGGGATCGTCTATCGTCAACCTCAGCTCGCTGGCAGCCCATCGCGGGGCGAAGACCAACGTGCATTACGGGGCCTCGAAAGGTGCCATTGGCGCCATGACCCGGGCGCTCGCCAATGAGTTGGCGCCGAAAACGCGGGTCAATGTCGTGGCGCCCGGTGTGATCGACACACCGATGACACGCGATCTGATTGCGACGCGGGGCGACGACACGCTCAGGCACACGCCGATGGGGCGAACCGGGCAAGCGTCCGAGATCGCCACCGCCATCGCCTTTCTGTGCAGCGAGGCAGCGAGCTTTGTGAACGGCGAAACCATTCATGTCAACGGCGGGCTCTACATGAGCTGAGCCAGCGCAACGTGCAGAAATTTAACTGTTTTCAACCCGGCGACCCGAGGAGGGCGTTTCCGGGACCGGAGGAGAATTATCATGACCACCACGTTCGATTTCACCGGACGCACCGCGCTTGTAACGGGCGCTGCTTCGGGCCTCGGCCTTGCCATGGCGCGCGCTTTTGTGGGCGCGGGCGCCAAGACCGTCCTTTTCGATCTGGACGAGGACGGCGTGCGGGCGGCGGCGGATGCGCTGAACGCGGATCACCCCGGACAGGTCACCGCACTTGCGGGCTCGATCACCGATCCTGCAGCGGTGGAAGCGGCCTGCGAGGCGGCGGTGGCTTTTGGCGGGCGGCTCGACGTCGTGATGAACAACGCAGGCATCTCCGGCAATGGGCCGTCTCTTGATCTGGACGAGGCCACCTGGCGTCGGGGCATCGACATCAATCTCAACGGTGCGTTTTTCGTGGCACAGGCCGCCGGTCGTGTCATGGCCGAACAAGGCGGCGGCAGCATCGTCAACACCGCCTCGATGTATGGCGTCGTCACGGCCCCGGAACGTGCCGCTTACTGCGCCGCCAAGGCGGGCGTTGTGGCGCTCACGAAAGTGCTGGCCATCGAATGGGCCGATCGCAACATTCGCGTCAACGCCATTGCACCCGGCTATGTGCGCACCGCACTGACCGAAACGCTCGCCGCGCAAGGACGTCTGGATATGGATGCTCTCAACGCGCGGGTGCCCGCCGGACGTCTCGGCACGCCCGAGGAAATCGCCTCCGCCTCCCTGTTTCTCGCTTCGGACGCCTCCGCCTATGTGACCGGTCAAACGCTGGTCGCTGATGGTGGCTGGTCCTCCTACAGCTATTTGTAAAGGACATCTGACATGCCGATCTATGACGATCTGACGCCGAAAGCCTTCTGGCGTGACATCAAAGCCTCCGACAAAGATCGCACGGAGCTAGAGCCCACTGTTGGGCGCACCATGCTGAGCCAACTGCACCTCATTCGCGCGTTCGAAGAAAAGGTTCTCGACCTTGCCGGGCAGGGGCTTGTACACGGACCCGCGCATTCCGCGATTGGTCAGGAAGGTGGCGCGGTCGGTTCCGCCATGGCGATGCGCGGCTCCGATCAGGTGAACGGGTCGCACCGCGCGCACCATCAGTTCCTCGCCAAGGCGCTGGCCTATGCCGCGCCCGAGGGGATCGACCCCGAAAAGAGCTTTGGCGAGGCGCTGCGGCATCTGTCGAAGCGCACCCTGTCGGAAATTCTCGGGCTGTCCGAGGGCTTCTGCAAAGGCCGCGGCGGCTCGATGCACCTGCGTTGGGCCGAAAGCGGCAACCTCGGCACCAATGCGATCGTCGGCGGCGGTGTCCCCATGGCGGCGGGTGCGGCCTGGGCGCATAAACAGGCGGGCATGGGCGATGTCGTCTACACCTATTTCGGTGATGGCGCGGTCAATATCGGTTCGGTTCTGGAGACCATGAACATCGCCGCAGCGTGGAAACTGCCGATCTGTTTTTTCGTTGAAAACAACCGTTACGCTGTCTCCACCCATGTCGAGGAAGTCACCGCTGAAACGCGGCTTTCTGCACGCGGCCTGGCCTTTGGCATCCCGGCCTTCAAGGTTGATGGCATGGACACGCTGTCGGTCTATCTGGCATCTGAGGAAGCCAACAAGATCATGCGTGCGGGCGAAGGCCCGGTGGTGATCGAGGCCGATGTCTACCGCTATTTCCACCAAAACGGCGCGCTTCCCGGTTCCGCCTTCGGCTATCGGAGCAAGGAAGAAGAACAGGAATGGCGCGGGCGCGATCCGCTCGATGCCATGGCGCGTGACCTGATGGAGCGTCAGATCATCGGCGCGCAAGCTGTCGATGATCTGCGTAGTCAGGCGCAGGAAATGATGGAAGAGATTGCGGGCGAGTTGATCGAAGAGGTCGACGGCAAACGCCGCATCAAACCGGCGCTCTGGCCTGAGGAAAGCTTCCGCGATTTCGGTTTGCGCGGCGATCTGTCGGAATTCGACGGCGCGCGGTTCGAAGAGCAGGAAGAGTTCTCTGGTACGCTCAAGGACAATGTGAAATTTATCGATGTCGTGGCCGATGTGATGATGCGTCGGATGGAAACCGACGAACGCATCGTCGTTATGGGCGAAGATGTGCATCGCCTGAAAGGCGGCACAAATGGTGCCACCAAAGGCCTGTCGGACAAGTTCCCGGATCGTTGTCTTGGCACGCCGATTGCCGAGAACGCCTTTACGGGTCTGGCCGCAGGCATGGCCGCCGACGGGCGCGTGCGTCCGGTGATCGAATTCATGTACCCGGATTTCATGTGGGTGGCGGCGGATCAGGTGTTCAACCAGATCGGCAAGGCGCGTCACATGTTTGGCGGAGACAATGCCATGCCTTTGGTTTTGCGCACAAAAATTGCTATGGGAACGGGCTATGGATCGCAGCACTCGATGGACCCGGCGGGCATTTTTGCGACTGCGCCGGGCTGGCGCATCGTCGCGCCCTCGACGCCCTATGACTACGTTGGGCTGATGAACGCGGCGCTTCAGTGCGAGGACCCGGTTCTGGTGATCGAACATGTCGATCTCTACGCGTCGAAAGGCGTCGGCCCCGCTGATGATCTCGACTACATGATCCCGCTGGGCAAGGCGAAAGTCGTCCGCGAAGGCGCGCGCGTCACCGTGCTGACCTGTCTCAACATGGTCGAAAAAACACGCGAGGTCGTCGAGCGTCTGGGCGTGGATGCCGAGATCATCGATCTGCGCAGCCTCGACCGTGCGGGACTCGACTGGGAGACCCTCGAGGCCTCTGTCGAGAAGACCGGCAATGTGTTGATCGTAGAACAGGGCGCATCGGGCACGTCTTATGGCGGCTGGCTCGCCGACGAGATCCAGCGCCGCTGTTTCGATTTCCTCGATCAGCCGATCAAGCGGGTGCATGGCTCTGAGGCCTCTCCCAGCATTTCCAAAGTCTTGGAGGCGGCGGCCTGTGCCCGTCCGCAAGACATCGCAGCAGGCCTGCGCGAGGTGATGGCCGATCAGGGCCTGCCCCTGGCGGCGGAATAAGGAAAGAAGACATGCCCAAGGAAATCATACTGCCCTCGCTCTCTGCCGGAATGGAGGACGCGGTGATTGCCAATTGGCTCAAGGCCGAAGGCGACGCCGTTAAGGCCGGTGAGACATTGGCCGAGGTCGAAACCGACAAGGCGACGATGGAATTCGAGGCCGACGCCGACGGGGTGTTAGGCAAGATCCTCACCCCCGCCGGTGAGCGCGCCGATGTGAATGCGGTGATCGCGGTCCTGCTGTTGGACGGTGAAGACGCGTCCATGCTCGACGGCTATGCACCGGGCGGCGCTGCGCCTGCGGGAACGGTCGAAGCATCTGTTGAAGCCCCAAAGGCCGAAATCGCGACCGTCGAGACCAAAGCTGCGGCAAAATCCTCCGACGAGATCGTGGCCTCCCCACTCGCCCGTCGGATCGCGGCGCAGAAAGGTGTCGATCTGTCGGGTCTTACTGGCTCTGGCCCGCGTGGGCGCATCGTGCGCATCGACGTCGAACGTGCCGCAGAGTCTCGTTCGGATGCACCCGTCACGGCGGCCCCGGTCGTCCGGGCCCCCGCTCCCAATTTGGCGGGCATCGGAGACTACGACGAAATCCCGCACACGGGCATGCGCCGCACCATAGCGCGGCGACTGCTCGAATCGAAAACCACCGTGCCGCATTTTTATCTTGAGGCCGATTGCGACATCGAGGCACTCATGGCGCTGCGCGCGCAGATCAATGAGGGCCGCGAGAAAGCGGATCGCATCTCGGTCAATGATTTCATCGTCAAAGCCGTGGCCAACGCGCTGGCCAAAGTGCCTGCTGCCAATGCGATCTGGACCGAAGACGCCGTGTTGCAGCTCAAATCCATCGACATTTCCGTGGCGGTTGCGACCGACGGGGGCCTGATCACGCCGGTCTTGCGCAAGGCCGATCAAAAGAGCCTCGGCACGCTGTCCTCGGAGATGAAAGCGTTGGCTGCGAAGGCCCGCGATGGCCGCCTCAAACCCGATGAATACCAAGGCGGCGGTTTCTCGCTGTCGAACCTCGGGATGTATGGGGTCAAGAGCTTCTCTGCGATCATCAACCCGCCGCAGAGCTGTATTCTCGCTGTGGGTGCCGCCGAAAAACGCCCGATTGGGCGCGGCGATCAGATCGTATTGGCCCCCGTGATGAGCGTGACTTTGTCTGTCGATCACCGCACAGTGGACGGGGCGGTGGGCGCCGAATGGCTGGCCGCGTTTAAAGCTGGCCTTGAAAATCCAATGAGCCTTTTGGTGTGAAGATCATGATCACTGGACACACGAAAACCCTTGCGATCCTCGCCGACCCTGTCACTCATGTGCGGACGCCTCAGGCGCTCAATGCGCGGTTTGAAGCGGAGGGCGTGGACGCCATATTGGTTCCGCTCGAAGTGTCCCCCGAGGCACTTGAGCCCATGCTCAAAGGTCTCGCGGGAGCCCGCAATTTCGCGGGGGCAGTGGTCACCGTGCCACATAAAACCGCCGTGCCCGCGCTTTGTGATGCGCTCAGTGCGCGCGCGGCGGCGGCGCAAAGCGTTAATGTCATCCGACGCAGGCCGGATGGGGTGCTTTTTGGCGATATTCTCGACGGCGAAGGCTTCGCGCTTGGTTTGGAACAGACGGGCGTGACGCTTTCTGGAAAGCGGGTGTTTCTGGCGGGTGCCGGGGGGGCTGCGAGTGCCATCGCCTTTGCCCTAGCGGAACGCGGTGTTACCGCCCTGACCGTTGCGAACCGCTCGATAGACAAGGCTGAGGCTCTCGTCGCGCGTCTGGCGAAATATTTCCCCGATGTGGCCTTCGCTGCCGCGAGGGACCCCGCCGGGCATGACATGGCGATCAACGGCACCTCTTTGGGCCTCAAACCCGAGGACGCGCTGCCCTTTGATCCCGAGCTGCTCGACCCCAGCACACTGGTTGCCGAGGTCATCATGCAACCGGAGATTACGCCGCTGTTGCGCGCCGCCAAGGCGCGCGGTTTGGCGATCCATCCGGGGCATCACATGCTGGACGCGCAGTTGACCGAGATGTTGCGGTTTCTGACCAATGAGGAGGACAACAAATGAGTTTTACGCTTGAAGATTTGCGCGCCACCGGGCTTTTGCGTGACGCCAATCTTGTCGCCGGGGAGTGGGTCGAAGCCAATCCTGAGAGCGGCATTGCCGTGCATAACCCCGCCGACGGTTCGCTGATCGGCCACGTACCGAAACTCGGACGCGATGAGGTCGCCAAGGCGGTCAAAGCCGCCGAAGAGGCGCAAAAGGGCTGGGCCACGCGCACGGCGAAAGATCGCGCCAATGTGTTGCGCAAATGGTTCGACCTGATGATTGCGCATCGCGAGGCGTTGGCGCACATCCTCACGCTGGAACAGGGCAAACCGCTCGTGGAAGCGGCGGGGGAGATCACCTACGGCGCGAGCTTTGTCGAATGGTTCGCGGAAGAGGCGCGTCGCGTCTATGGAGAGACCATTCCCGGCCACCAGCCCGACAAACGCATTCTTGTGATGAAGCAACCCATCGGTGTCGTCGCCGCGATCACGCCGTGGAATTTTCCCAATGCGATGATCACGCGCAAGGCCGGTCCTGCCTTTGCGGCGGGCTGTGGCATGGTCTTGAAACCCGCTTCCCAGACGCCTTATTCCGCCATTGCTCTGGCGGTTCTGGCGGAGCGCGCGGGACTGCCCAAGGGCCTCTTCAGCGTCATCACCGGCTCCGCCGCGCAGATCGGTGCGGAGCTGACCGAGAACCCGATTGTGCGCAAATTGACGTTCACAGGCTCGACCGAAATCGGCGCGATGCTCTATGCGCAATCGGCGCCGACGATCAAAAAACTCGGACTGGAACTGGGCGGCAACGCGCCGTTTATCGTCTTTGACGATGCTGATCTCGACGCCGCTGTCGAAGGCGCTCTGATCGCCAAGTTCCGCAACAATGGCCAGACCTGTGTCTGCGCCAACCGCATCTATGTTCAGGACGCGGTCTATGACGCCTTCGCCGAGAAACTGGCCAAGGCGGTTTCGAACCTGCGCACTGGCAACGGCATGGAAAGCGGGGTCGAACTTGGCCCGCTGATTGACGAAAGCGCGCTTGAGAAAGTGCAAAGCCATGTCTCAGATGCGGTCGAAAAAGGTGGGCGGGTGCTTGCGGGTGGCAAACCGCATGCTCTGGGCGGCACCTTCTATGAACCTACGGTTCTGGCAGAAGTGACGTCTGAAATGTCTGTCGCACGCGAGGAAACCTTTGGTCCCGTCGCGCCGCTGTTCCGTTTTACGAATGAGGCAGAGGCGATCCACGCCGCAAATGACACCGAATTCGGACTCGCTTCCTATTTCTACGCTCAAGATGTTGCGCGGATTTTCCGCGTCTCTGAGGCGCTAGAATATGGCATGGTCGGCGTCAATACCGGGCTGATTTCCACCTCTGAAGCGCCCTTTGGCGGTGTCAAAATGTCCGGTCTGGGCCGCGAGGGCTCACGCCATGGCATCGAAGATTTTCTCGAATTGAAATACGTTTGTCTGGGTGGCATCGCATGAGCGAGGCGGTGCAAGACTTCGACCTCATCGTGATCGGCGCCGGCCCTGGCGGGTATGTTGCCGCCATTCGCGCAGCGCAGTTGGGGCTTAAGGTGGCCTGTGTCGAGCGGGAGAACCTCGGTGGGATTTGTCTGAACTGGGGCTGCATCCCGACGAAGGCTTTGTTGCGGTCGGCGGAGGTGTATCACCAGATGCACCGCGCCAAGGAATTTGGTCTCTCGGCGGGCGACATCGGCTTCGATCTCGACGCCATCGTAAAGCGCTCGCGCGGTGTTGCGGCGCAGATGAATGGCGGGATCAAGGGCTTGTTCAAAAAGAACAAAGTCACCGCGATCATGGGTGAGGCGAAACTCGATGGCAAAGGCAAGGTCGAGGTAAAAACCGACAAGGGCACCGAGACTTTGGCCGCCAAAAACATCATCGTCGCCACCGGCGCGCGGGCGCGCGAACTGCCGGGGCTGGAGGCCGACGGCGATCTGGTCTGGACCTACCGCCACGCTCTGGTGCCGACGCGGATGCCGAAGAAGCTTCTGGTCATCGGTTCGGGCGCCATCGGCATTGAATTCGCAAGCTTTTACAACACTTTGGGCGCCGACACGACGGTCGTCGAAGTGATGGATCGCGTGCTGCCGGTCGAGGACAAGGACATCTCCGCCTTCGCGAAAAAGCAGTTCGAAAAGCAGGGGATGAAGATCCTGCAAAAGACCACGGTCAAGAAACTCGACCGAGCAAAGGGCAAGGTGACCGCGCATTTTGAGTCTGGCGGAAAAGTCACCACCGAAGAGTTCGACACGGTGATTTCCGCGGTGGGGATCGTCGGCAATGTCGAGGGTCTGGGCCTCGAAGAGGCGGGCGTAAGAATCGACCGCACGCATGTCGTGGTGGATGAGTTCCGTCGCACCGGCGTGGACGGTTTGTTCGCTGTCGGTGACATCGCAGGCGGGCCGTGGCTTGCGCATAAAGCGTCCCACGAAGGCGTCATGGTGGCCGAGCTGATCGCGGGCAGACATCCGCATCCAATCAAACCGAATTCAATCGCGGGCTGCACCTATTGCCATCCGCAAGTGGCCTCTGTGGGGCTGACGGAAGAAAAGGCGAAAGAGGCCGGTTACGAGATCAAGGTCGGCAAATTTCCCTTTATCGGCAACGGCAAAGCGGTCGCGATGGGCGAGGCCGAGGGCCTTGTAAAAACCGTGTTTGACGCCACGACCGGTGATCTTTTGGGTGCACATATGGTGGGCGCTGATGTCACCGAGATGATTCAAGGCTACGTGATCGGGCGTCAGCTTGAGGCAACCGAAGAAGATCTTATCGAAGCTGTGTTCCCGCATCCGACTATGTCTGAGATGATGCACGAAGCGGTGCTGGCTGCTTATGATCGGGCGCTGCACATTTGAGTAGTGTATGTATGCTACCTGAGCGGGTTCGCGCTTTGCGCGGGCCCTTTTCGTTTCACCGGGCACGCAAGCGATAGGATTGGCGTTTGCAATTGCTCCAAATTGGTACGGAAATACTTCAAACGCGAAGCGATTCTGGATTTGTGAATACATTTCAGTTAGTTGCGCATGTTTCGCTTTGAGGATCGTCTAATCCGGCACTCTTTTGGTCCAATGCCATCCTCACAGACGCAGAGATATGCGCGCTGCGGGCTTGACTTGCGGCGCGTGTCTCGGAAAACGGCTGTTGTGCCTATTCGTTCCAGCATCAGAGTGACGAGACCCATGACCTATAAAAGCGCATCCGACATGATCGCAGCCATGGCTGCGGCAGAGATCACAAGCGAAACCCTGGTTTCAGACGCCTTTCAACGCATCGACGACCCTGCCGGAGAAGGCGCGCGTGTGTTCACCGCCCTGAACCGTGAGGCGGCTCAGGCGGAAGCCCGTGCGGCCGATTCCGCGCGTGCTGCGGGAACGGCGGGACCGCTTTGTGGTGTGCCGGTGTCGGTCAAATGTCTGTTCGATGTGACGGGTTTGGTGACGACCTCGGGGTCGCGCCTGTTTGCGACGGCAGCGCCTGCACAAGCGGATGCAACGATTGTGTCGCGTTTGCGGGCAGCAGGCGCGGTGATCATGGGTCACACCAACATGACCGAATTTGCCTATTCCGGTCTGGGAATGAATCCGCATTACGGCACACCGGGCAATCCCGCGGACCGCAGTCGCATTCCGGGCGGGTCTTCGTCGGGGGCGGCGGTGTCGGTTGCAGACGGGATGTCGGTGATCGGGATTGGCACCGATACAGGCGGTTCTTGCCGTATTCCGGCGGCGTTTTGCGGTCTCGTGGGCTGGAAGCCGACCGCACGCCGCCTGCCCGCCACGGGCTGTTTTCCGCTGTCGGAAACCCTGGATTCGATTGGCTGTATCGCCTCGACCGTTGCCGATTGCGAACTGACCGATGCGATTATGGCGGGGGACGATTATGATCCGCGTCCGGCGCCGGACCTGTCGGAGTTGAAGTTCATGGTGCTGGACAATTACGTTCTGGATGATCTGACGCCGCATGTCGCGGCGGCGTTCGACAGCACGCTTGCGCATCTGGAACGGCTTGGGGCGCGGATTGAACGGCGCAGCATTCCCGATCTGGACCGCCTGCCCGCGCTGAATGCGCGTGGCGGGATTATTGCGGCAGAGGCGTTGGCGATTCACAGGGACATGCTCAACAGGGATGAAGCGCTCTACGATCCGCGTGTGTCCGTGCGAATCCGCAAAGGCGAAATGCTGGAGCCCGGAGAATATGAGGCGTTGCTGCAAACCCGGGCAGAGATGATCGCCCGGGCCGATGCAATCACCGCAGGCTATGATGCCGTTCTGATGCCCACGGTCGCCACAGAGGCGCCGAGAATCGCGGATCTGGACGGTGATGAGGGGCTGTACGGCAGTCAGAACCTTTTGGCTCTACGCAACACCACTGTGGGAAATTTTCTGGATCGCTGTGCGATTTCCCTGCCGATTGATGTCGAAGGTCTGCCTGTCGGACTGATGCTGATGGGGGAAGCCATGGGGGATCAAGCGCTGTTCGCTGTGGCCCGGGCTGTGGAAGCGGTGCTGAAGCGCTGAAGCTGGCGTCGATCACGGTTTTTTACACCGCAAGTGAGTTGACACGTGGGACGTTTCGGCCTGCCTATGCCATGAGGCGGGCTGGACTGGCCCGGAGTTCTACGGGGTTGCTAGACAACGGGATCGCTGCGCGCGCCAGTGTCGCCAGAAGGTCCGGATTGTCATGGGGTAAACTTGGCAATTGAATTTGGAATTGCACCGATGCGGCCCCAAGAACGACTTGAAAGTAAAAGATTTCTTGGGGGGACAATGGTGCCCAGAAGAGGACTCGAACCTCCACGTCCATACGGACACTAGCACCTGAAGCTAGCGCGTCTACCAATTCCGCCATCTGGGCAAGATGTCGTGAGGCCGGGATCTAAAGAAGCTGGGCGGGACTGTCAACGACCTTTTTGAAGGTTTTTTGCAAGTGCGATAGCGTCTTGTTCATTTCCCCACGAAAAGCTAAGAAAAAACCGACAATTCGGAATTGGAGATGCAGATGACGAAACTGGTCACCATCTATGGCGGCGCTGGCTTTGTCGGGCGGTATATCGCCCGTCGTATGGCGAAAGAGGGTTGGCGCGTGCGCGTCGCTGTCCGTCGCCCCAATGAGTCGCTTTTTGTGAAACCCTACGGCGCGGTCGGTCAGGTCGAGCCTGTTTTCTGCAATGTGCGCGACGACGCCTCTGTGCGGGCGGCGATGCAGGGTGCGGATGCGGTTGTGAACTGCGTCGGCGTTCTGACCGAGCGCGGCAAGAATTCTTTCGAGGCGATTCAGGCGGAAGGCGCCGGGCGCGTGGCGCGTATGGCGGCTGAGCTGGGTGTCGGGCAACTGGTCCACATCTCTGCGATCGGCGCGGATGCCAATGCGAAAAGCGATTATGCCCGGACCAAGGCCGAAGGCGAAGCCAGTGTGCTGGCGGCCTATCCGGATGCCGTGATCCTGCGGCCTTCAGTGATTTTCGGCACTGAAGATGAATTTTTCAACCGCTTCGGCAAAATGGCCGAAAAGAACGCGGTGATGACGCTGGTCGGCGGCAACACGAAATTCCAGCCGGTCTATGTCGATGATGTGGCCCAAGCTGCGGTGAAGGCTGTTCTGGGTCAGGCTGAGGCCGGTGTCTATGAACTTGGCGGTCCGGATGTGGATACGCTCAAAGGTCTGATGGGCGATATGCTTGAGGTAGTCCATCGTGATCGCATTATCGTCAACCTGCCTTTCTGGCTGGGCGGCGTGATCGGTGGCGTGCTGTCTCTGGTGCAGACGCTGACGTTCGGGCTGTTCCACAATGGCATTTTGACACGGGATCAGGTGGCCAATCTGAAGGTCGACAATGTGGTGTCCGGTGACGTCAAAACCTTTGACGATCTCGGGATCAAGCCAACAGCCCTGCAGGCGGTTCTGCCGGACTACATGTGGGTGTTTCGCCCCTCCGGTCAGTACGATGCGATTCGTGAAAGCGGCAAGAAGCTTCACAAGGTCTGAGTGTCAACGCTGACAATATCAGAGCATGATTTCGCGACGCGCCCTTTTAGGGCGCGTTTTGTGTTTATGCGCCCTGCTCAGAGATAGGCAACGGCCAGAAGCACCATGCCCAGCACCACCCGGTAGATGACATATGGGGTGAAGCTCACCGATTTCAGCAGGCGCATCATCAGGCTCAGGGCCAGCAAGGCGGCGATAAAGGCGAACACCGCGCCGATGGCGGCGTATTTCATCATTGCCCAATCGGCCTCATGAACGACTTCCGCTCCCAGCAAGACGCCCGAGGCGAGAATGGTGGGGATCGACATCAGCATCGCGATCCTGGCGCCATCTTCGCGCTGGTATCCCATCGCACGGGCGCCGGTGATGGTGATGCCTGAGCGAGAGGTGCCGGGGATCAGCGCGACAGCCTGCCACAGGCCGAGCTTGATCGCGTCTTGTAGCGACCAGTCGTCTGCACTCTTGGTCTGGGCGCCTTTTTGGTCAAACCAGTAGAGCACAAGGCCGAAGATCAACATGGTCCAGCCGATCACGGTGGGGGACCGCATGGCGTCAGACAGGCCGGTGAGTTTCAACACAAGACCCAGTACAACCACGGGGATTGTTGCGACAATCAGCAGAAATGCCAGTTTTGATCCGGGTGTGTCGGTCTTGCCGGTGAGCAAACGCGGCACACCCAGGAGGGCGCCGCGCACATCGCGCCAGAAATACAGGATCACCGCCCCAAGCGTGCCGACATGAACGGCGACGTCAATCGCCTGCCCCTGATCCTGAACCCCGGCGACCATCGGGAGAAGAATCAGGTGGCCCGAAGACGAAACCGGCAAAAATTCGGTGATGCCCTGAACTATTGCGACAATCAGAAGATAAAAAAGACTCATGAACGCTCCGTTCCTTTGGACATTGAGGTCAAAGTAATCTTATTTGTTATCAATAATAAGGTCGAATTAATGTCAGCAACTATGACGTAATTTTTGTAAAAATCAAAGAGAGTCCGCCAGCGCGCGCCTAAATAAAAGCAAATTAGGTCAGTATTTCTGACTTTTCTTTTTGCGGTACTGCGGGTAATTAGGCGGAAACTCTCAACCAACCTTCGGAGATGTGGTGTCATGGCGAAAGAGCCGATGCTCAAATTCGTGACCGTAGGCAGGGATATGCCGGAAAAGCGGAGCGCAGACGATCGTAAGGACGATTTTCTGGAAATCTACGGCGAATTTGCTGAACAAAAAGCGGTGGAACAGGCGTCACGCTGTTCTCAATGTGGCGTGCCCTACTGTCACACCCATTGCCCTCTGCACAACAACATTCCGGACTGGCTGCGTCTGACGGCCACGGGGCGGTTGAAAGAAGCCTATGAGCTGTCGCAGTCGACCAACACCTTCCCGGAAATCTGCGGTCGCATTTGCCCGCAGGACCGCCTGTGCGAAGGCAACTGTGTGATCGAACAATCCGGCCATGGCACGGTGACGATTGGCTCCATTGAAAAATACATCACCGACACCGCTTGGGAAGAAGGCTGGGTCGAACTGATCAAACCCGCTGCCGAACGCGAGGAAAGCGTTGGCATCATCGGCTCCGGGCCGGGTGGTCTGGCCGCCGCGGATCGTATGCGTCGCGCCGGGTTCAAAGTCACCGTCTACGAACGCTCCGATCGGGCCGGTGGCTTGATGATGTACGGCATTCCGGGCTTCAAGCTGGAAAAAGAGATCGTGCTGCGTCGTGTCGAACAGCTGGAAAAGTCCGGTGTCGAATTCGTGCTGAACTGCAATGTGGGCGAAGACATTTCCTTTGACGCGATCCGCGGCAAGCATGACGCCGTTCTGATTGCGACCGGCGTGTACAAATCCCGCGATCTCAAGGGGCCGGGGTCTGGCGCCGAAGGGATCGTGCGCGCGATCGACTATCTGACCGCTTCCAACAAGGTGTCCTTCGGCGATGAGGTCGAAGAGTATCTGAGCGGCGAATTGAACGCCGAAGGCAAAAAGGTCGTGGTTATCGGTGGTGGTGATACCGCCATGGACTGTGTGCGGACCGCGATCCGTCAGGGGGCGACCTCGGTCAAATGTCTTTATCGTCGTGACCGTGCAAACATGCCCGGCTCTCAGCGCGAAACCCAGAACGCCGAAGAAGAAGGCGTCGAATTCGTCTGGCTGTCCGCGCCCAAAGGCTTTGCCGGCGATCCGGTGACCGGCGTGATGGTGCAGAAAATGCGCCTGGGCGCGCCGGATGCCTCCGGGCGTCAGTCCCCCGAGGTGATCGAAGGGGCCGATTATGTGGAAGAGGCCGATCTGGTGATCAAGGCGCTCGGTTTCGAACCGGAAGAGTTGCCGACGCTCTGGGGCGTGCCGGATCTGGAAGTGACCCGTTGGGGCACCGTCATGGCCGATTTCCAGACCCATGCGACGAAACTTGAGGGCGTCTATGCCTGTGGGGACATCCAGCGCGGCGCTTCGCTTGTCGTTTGGGCGATCCGCGACGGGCGCGAAGCTGCAGATGCGATGATCGACTACATCGATCAGACCGCTGCCGTCGCCGCCCAGTAACAGAGTTTTTCGGGGGCACGGCCCCCGGCCTTTATACGAAAGGTATCTAAAATGACGAAATTTGATGCAAGCTGGGCCGCAAGCGAAGAGGCGAAGCGCCAGTGGATGGCAGAGAACTCTCTGTTCCGCGAAGAGGACGAGCATTCGTCCTGTGGCGTGGGTCTCGTGGTTTCTGTCGATGGTTCGAAATCCCGCAAAGTCGTTGAAAACGGCATCTCCGCTCTGAAAGCGATCTGGCACCGTGGGGCTGTCGACGCGGACGGTAAAACCGGCGACGGCGCCGGTATTCACGTTCAGATCCCGCACCATTTCTTTGGCGACCAGATCCGGCGCACTGGCCATGAATCGCGCCATGGCGAACTTCTGGCCGTGGGTCAGGTGTTCCTGCCGCGCACGGACTTTGGCGCGCAGGAAACCTGCCGCACGATCGTGGAAACCGAAGTACTGCGCATGGGCTATTACATCTATGGCTGGCGCCACGTTCCGGTGAACACGGATTGTCTTGGCGAAAAGGCCAATGCGACGCGCCCGGAAATCGAACAAATTCTGATTTCCAACAGCAAAGGCGTGGACGAAGAGACCTTTGAGCGCGAACTCTATGTCATCCGTCGCCGGATCGAAAAAGCGTCGCAGGCGGCCGGAGTGCGCGATCTCTACATCTGTTCGCTGTCCTGTCGCTCGATCATCTACAAGGGGATGATGCTGGCAGAGCAGGTTGCGGTGTTCTATCCGGACCTGATGGATGAAAGGTTCGAATCGGCGTTTGCGATTTATCACCAGCGCTATTCCACCAACACCTTCCCGCAATGGTGGCTGGCGCAGCCGTTCCGCATGCTGGCGCACAATGGTGAAATCAACACCATCAACGGCAACAGCAACTGGATGAAGTCGCACGAAATCCGCATGGCGTCTTCGACTTTCGGCGATATGGCCGAAGACATCAAGCCGATCATCCCGCAGGGGTCGTCCGATTCGGCTGCGCTCGATTCGGTGTTCGAGGTTCTGGTGCGCGCTGGGCGTTCTGCGCCGATGGCGAAAACCATGCTGGTGCCCGAAGCCTGGTCGAAAAACGCCGAGGAACTGCCGAAATCATGGCGTGACATGTATTCCTATGTGAACTCGGTGATGGAGCCTTGGGACGGTCCGGCGGCGCTTGCCATGACCGATGGTCGCTGGGTCTGCGCCGGTCTTGACCGCAACGGTCTGCGGCCGATGCGCTATGTCGTGACCGGGGATGGTCTTGTGATCGCAGGGTCCGAGGTGGGCATGGTGCCGACCGACGAAGCCACCGTGGTCGAAAAAGGCGCATTGGGACCGGGGCAACTGCTGGCGGTCGATATGGCCGAAGGCAAGCTTTACCATGACACGGAAATCAAAGATCGCCTGGCCAACTCGCAACCTTTCGGCGATTGGGTCGGCAAGATCGTGGATCTGGAGACCGAGCTTTCCGGCCTGTCCGAAACAGCGATCTACGCTGGTGAGGAGCTGAAAAAGCGTCAGATCGCAGCGGGTTACACCATCGAAGAACTGGAGCAGATCCTTGCGCCCATGGCCGAGGATGGCAAAGAGGCTCTGGCCTCCATGGGGGATGACACGCCCTCTGCGGTGCTGTCGAACACCTATCGTCCGCTGTCGCATTTCTTTCGCCAGAACTTCAGCCAGGTGACCAACCCGCCGATCGACAGCCTGCGCGAATATCGCGTGATGAGCCTGAAAACGCGGTTCGGCAACCTCAAGAACGTGTTGGACGAAGACAGCAGCCAGACCGAGATTCTCGTGCTGGAAAGCCCCTTTGTCGGCAACGCGCAATTTGAGGCGCTGAAAGATCATTTCAACGCGCCGATGACCACCATCGATTGTACCTTTCCGGCAGATGGTGGGCCCGATGCGCTGCGCAAGGGGCTGGAACGCATTCGTGCCGAAGCCGAAGACGCTGTGCGGTCCGGTGGCGGTCATGTCATCCTGACGGATCAGGGGCAGAACGAGACCCGCGTGGCCATGCCGATGATTCTGGCGACCTCCGCGGTGCACAGCTGGCTGACCCGCAAAGGTCTGCGCACCTTCTGTTCGCTGGGCGTGCGCTCCGCCGAATGTATCGACCCGCATTACTTTGCGGTGCTGATTGGCTGCGGCGCCACCATCGTGAACGCCTATCTTGCAGAGGACAGCCTTTCTGACCGCATCAACCGCGGCCTGCTGGATTGCAGCCTCACCGAAGCCGTTGCGCGCTATCGCAAGGCAGTGGACGCCGGCCTGTTGAAAATCATGGCGAAAATGGGGATCTCGGTGATTTCCTCCTATCGCGGTGGTCTCAATTTCGAAGCCGTGGGTCTGTCCCGCGCGATGTGCGCCGAATTCTTCCCCGGCATGCATTCGCGGATTTCCGGCATCGGTGTGGGCGGTATCCAACGCAAGGTGGAAAGCGTGCACAAGAAAGGCTGGCGCGGCGGCAACACGCTGCCCATCGGTGGTTTCTACAAAGCGCGCAAATCCGGCGAAACCCATGCCTGGGAAGCCCAGTCGATGCATATGCTGCAATCGGCCTGTGACCGCGCATCCTATGAGATGTGGAAACAGTACTCGGCCAAGATGCAGTCGAACCCGCCGATCCATCTGCGCGATTTGCTGGACTTCAAACCGATGGGCAAACCGGTGCCGATCGAAGAGGTTGAATCGATCACCTCGATCCGCAAACGCTTTGTGACGCCGGGCATGTCGCTCGGGGCGCTCTCGCCCGAGGCACACCGCACCCTGTCCATCGCGATGAACCGCATCGGCGCCAAGTCGGATTCGGGTGAAGGGGGCGAAAGCCCGGACGATTTCACGCCGGAACCCAATGGCGACAACGCCTCGGCCAAGATCAAACAGGTGGCTTCGGGTCGCTTCGGGGTGACGGCGGAATATCTGCTGCACTGTGAAGAACTTGAAATCAAAGTCGCTCAGGGGGCGAAACCCGGCGAGGGTGGCCAGCTTCCGGGCATGAAAGTGACCGACCTGATTGCCAAGCTGCGGCATTCGACCAAGGGTGTGACCCTGATTTCACCGCCGCCGCACCACGACATCTATTCGATCGAAGACCTTGCGCAGCTGATCTACGACCTCAAGCAGATCAACCCGCGCTGCAAGGTGACGGTGAAACTGGTGGCCTCCTCGGGTGTTGGCACCATTGCTGCCGGTGTGGCCAAGGCCAAGGCCGACATCATCCTGATTTCGGGTCACAATGGTGGTACTGGGGCCTCTCCGGCGACCTCGATCAAATTCGCGGGCCTGCCCTGGGAAATGGGTCTGACCGAGGCGCATCAGGTGCTGGCCATGAACAACCTGCGTGAGCGGATCACCCTGCGCACGGACGGTGGTTTGCGCACGGGGCGGGACATTGTCATGGCTGCGATGCTCGGAGCCGAGGAATACGGGATCGGCACCGCGGCGCTGATCGCTATGGGCTGTATCATGGTGCGTCAGTGCCAGTCGAACACCTGCCCGGTGGGCGTCTGTACGCAGGATGAACGCCTGCGGGACAAGTTTACCGGCAATGCCGACAAGGTCGTGAACCTGATCACCTTCTACGCACAGGAAGTGCGCGAGCTGCTGGCTTCCATCGGTGCGCGGTCGCTTGATGAGGTGATCGGTCGTGCCGATCTGCTGACGCAGGTCAGCCGTGGATCTGCGCATCTTGACGATCTCGACCTGAACCCGCTTCTGATCACCGTCGATGGTGCCGACAAAATCGTCTACGATCGGTCCAAACCGCGCAATGCGGTGCCGGACACGCTGGATGCGCAAATCGTGTCTGATGCGGCGCGTTTCCTGAACGATGGCGAAAAGATGCAGCTGTCCTATGCTGTGCAAAACACCCTGCGGACCATCGGCACGCGGACATCGAGCCACATCGTGTCGAAATTCGGCATGCGCAACACGCTGCAACCGGATCACCTGACGGTGAAGCTGACGGGCTCTGCCGGGCAGTCTCTGGGCGCCTTTGCGGCCCCGGGCCTGAAGATCGAAGTGTCGGGCGATGCCAACGACTATGTCGGCAAGGGCTTGTCGGGCGGTACGATCGTCGTCCGTCCGCCGATGCATTCGCCGCTGGTGGCCTCGGAAAACACGATCATCGGCAACACCGTGCTCTATGGTGCGACGGATGGCTATCTGTTCGCGGCGGGCCGTGCGGGTGAACGTTTCGCCGTGCGCAACTCCGGTGCGAAAGTGGTGATCGAAGGCTGCGGATCGAACGGCTGTGAGTACATGACCGGCGGGATTGCCGTGATCCTTGGCGGGATTGGGGCCAACTTTGGGGCCGGGATGACGGGCGGCATGGCCTATCTCTATGACCCGGATGGTGAAGCTGAAAAGCTGATCAACCCGGAAACGCTGGTCACCTGTCCGGTCACGGTCGATCACTGGGAAGCTGAGCTGAAAGGTCTGATCACACGTCACGCAGCAGAGACCAACTCGATCAAGGCCGATGACATCCTGTCGCATTGGGATGAGCAGAAAGGCAACTTCCTGCAGGTCTGCCCGAAAGAGATGCTGGTGCACCTGCCAGTGCCGTTGACCCTTGAAGAAGGCGCAATTCCGGCGGAATGATCCCGGAAGACAGCGGAAAAGATGTGAAAAGCCCTCCGCGTTGGGGGCTTTTCTTTTGCCGGACTGTCAAATGCTTGACCTTGGTCCACCGGTCATGGTTCCTCCTTGCCATGGCGAAGAAGAGCAAAAAGACATCCAAAACCAAAAAGGCGGCTCCGCGGCCCTGGCCGCAGCGTTTGCGGCGCATCGTGATGCGCACGCTTCTGGCGCTCTGCGGGGCCATGCTGTTGTGGATTTTGCTCTACAGCGTCGTGCCGGTGCCGACGACGCCCTATATGCTGGCTGAAGCCCGGCGACAGCCCGAGGGTGTGGATTACCGCTGGACGCCTATGTCAGAAATCTCCCCGCATCTGGCCCGTGCCGTGGTCGCGGCGGAAGATGCCAATTTCTGCCGCCACTGGGGCTTTGACATGTCGGCGATTCGGGCGGCAATTTCCGAGGGCGGACAGCGCGGCGCCTCGACCATCAGTCAACAAACCGTGAAGAACAGCTTTCTCTGGCATGGCCGGACATGGTCGCGCAAAGCGCTTGAGGCGGCTCTGACGCCGGTTGTGGAGCTGTTCTGGAGCAAGCGCCGTATTCTGGAGGTCTATCTCAACGTGGCCGAGTTTGATACGGGGGTCTTTGGCGCGGAAGCCGCTGCGCGGCACTATTACGGTGTCGGCCCCGAAGCGCTGACGGCGCAGCAGGCGGCGCAGCTTGCTGCGGTGCTGCCCGCGCCGAAAGATCGCAGTGCCGGAAACCCCGGCCCCTTCGTTCGGCGGAGAGCTGCGCAAATCATCGATGGGGCGGCCACAATCGAACGCGATGGCCGGGCGGCCTGTTTCGAGCATTGAACTGTCCGCGCAATCGCGGCAATTAGAAAGAAAACCGCGAGTAGTAACATGATCCGACTTTTCCACGTCCCGCTATCCCCCTTTTGCCGCAAGGTCCGCCTGTGTCTGGCGGAAAAGAAGCTTGAGGTGGAACTGGTCGAGGAACGCTACTGGGAGCGGGATCCGGATTTCCTGCGGCGCAACCCGGCGGGCAAGGTCCCGATCCTGCGGATCGATGACATGAATCTGGCGGAAAGCACGCCGATCTGTGAATATCTGGAAGAACGTTTCCCCACGCCGCCGCTGATGCCCAAGGATGCGGAAGGCCGCTATGAGGTGCGCCGTCTGGTGGCATGGTTCGATGACAAGTTTCATCACGAAGTCACCTCGAACCTGCTCTATGAGCGGGTGAACCGCAAATTGATGAAGGCAGGCTATCCTGTGTCGGCGAATGTCAAATCTGGCGCTAAGGCGATCAAATACCATCTCGATTACATGGCTTGGCTTCTGGACCGCCGTCGTTGGCTGGCTGGGGATGCGATGACCCTTGCCGATTTCGCGGCGGCGGCGCATCTATCCTCGCTCGATTACATCTCGGATGTGGACTGGAACCGGCACGATGTGGTCAAGGACTGGTACGCCAAGATCAAATCGCGTCCGGCGTTTCGGTCGTTGCTGGCGGATCAGGTGTCGGGCTTTCCGCCTCCCGCGCATTACACCGATCTGGATTTTTGATCGACCTTGCGTCGCGGGGTATTCCCTACAAGGATAGTGAAAACAGACGAAAGGGGCGACTTTGGCCGGTTTGGACAAAGAAGCGGTGCGCGCACGCGCTTTGGAAGAAGGCTTTTCCAAAGCCTCTTTCGGACGCCCGGAGATCCCCGGAGCCATGGAGCGTTTGCAGCAGTTCGTTGAGGAAGGCCGTCACGGTCAGATGCAGTGGATGGAGGAGCGTATGGCTTGGCGTGGCGATCCGGCCGTGCTCTGGCCCGAGGCGAAATCGGTGATCATGCTGGCCGAGGCTTATACGCCGGATGATGATCCTCTGGAGGCTATAAATAGACCCGAAACCGGCACAATTTCAGTCTATGCCCGCAATCGCGACTATCATGACGTGGTCAAGAAACGCCTGAAACGTCTGGGGCGCTGGCTGATCGAGCAGGCGGGTCCTGAGACGGAAATCAAGGTTTTTGTTGACACGGCCCCGGTGATGGAAAAACCGCTGGCGGCGCAAGCGGGGCTCGGGTGGCAGGGTAAACACACCAATCTTTTGTCGCGCGATCTGGGCAGTTGGTTTTTTATTGGTGCGATCTTTACGACGCATGAATTCGACCCTGATCCAGCTGAAAAGCCGCATTGCGGGTCTTGCACAGCCTGTCTGGATGCCTGTCCAACGGCGGCCTTTCCTGCGCCCGGGCAGATCGATGCGCGGCGCTGCATTTCCTATCTGACCATTGAACATCACGGGCCGGTCGATCCGGACTTGCGCGCCTTGATGGGCAATCGGATCTATGGCTGTGACGACTGTCTCGCCGCCTGCCCCTGGAACAAATTCGCCGTGGCGGCAACCGAGATGAAATATGCCGCCCGTCCCGATCTGATCAGCCCGCCGCTGGCTGAGCTGGCCGGGCTGGATGATGCGGCCTTCCGCGCGCGGTTTTCCGGGTCACCGATCAAGCGGATTGGGCGGGACCGCTTTGTGCGCAACGTGCTCTATGCCATTGGGAATTCCGAAAGTCCGGAGCTGCACGAGGTGGCGCGGGTGTTGTGCGAGGATGCCGACGCCACCGTGCGCGACGCGGCGCAGTGGGCCGTTGCACGTTTGACGCCGTCGTGAAACGGTGAGCCATCTGTTTCTGGTCAGGATTGTGTCATGAATCCCTTTCGCGGCATCGCGTTGAAGCTTGGCTCTGTCAGCTGTTTCGTTGTCATGTCTGCACTGGTGAAAGCGTCCAGTGCCGAAGTGCCTGCCGGGGAAGCCGTGTTTTTCCGATCGCTTTTCGCCTTGCCGATCATTTTCCTTTGGCTGGCACAGCGTCAGGAGTTCGGCGCCGGGCTAAAGGTGAAATCCCCGATGGGTCATGTCTGGCGCGGGATGATCGGGGCCAGCGCAATGTTTCTGAACTTTTCCGCACTGGCGCTGTTGCCGCTGCCAGAGGCCACGGCCATCGGCTATGCCTCGCCATTGTTGCTGGTGGTGTTTGCCGCGATGTTTGCTGGCGAAGATGTCCGGCTGTTTCGGTTTTTTGCCGTCTTCGCCGGGCTTTTGGGGGTGGTTATCGTGTTGATGCCGCGGTTCACCGTCTTGCACGGTGCTCCCGATCCACATGAACAACTTGGCGCCATGGTCGCGCTTGGTGGCGCCTGTCTGGCGGCCATTGTGCAACTGCATGTGCGCAATATGGTTCGGACGGAAAGTACGACCTCGATCGTGTTCTGGTTCTCCATGTCCTGTACCGTTGCCGGGCTGATGACCATTCCCTTTTCAGATTGGGTGATGCCCAGCCTGAAAGTCGGGACATTTCTGGTGCTGGGTGGGCTGGTCGGTGGGGTAGCGCAGGTGTTCCTGACCTCCTGTTACCGCTATGCAGATGCCTCAATGCTGGCGCCGTTCGACTATGCGTCGATGATTCTCGCGTTACTGATTGGCTATGTGGTGTTCCATGAGGTGCCGACCGTGCCGATGATCATCGGGTCATCCATCGTGATCGCGGCGGGGATCACGATCATTTTCCGCGAGCGTTATCTTGGGCTCAGCGCAGAAAGGCGGCGCAAAACGGAAAATCTGTAGGCGGCTCCCTCAACCGATGGGCTGAAGGAGCGCTGTCTTGTTTGATCAACTGCGCACGAGCTGTTCGTATTCCTGCGCGATGTCGCGGGTCAGGGCGCCCACTTCAAAGGTGTAATCGCCGATCTGGCCAACCGGGGTGACCTCTGCCGCGGTGCCGGTCAGGAAGCACTGTTCAAAGCCTTCGAGTTCCTCGGGCAAGATGCGGCGGACATGCACCTTGATGCCTTTCTTTTCGAGAAGCTCGATTACAGTCTGCCGTGTGATCCCGTTCAGGATGGCATCAGGGTCGGGTGTGTGCACTTCGCCGTTCTTGACGAAAAAGATGTTCGCCCCGGTCGCCTCGGCGACATAGCCGCGATAATCCATGAACAGCGCGTCCGAACACCCTTTGGCCTCGGCGGCGTGTTTCGACATGGTGCAGATCATGTAAAGCCCGGCGGCCTTGGCCGCGGTCGGAATGGTTTCGGGGGAGGGGCGTTTCCATTTCGCGATGTCGAGCTTGGCGCCTTTCATCTTGGCGTCGCCGTAATAGGCGCCCCATTCCCAGCCGGCGATGGCCAGCCGCACCGGGTTGGCTTTCGCAGAGACGCCCATGTCGGAACCGGCACCGCGGAAGGCAATCGCGCGGACATAGGCATCGGTCCAGCCGTTGGCTTCGAGCATGGCATATTTCGCGGCTTCGATTTCCTCGACGGAATAGGGGATTTCCATATCCAGAAGCTCGGCAGAGCGGCGCAGGCGGATGGAATGCTCAACGCCTTTGAAGATCTTGCCGTTGTAGCAGCGTTCGCCCTCGAACACCGCAGAGGCGTAGTGCAGCGCATGGCTGAGCACATGGACTTTGGCATCGCGCCAATCCAGCATTTCGCCGTCCATCCAGATCTTGCCGTCGCGGTCTTCGTAGCTGCCCTCCATCGGGGTCTCCTTTCCGATTCTTCCCCGCCAAACTTCTCAAAAGTTGCGCATTTTGTGTTTTTGGGGGACTTTTATTGCGTAAAATCCCGAAATCGCTATCAATTCAACCTTGGAATGTCAACAACGCTGACATAAAGTGCAGAGAAATTACGCAGATTACTGATGAGGCGGGGTATGGCTGACAACACCACCGGGGGCCAAAAAAGCGGCGAGGCGCTGCTATTTTTGACGGATGAACAGCTTCGGAAAGGGATCGAAGCGATGTTTTTCGCCTACCGTGGATTTACCGCCGATCCGGACCGCATTCTGGAAAAATATGGTTATGGTCGGGCGCATCACCGCGCAGTGCATTTCATCAGCCGCTACCCGGGGACCAATGTGAACAATTTGCTGGGCATTCTGGGTGTGACCAAACAGTCGCTCAACCGGGTGCTGAGGACCCTGATCGAAGACGGGCTGGTGGAAAGCCGTGTTGGCGTGCAGGACAAACGCGAACGGCACATCTATCTGACGGAGAGTGGTAAAACCCTTGAGGCCGAGCTGTCGGAGGCGCAGCGCGCGCGGATGCGGCGGGCCTATCGGGAGGCAGGGCACGAGGCCGTTTCGGGGTTTCGGCAGGTGTTGGAAGCGATGATGGACGCGGATCAATTGGCCTATTATCGTGATATGGCCACAAAGGAGGACAAGGGGTGACCGGGGAGATTCACCTGCTCATTGTCGATGACGATGAACGCATTCGGGGGTTGTTGCAAAAGTTTCTGATCCGCCAGGGGTTTTGCGTCACCGCCGCGCGCGATGCGGCCCACGCCCGTCGTCTTTTGGCAGGGCTGGAATTCGACCTGATTGTTCTGGACGTAATGATGCCCGGTGAAGACGGCATCAGTCTGACGCAAAGTCTGCGCGAAACCCTCACCACCCCGATCCTTTTGCTCACCGCCAAGGGCGAAACCGAGGATAGGATCGCGGGGCTTGAAGCGGGGGCGGATGATTATCTTGCCAAACCGTTCGAACCCAAAGAACTGCTGCTGCGCATCAACGCTGTCTTGCGCCGGATGCCGAAACCGCTGGAGGCAGAGACCGCGCCGAAATACCTGCACATGGGGCGGTTTCGTTACGATGTGGAGCGTGGCGAATTGTGGGAAGGCGACCAGATCGTGCGCCTGACGGCGACTGAGTCGCAGTTGATGAAGATTTTCGTGGCCGCATCCGGCGAACCTGTCAGCCGTGCCGATCTGGTAGAAAGGTTGGGCCGGGATGGCGGTCAGGCGCAGGAACGTGCCGTGGATGTGCAAATCACGCGTCTGCGTCGCAAACTTGAAGACGATCCGCGCCAGCCGCGCTATTTGCAGACCGTGCGCGGGGCAGGGTATATGCTGACGCCGGAATAAGGTTTACGGCAAACTGGAACTGGTCTTTCGGGTGCATTTGGCTGTAAGCAGGACACAAAGAAGCCGGGAGTACAGATATGACCGAGACACCGGAAACCGATGTGTCCAAAATGACCTTTGAACAGGCCATGGCCGAACTGAATGAGGTCGTGAGCAAGCTGGAACGCGGCGATGTTGCTCTGGAAGACAGCATCAATTTGTATGAACGCGGCGCCAAGCTGAAATCGCATTGCGAAACCAAGCTGAAAGAGGCCGAGGAAAAGGTTGAAAAGATCACCGTAGGCCCCGAAGGCGCGACCGGTGTCACCAAGGCTGAAGGCTACTGATGCAAAGCGATCTGACCCGGTGCACGGCAGCGGTCGATGCCTGCTTTGAAACGGTTTTTACCGATTTTGGCACTCTGCCGGTGCAGGAGGGCATGCGCTATGCGCTGAGCGGCGGCAAGCGTCTGCGCGCCTTTCTGGTGATGGAAGGCGCGGCCCTGCATGGCATCGGTCCAGATCGTTCAGTCTGGGCGGCAGCCGCGATCGAAGCGCTGCATGCCTACAGCCTTGTGCATGACGATCTGCCCTGCATGGATGACGACGATCTGCGCCGGGGGCAGCCGACAGTGCACAAATGCTGGGATGAGGCGACGGCGGTTCTGGTTGGCGATGCGCTGCAGACGCTGGCGTTCGAACTGCTGACCCGGGCGGAACTTGGGGTCTCGGACGCTGTGCGGGTCCGGCTGGTGGCCAGTCTGGCGCGCGCGGCCGGTGCACAGGGTATGGTGTTGGGACAGGCGCAGGACATCGCAGCCGAGACCGCCGAACGCCCGCTGAGCCTCGATGAGATCACCGAATTGCAAGGCAACAAGACCGGGGCGCTGATCGAATGGTCGGCCTGTGCCGGGGCCATTCTGGGAGAGGCCGATCCCGCTGCGATGGCGCGCTATGCCAAGGCGCTGGGATTGGCGTTTCAGATCCAGGACGATATTCTGGATGTCGAAGGCGATGCCATCAAGACCGGCAAGGCCGTCGGCAAGGATGCCGAGGCCGGCAAGGCGACCTTCGTGTCACTTCTGGGTCTTGAAGAGGCCAAGCAGCGCGCCGCTACCCTTGTGGATGAGGCCTGTGCGGCGCTTTCGCCCTATGGAACACGGGCCGAACCCTTGCGGGCGCTCGCCCGCTTCGTTATTTCGCGGGAAACCTGAGAAAGCGAGACGCCATGTCCGACCGTCCAGCCACACCCACACTTGATCGCATTGCCGCGCCCGCCGACATGAAAGCCCTTTCGGATGCGGAGCTGAAACGTCTGGCCGGCGAACTGCGTGCCGAAACTATTTCCGCTGTATCGGAAACCGGTGGCCATCTGGGCGCGGGTCTGGGCGTGGTGGAGCTGACGGTGGCGCTACATGCGGTGTTCGACGCCCCCAAAGACCGGCTGGTCTGGGATGTGTCGCACCAATGCTATCCGCATAAAATTCTGACCGGGCGTCGCGACCGCATTCGCACCCTGCGCACCGAAGGTGGGCTGTCCGGCTTTACCAAGCGTTCTGAAAGCCCGTTTGATCCCTTTGGGGCGGCGCATAGTTCGACCTCGATTTCCGCCGCGCTGGGCTTTGCCGTGGCGCGCGATCTGGGCGGTGCGCCTGACCATGGGCTGGGCGATGCGATTGCGGTGATCGGCGATGGCGCCATGTCTGCGGGGATGGCTTTTGAGGCCATGAACAATGCCGGGCACCTGGGCAAGCGGCTGATTGTCATCCTGAACGACAATGAAATGTCCATTGCGCAGCCGACCGGCGCGCTGTCTTCCTATCTGACGCGGCTCTATGCCGGGGCACCTTTCCAGGAGCTGAAAGCGGCTGCCAAAGGCGCTGTCTCCCTGCTGCCGCATCCGTTTCAGGAAGGCGCGAAACGTGCCAAGGAAATGCTCAAGGGCATGACCATTGGCGGCACCCTGTTCGAAGAACTGGGCTTTTCCTATGTGGGCCCGATTGATGGTCATGACATGGACCAGCTTCTGTCGGTTCTGCGCACCGTCAAGGCGCGGGCGACCGGGCCGATCCTGATCCACGCGATCACGCAAAAGGGCAAAGGCTATGCCCCCGCCGAAGATCGTCCGGACAAAGGCCATGCCACGGCGAAATTCGATGTTGTCACGGGGGAACAGAAAAAGGCGAAATCCAACGCCCCGTCTTATACCTCGGTGTTTGCCAAATCGCTGATTGCCGAGGCGGAACGCGATGACAAGATCGTCGCGGTCACCGCGGCGATGCCGGATGGCACGGGGCTGGATCTTTTTGCCGAACGCTTCCCCAGCCGGTGTTTCGATGTCGGGATTGCCGAACAGCATGGCGTGACCTTCTGCGCCGGTCTGGCGGCGGGCGGTATGAAACCCTTCTGTGCGATGTATTCGACCTTCTTGCAGCGCGGGTATGATCAGGTGGTACATGATGTGGTGATCCAGCGCCTGCCTGTGCGGTTCGCGATTGACCGCGCCGGGCTGGTCGGGGCCGATGGGGCCACCCATGCCGGGTCTTTCGATGTGGCCTTTTTGGCAAATCTGCCGGGCATGGTCGTTATGGCCGCCGCAGATGAGGCTGAGCTGAAACATATGGTCGCCACGGCTGCAGCCTATGATGCGGGGCCGATTGCCTTCCGCTATCCGCGTGGCGAAGGCGTTGGTGTTCAGATGCCGGAACGCGGTGAGCCGCTGGAGATCGGCAAGGGCCGCGTGGTGAAAGAGGGGACGCGCGTGGCACTTCTTTCCTTTGGCACCCGCCTTGAACCAGCGCTGCGCGCCGCCGAGAATCTCGAACAGAAAGGGATTTCCTGCACGGTTGCGGATGCGCGCTTTGCCAAGCCGCTGGATCACGACCTGATCCGTGACCTGGCGATGTCCCATGAGGCTCTGATCACGCTGGAAGAGGGCGCAATTGGCGGCTTTGGCTCTCATGTCATGAATTTTCTGGCCGAAGACGGGCTGCTGGATCGTGGCCTCAAGGTGCGTTCGATGACCCTGCCCGATATCTTTATCGATCAGGCCAGCCCGGATGCAATGTATGCGGTCGCCAAGCTGAACACCCCTGACATCGAGGCTAAGGTGCTTTCGGTGTTGGACGTTGCGGATTTGTCCAGCAAGCGAGCTTAACCCCCGGTGACGGTCCGGGTCAGGCTGAGCACCAGCAGGCCAAAGGCGCCGATGCAGAGATAACCGAGCAGCACCAGCAGGCCGTCGCGCACCATGATGCCAAGCGCCAGAAGGCTGATGGAGAAACAGGCGACCGAGGTCACCATCGGCAGGATTTCCAGAAACGGCATGATCATGGCCAGCGCGATCATCGCGACATAGGCCAGATTATGCCACGGCCAGCGTGCCAGAACCGACAGGCGCCGCTCTGTGCGTTCGTCGATCCAGTCGGCCGGTTTTTGCAGCCAGATCAGAGCCTTACTCAGCTTGCTGCAGGGCATGTTGCGTTTACGGATAAAGCCCGGTAACCAGAGGTGATCTGTGCCGATAATGGCCTGAACCGCGAAGAAAAAGATGATAATCGACCCCACGGTGGGCACGCCGGGAATGCCGGAAATCGGTGACACCAAAAGCAGCGCCGGCACCAGAAGCGCGGGCGCGAAGGAGCGGTGCCCAATCTCGTCAAAGATCTGGTCCACCGACACAGAGTCGCCATCGCAGGCCCGATTCAGGGCGGTCAGAATGTCGTTGATCGATCTGGGTTCGGGCATGGATCACCTTCCTTGAGACAGGGGGGTAACGCGCGACCTAAGGGAAAGGTTCAGCAAAATGCGCGGTTGCGCGACGGATGGCCTATGCATCCTGTGCAAAGGCGGGTTGAACGGCTGAGGCCTTTGGTGCTCTTGATCCGTGGGGCAGAATAAGGGATGTGAGGACAACATCCCCTGTCCCGGCGGCCGCGCCGCAGCTTAGGATCATCAAACATGGCCAATGTTTCCCCCGTGACGCAGGGCGCACGCCCCTCCATCGTGCTGTTTGCATTGGCGATGGGCGGTTTCTCCATCGGCACCACCGAGTTCGCCTCGATGAGTTTACTGCCTTACCTGTCCAAAGGCTTGTCAGTGACTGAGGCTGCTGCAAGCCATGTGATTTCCGCCTATGCGCTGGGTGTGGTGGTCGGTGCGCCGCTGATCGCGGTGCTGGCGGCCAAGATCAACCGGCGGCTCTTGCTGGTGGGTCTGATGGTCATGTTTTGTCTGGCGAACCTGTTGTCCGCCGTGGCCCCGAATTACGAAAGCATGATGGCGGCGCGTTTTCTTTCCGGCATGCCGCATGGTGCCTATTTCGGCATTGCCGCGCTGATGGCCGCCTCGCTTGTCGCGCCGAACAAGAAAGGTCAGGCGGTCGCGCGGCTGATGCTCGGGCTGACCATCGCCACGGTGGTGGGGGTGCCTTTCGCGAATGTTCTGGGCCAGACCGTAGGCTGGCGTTGGGCCTTTGCGCTGGTCGGTGCGCTGGCCTTGCTGACGGCCATTCTGATCCAGACCTATGCCCCGGCACAGGCGGCAGACACAGGCTCCAATCCGATGCGGGAACTGGGTGCGTTGCGCAACCGGCAGGTGCTGTTGACGCTGCTGAGCGG